>CAZSYT010000116.1:0-7281 GCA_964610905.1 uncultured Acidimicrobiaceae bacterium
GGCATGATCGTGGAGCTGGCCAACCTGCTCCACGGCGCCGCCGGCGCCAGCCGGGCCATCGTCGACGCCGGCTGGGTGCCCTACTCCCACCAGGTGGGCCAGACGGGCAAGACGGTCAAGCCCACCGTGTACGTGGCATGCGGGATCTCGGGTGCCACCCAGCACCTGGTCGGCATGAAGAACTCGAAGAACATCGTCGCCATCAACAAGGACCAGGACGCGCCGATCTTCACCGTGGCCGACCTCGGGATCGTGGGCGACGTCCACAAGGTGGTCCCGAAGCTCATCGAGGCGCTGAAGGCCCGCGGCTGACGCCGACGCGGGGCCGGAGCCGCCCGGGCCGGCCAGCGCCGGCACGGAGCCGACGGAGCCGACGGAGCCCCGGGGCGGCCCGGCACCATCACCGTTCGGCCGCCCCCGGGCGCCGTGCGTCGCCGGATCAGATGAGCGGCCAGGGGTAGGGGGGGCGGTCGCCGGACGGCTCGGGGAAGCAGCCCGCCTCGACGAGGCGTGCCGCCCGCCGCGCCACCGCGTCGCACTCGTCCGGCCCGAGGAGGCCGGCGAGCGGCGCCGGCACCGCGTCGACGAGGTCGGCCAGGTCGTCGAGCAGCCGGACAGGCACGGGGTCGCCGGCGAAGTCCCACATCACCGTCCTGAGCTTGGGCTCGGCGTGGAAGCACAGGCCGTGGTCGATGGCCCACAGGCGGCCGCCCGTCCCGTAGAGGACGTGGCCGCTCTTGCGGTCGGCGTTGTTGACGACGACGTCGAAGGCGCAGATGGCGCGCAGCGCCTCGTCGTGCCCGCCGGCCTCGACCAGCGTGAAGTAGTGCTGCTCGTAGTCGGCCTCCACGAACAGCTGGACCGAGCCCGACCCGAGCGGCCCGTCGTGCCGCAGGACGGTGGGCGGCACGATCCCCCAGCCGAGGGTGTCGGAGAGGACGGCGGCAGCCACCTCGCGCCGGTAGAGCCCGTCCGGGAAGTCCCAGAGAGGTCGCTCGCCGCGCTCGGGCTTGTAGACGGCGCGCACCGCGTCGTCGCTCCCGTCGTCGGCACCGGGTGCCTCGTCCCCGGCTTCGGCGCCCGCCTCGCCGACGGTCACGAGCAGCGACAGGTTCGAGCTCCACGGCAGTCGGCCCTCGACCGTCAGCGGGGCTGTCGCCAGGCGGGTGGCGAGGGACTCGAGGTCGCCCTGCCCGGGGCGCCAGCCGCTCAGACGGCGGGTGGCCGGTGGCCGTTCGTCCGGGGGCACTCGTGTCCGGAGGGGTCGAGCGGAGAGCCGCACAGCGGGCAGGGCGGCCGGCCGGCCTCCACCAGGGCCGTGGCCCGGATGGCGAACGCCGCCGCCTGCTCGCGGGTGATCGACAGGCGGGCGATGGCGCCGGCCTCGTCCTCGGGCACCAGCTCCTCGACCACCAGCACGATGCGGTCGCCGTCGTCGTCGTAGGAGACGCCGATGGTCCCGACCGTCCAGTCGGGATCGGCGGGTTCTTCGAGGGCGAGGTCGTCGGGCAGGTGACCGGGTCGCTCGTGGTCCCGAACGATGGTGGCGAGCGTGGCGGCCAACACGGCGACCTGGCGCTTCTCGACCTTGAGCGTGAGCAGGAGGCTCCCCTCGCGGCACTGGACGAGGAAGAGCCGCTTCCCGACCGGCCCGACGGTCCCGACGGTGAACCGGTCGGGCGTGGCGAGGTCGAAGGCCTCGGTCACGAGAGCCCCAGCTCCGCCAGCGAGCCGGTCGAATTGACCGTGAGCACGTGGGTCCCCTCGGTGCCGTAGGCGACGGCCGAGACGGAGCACGGCGAGACCACCAGACGCTGGAAGAGGTCGAGGTGGGTGCCGGCGGCCATGGCGAGCGCAGCCTTGATGGGATCGGCGTGCGAGACGGCGACGACCGTCTCGCACGGGTGGCGGGCGACGAGACGGGCCAGCGCGTCGGTGACCCGCCGCTGCATGTCGGTGAACGACTCCCCTCCGGGGAACCGGAAGAGGCTCGGGGCGCGCTGCACGGTGGCCCACTCGGGCCGACGCGCCAGCGCCTTGAGCTCGGCGCCGGTCCACTCCCCGAAGTCGCACTCGAGCAGGCCCCGGTCGGCGCGCACGCGCAGGCCGAGCGCCCGAGCGATGGGCCCGGCCGTCTCACGCGTCCGTTCGAGCGGCGAGGCGTAGATCGCGACCGGCGCCGCCTGTGGCCGGCCGTGCCGAGCGCCACCGGCACCCCCGCCACCCCCGTCCCTGGCGCCGCCGGCGGCCAGGACGGCGATGCGCGCCGCTGTCGCGTCGGCCTGTGCCCTCCCCTTGTCGGAGAGGTGCAGGCCCGGGGCCCGACCGGGGAGCACGGCACCCGTGGTCGGCGTGACGCCGTGGCGCACCAGCAGCACCACCGTGGGGCGCCGATCGGCGGCGCTGCGGGAAGGGCTCCGCCGGCCGTCCCTCGTCGCCACCGCCCGGGTCGCGCTCACACCGTGGTCGGCAGCCGGCCCGGCATCTCCACCGCCGTCGCCGGCCACCGCTTCCGGCTCACCCGGGCCAGCTTGTGGAGGAGGGTGATCGCACCCGGGTCGTCGTCGCCCGGCCGCGTCTCGATGGCCCCGGCCGCCGCCATGTCGTCGAGGAGGGACCGCCCGCGCTCCGTGCGGACGATGGTGAGGGTCCAGTCGTTGAAGGCACCGATGCCGCCCGTCGAGATGTCGGCGTGCTGGGCGGCGAAGTCCGGGCACATCGTGCACCCCTCGCGTGTCCAGGCGTGCGCTTCCTTCAGGGGGATCTCGTGGTAGCTGCCGTCGTTCGCCCACACCTGGAACACGCCCTTGATGTTCATCTTGGTGATCGTCTCCCGGGGGATCCCGTAGCGAGCCTCGAAGAGCTCGGGGAAGATGGCGTCGTCGAAGGTCTTCGAGCACAGGAGCCCGATCGTCAACGACAGCCTCCGGGCGATCTTCCCCGCCTTGCGCGCACCCATCACCGGCGGGGCCGAGGCCTGGCATCCCATGCCGACGAGGGCGATGCGCTCGGCGCCGCCGGCGACCGCCTCGGGGTAGGCGAGGGTGTTGGCCGAGTACGTGTAGCGCGACCCGGCGGTGCCGAGCACGCCGGCCCGGTCGGTCACCACGGCGGGGACCGCCTTCCAGCTCGAGCCGTCTCCCTCCAGGGCGGACACCAGCGCGGCGTCGACCACGTCGTGCTCGAGCGCCCAGATGAGCAGGGCGGACACGAGGCCTCCGTCCTGGCCGACCGCCAGCACGTCGGGGTCGGTGGCCCGGGCGAGCAGGATGTCCGAGCTCACGCCGGCGACCTCGTCGGCTTCGCGTGGTCGTCCGAAGAGGTGCGTGTCGATCTCCGGCTCCCAGGCGCGGAAGCGGGGGCAGGCCCGGGTGCACATGGTGCAGCCCTTGAGGCCGTGGGTGCAGTCGTCGGGCCCGCCGTCGGCGTCGACGTGGAACGGCTTGTAGCGGCCGCCCGCGTCGTCGTACGAGAGGACGTCGTGGGGGCAGGCCACGACGCAGCCGGCGCACCCCGTGCAGAGGCCACTGGTCACGACCTCTTGGAGCAGTTCCGCCCACTGTGGCTTCTCGGGTGGCATGCGCCCACCATAGCGACGGCGGGCCGGGGCCGGGGAGGGCGCCGCCGGCCGCTGCCGGAGCGGGACGCCCGACGGCCCACGGGCGCCCCGGGCCGTGCCGCGTCGGGCGTGCGGCCCGCCTACCCTGGCGCCATGACCGGAACCGGGCGCGCCAGTCGCTGGCTCGACGACGACGTGCCGAGGGGCGCGTCCTACGACGCCCGGTTCGACGCGCTCGCCGCCCGCGGGGTGCACGTCCACGGCGAGGCGGACCTGGTGGCGTCGTTGGGCCCGCACACCGTGCTCGACGCCGGGTGCGGCACCGGGCGCGTGGCCATCGAGCTCGCCCGGCGAGGCGTCGACGTGGTGGGCGTCGACCTCGACCCGGCCATGCTGGCGGCCGCCCGGTCCAAGGCTCCCGAGCTCTCCTGGCTCGAGGAAGACCTCGCCTCGCTCGACCTCGACCGCTGCTTCGACGTGGTGGTCATGGCGGGGAACGTCCTGTGCTTCGTCGCCCCGGGGACCGAAGGCGCGGTCGTCGCCGCGCTGGCCCGGCACGTGGCCCCGGAAGGCCGCCTGGTCGCCGGCTTCGCCCTCGACCGCGGGATCGGCGTCGCGCGCTACGACGAGCTCGCAGCCGCCGCTGGCCTGGCCCTGGAGGAGCGGTGGTCCACGTGGGAGGGCGCCCCGTTCACCGGGGCCGAGCCCTACGCCGTCTCGGTCCACCGCCGCCCCTGACGCGCGGGTGCCCGAGCTCCCCGAGGCCGAGGCCTACCGCCGTCAGGCCGAGCGGGCCGTCGGGCGCCGAGTCGCTGCGATCTCGACCCCCGACCTCTGGTACCTGAAGGGCGGGACCGACCGGCACGCCCTCGAGGCCGCCCTGGTCGGCTCGAGGGTCGTCGCGGCGCGCCGCCACGGCAAGCGCGTGCTCGTCGACGTCGACTCGGGCCACGTCCTCGGCTTGCAGTTCGGGATGACGGGGACCCTCGAGCTCGACGGAGCGGCGGGGGTCGACGACCTCCGCTACGCGCCGCGCCGGCGCGATCCCGGCTGGGTCCGCTTCGGCGTGCGCTTCGAGGACGGCGGCGTGCTCGCCGTCCACGACCCACGCCGCCTCGGCGGCGTGAGCCTCGACCCAGACCTGTCGCGGCTCGGGCCCGACGCCGCCGTGGTCGGGCCCGCCGCCCTGGCTCGCGCGCTGGCGGCGTCGAGCGCGCCCGTCAAGGCACGGCTGCTCGACCAGTCGGCGCTCGCCGGCGTCGGCAACCTTGTGGCCGACGAGGTGCTCTGGCGCGCCGCCATCGACCCGCGGCGGCCGGCCGCGGACCTGAGCCCGCCGGAGGCCCGGCGCCTCCACCGGCACCTCGTCGCCACGCTCGAGGCGCTCCTCGGGCGTGGCGGGTCCCACCTGGGCGACCTCGGCCCCGAGCGCCACGCCGGCGGCCGTTGCCCGCGGGACGGGGCGGTGCTGGCCCGAGCCGACGTGGGCGGCCGCACGACGTGGTGGTGCCCGGTCCACCAACGCTGAGCCCGGCGGGCGCCCGGCCGATCAGCCCTCGAGCTCGGCCAGCACCTTGGCGGCGTGCCCGTCGGCCTTGACGTGGTACCAGGCGCGGGCGACCGTCCCGTCCGGGCCGACGAGGAACGTCGAGCGGATGACCCCGACGGTCTTCCTGCCGTAGAGGGTCTTCTCGCCCCAGGCGCCGTAGGCCGCGCCGACCGCGTGGTCGGCGTCGGTGAGCAGTGGGAAGCCCAGGCCGTACCGGTCACGGAACGCCCGGTGCCTCGCGGCCGGGTCCGCCGAGATCCCGACCACCGTGGCCCCCGACGCCGAGAAGGAGCGCAGGTTGTCGTTGAACTGGCAGGCCTCCTTCGTGCATCCCGGCGTGTCGTCCTTCGGGTAGAAGTACACGACGACGGGCGACCCGGCGAAGTCGGCGAGCGAGACCGGGTTGCCGTCCTGGTCCGGCAGCGTGAACCCCGGTGCCCGGTCGCCGGTGGCGAGCGTTCCCATCGTGGCGTCCTCCCTCGCTCGGTTGCGCGTGTCGGCCACAGCTTCGCAGACCGCCCCCCACGCCGGCCACGCCCGCCACGCCGGCCGTGCCACGCCGCCGCCACGCCGCCGCCACGCCGCCGCCCCGGTGCCACCGGCCCGCCCGCTCGCCTGCGTGCCCCGTCGCCGCCGGAGGGGACGGGACGCCGGCGGGGCGTGACGGTGCGGGCTGCGCGAGACTGGGCCCACGGGAGCTCGGGCCGACCGGGCTGAGAGGGCGCCTGCCGGGTGCCGACCGAACCTGAACCGGGTAATGCCGGCGGAGGGAGACGAGCCATGTCACTGACCGACAGCAGGGAGCCCCGCGCCGGGGGGACGGAGGGCGCAGTGCCCGTCCGACGCAAGGTCTACGTCGAGGGGGGCGCGGGCGTTCGGGTCCCCTTCGCCGAGGTCGTCCTGTCGACGTCGCCCGGCGCCACCGGGCCGCAGGCGAACCCGCCCGTCCGTCTCTACGACACCTCGGGACCGGGCTCGGTGCCGACCGACGGGCTCCCGCCGCTGCGCCAGGCGTGGATCCTCGGGCGCGGCGACGTCGAGGAGATCGCCGGCCGGCCCGTCCACCGGCGCGACGACGGGCGCGCCGCCGTCAGACGGAACGGCCCTCCTCCCGACGGCTTCCCCGGTGGCCCCCGCCGTCCGTTGCGGTCCCGCTCGGGCCCGGTGACGCAGCTGCACTACGCCCGCAGGGGCGAGATCACTCCCGAAATGGAGTTCGTCGCCGTGCGCGAGGGCGTCCCCGCCGAGCTCGTCCGCGCCGAGGTGGCCGCCGGCCGGGCCATCCTGCCGGCCAACGTCAACCACCCCGAGTCCGAGCCGATGGCGATCGGCCGGCGCTTCCTCGTGAAGGTCAACGCCAACATCGGGAACTCGGCGGTCACCTCCTCGATCGAGGAGGAGGTCGAGAAGCTGACGTGGGCGACCCGGTGGGGCGCCGACACGGTGATGGACCTCTCGACCGGTCCGGACATCCACACCACGCGCGAGTGGATCGTCCGCAACGCCCCGGTGCCGATCGGGACGGTCCCCATCTACCAGGCCCTCGAGAAGGTCGACGGCGTCCCCGAGGAGCTGACCTGGGACCTCTACCGCGACACGCTCGTCGAGCAGGCCGAGCAGGGTGTCGACTACTTCACCATCCACGCCGGCGTGCTGCTGTCCTACGTGCCGCTCACCGCCGGGCGGGTCACGGGCATCGTGAGCCGGGGCGGCTCGATCATGGCCGCGTGGTGCCTCGCTCACCACCAGGAGAATTTCCTCTACACGCACTTCGAGGAGATCTGCGAGATCATGGCCGCCTACGACGTGGCCTTCTCGCTCGGTGACGGCCTGCGCCCCGGGTCGATCGCCGACGCCAACGACGAGGCCCAGTTCGCCGAGCTCCGGACCCTCGGCGAGCTCACCGAGGTGGCCTGGCGCCACGACGTGCAGGTGATGATCGAGGGGCCGGGGCACGTCCCGCTGCACAAGGTGGCCGAGAACGTCACCCTGCAGCAGGAGGTCTGCCACGAGGCGCCCTTCTACACGCTCGGCCCGCTCACCGTCGACGTGGCACCCGGCTACGACCACATCACCTCGGCCATCGGGGCGGCCGTCATCGGGATGCACGGCACCGCCATGCTCTGCTACGTCACCCCCAAGGAGCACCTCGGGCTCCCCGACCGCGACGACG
>CAZSYT010000117.1:0-1907 GCA_964610905.1 uncultured Acidimicrobiaceae bacterium
TGACCTACGCATTACGAGTGCGTTGCTCTGCCGTCTGAGCTACCCAGGCGCGGCCCAACACCCTAGTCCAGCGGCCCCCGGAGGCCGGCCGACCTCGGCGGGCCCCGGCGGGCGGCACCCGGGGCCGTCGCACCGTCATCCCTCGAGGTCCGACGGCTCACCCCTCGAGGTCCGAAAGGGTGGCCAGCAACGCCTCGAGGAGGAGCGCCTCGTTGGGGTTGCGCACGAGGGCAGCCGACGCGGCGGCGATGCGGTCGAGGGCGGCGGCGGCCGCCCGCGGGTCCGGTCCGGCCAGGCGGTCGCGCTCCGTCCTCGCCAGTACCGCGAGGCCGGCCCGGAGCTCGTCGGTGCGCCAGCGCCGCTCCTCGCGCTTGTGCCGGTCCTCGAGCTCGCGCCGCCCGGGAACGGCGCGCCCCCCGGCGAGCTCGGTCCGCTCGGCTGCAGCCTGCAGCTCCTCCGCGTGCTTCCGACGGAGCGGCTCGACCGACTCGTCGACGGCGGCGAGCAGCTCGGCCGCCGTGCGTGCCGCCGCGGCGCCCGAGCCGTCGAGCTGCTCCCGCACGGCGCGCCAGCGGTCCTGGCGGGCGGCGAAGCCGGCGTCGGTGGCGAGGAGCCGGGCGCGCTCGAGGTTCCCCCCCGCCCGCCGAGCCACGACGGCGGCCGTCGCGGGATCGGTCCCTCCGGCCTCGAGCCAGCGGGCGACCGCCTCCTCGGGCACCGGGTCGAAGGGGACCTCGACGCACCGGCTGGCCAGCGTGGCGAGGCTCTCGGGCAGGTCGTCGGCGACCAGCACGAAGACCGTTCCCCCGGGCGGCTCCTCGACCGACTTCAACAGCGCCGGCACGGCGGGCGCGGCGAGGTGGAGGTCGGCGACGACCAGAACCTGGCGGGCACCCTCGAGCGGCCGACGCTGGGCCCGGGCCACCACCTGCCGGGCCGTCTCGACGTCGACCGAGGCCCCGCTCCGTTCGACCTCGACGAGGTCGGGATGGTGACCTGCGAGGGCCCGCCGGCACGTCGCGCACGCACCGCACCCGCGGCTCGGGCACAGCAGGGCGGCGGCGAAGGCGCGCGCCGCGGCACGGGTGCCCGAGCCAGCCGGGCCGTGGAGGAGGTAGGCGTGGACGGGGCGCCGCGCCGCCGCCCGGAGCGCGGCGACCGCTCGGGGCTGGCCGACGACCTCGTCGAAGAGCGCCTCGGCGGGGAGCGCCTCGGCGGGCACCTCGGTGCCGGTCGTGCTGCTCACCGCCTGCCGTCCTCGGGCGCACCGGACGGTCGTCCCAGCCGGTCGACGACCGCCCCGAGCACAACGTCGGCGACCGCGTCGGCGGTCCCCGTGCCGTCGACGACGACCCACCGGCCGGGCTCGGCGGCGGCGAGGGCGGCGAAGCCGGCTGCCACCCGCTCCTGGAACGCGTCCCCCAGCGTCTCGAGACGGTCGGCCGTCTGCCCCCGCCGGCGGCTCGCCGCCACGGCCACCGGCACCTCGAGGAGGACGACGAGGTCGGGGACGAGCCCCCCGGTCGCCCACGCGACGAGCCGGCCGAGCTCCTCGACGTCCATGCCTCTCCCGTAGCCCTGGTAGGCGAGGGTCGAGGGCGAGTACCGGTCGGTGACGACCCAGCGGCCGGCGTCGAGCGCCGGGCCCAGCACCTCTGCGACGTGCTGGGCCCTGTCGGCCGCCATCAGCAGCGCCTCGGCTCGAGGGTCCACGGCGGTCCCCGGCCTGAGGAGCAGGTCGCGCAGGGCCTTCCCGAGCGGGGTCGCTCCTGGCTCGTGGGTCGCCACGGCGTCGAGCCGAGCCGCCAGGCGACGCGCCTGGGTCGACTTCCCGCAGCCGTCGATCCCTTCGAGCGCGACCAGCCGGCCCCGCGCCGTGGCGCTCACTCGCCGGCGGCCGCCTTCTT
>CAZSYT010000117.1:2007-6808 GCA_964610905.1 uncultured Acidimicrobiaceae bacterium
CGCCGGAGCCGCCTTCTTCGCCGGAGCCGCCTTCTTCGCCGGAGCCGCCTTCTTCGCCGGAGCCGCCTTCTTCCGAGCGGCGGCCTTCCCAGTGGCCGCCTTCTTCGCCGGAGCCGCCTTCTTCGCCGGAGCCGCCTTCTTCGCGGCGGCCGCCTTGCGCCGGCTGGAGGGGCCGGCGGCCCGGCGCTCGGCGAGCAGCTCGGCCGCCCGCTCGACGGTGAGGCTCTGGACGTCGTCGCCCTTGCGCAGCGACGCGTTCGTCGTGCCGTCGGTCACGTACGGCCCGAAGCGGCCGTCGCGCACGACCATCGGCAGGCCCGTGTCGGGGTCGGCGCCGAGCTCTCGCAGCGGGCCGGCGGCGGCCCGGCCGCGCCGGGTCTTCGGCTGGGCGAAGAGGGCGAGCGCCTCGTCGACGGTCACGGTGAACAGCTGCTCCTCGCTGGCCAGGCTCCGGCTGTCCGTCCCCTTCTTCAGGTAGGGGCCGAAGCGACCGTTGAGCGCGACGATCTCCTCGCCGCTCTCCGGGTCGGAGCCCACCGTGCGGGGGATGGACAGCAGCTGGAGCGCCTGGTCGAGCGTGAGGCTGTCGGGCGACATCGACGCGAAGAGCGACGAGGTCCGGGGCTTCGGCTGCCCGTCGACCGCCTCGCCCAGCTGCACGTAGGGGCCGAAGCGGCCGGCCTTCACCCACACCTCCGATCCGGTCGCCGGGTCGGTCCCGAGCACCCGGTCGCCCGACGGCGCGGCAAGCAGCTCCTCGGCCCGGCTCGGCGTCAGCTCGTCGGGGGGCAGGTCGTCGGGGATCGACACGCGGTCGTCGCCGTGCTGCAGGTACGGCCCGTACCGGCCGACCCGGGCCACGATCGGCTGCCCGTCGCTCGCCGCCCCGATCGGGATCGAGTTCACCTCGCGGGCGTCGATGGCCCCCAGGTTCTCGCTGACCTCGCGCTTCAAGCCCATGCGGGTCAGCTTGCCGCGCCCGTCGCCCCCGGGAGCCGACCCGTTGCCCTGCTCCCCGGTCCCGTCGTCCTGGCCGAAGTAGAAGCGGGTGAGCCACGGCAGTGCCTCCTCGTCGCCCGAGGCGATGGCGTCGAGGTCGTCCTCCATGGCCGCGGTGAACCCGTAGTCGACCAGCTCGCCGAAGTACTGCTCGAGCAGCCCGACGACGGCGAAGGCGGTGAAGGAGGGCACGAGGGCGGTCCCCTTCTTCCACACGTAGCCCCGGTCGAGGATGGTCGCGATGACGCTCGCGTAGGTCGAGGGCCGGCCGACCCCCAGCTCCTCCATGGCCTTGACGAGCGAGGCCTCCGTGTAGCGGGCGGGCGGCTGGGTGCTGTGGCCACCGGGCTCGAACTCCTGGGCGGCGAGCGCGTCGCCCTCGGCGAGCGGTGGGAGGTGGACCTCGCGGTCGGCCAGCTCGGCCTCGGGGTCGTCCTCCCCCTCGACGTAGGCCCGTAGGAAGCCGGGGAACCCGATCACCTTGCCGCTCGCGGCGAACGTCCCTGCCGTCGCCGGTGCACCGCCAGCGGCCGGCGCGATGCCCGTCAGGCGCACCTGGGCGCTCGTGCCGGTGGCGTCGGCCATCTGCGAGGCGACCGTCCGCTTCCAGATCAGCTCGTAGAGCCGGAGCTCGTCGCCCGACAGCTGGCGAGCCGCTTCCTCGGGCGTCCGGAACGCCTCGCCGGCCGGACGGATCGCCTCGTGGGCCTCCTGGGCGTTCTTGACCTTGCGCTCGTAGCGCCGCGGCGCAGCCGGGACGTAGTCCGGGCCGTAGAGGGTGGTGGCCTGGGCCCGGGCGGCGGCCAGCGCCTGGTCCGACAGGGTGGTCGAGTCGGTCCGCATGTAGGTGATCCACCCGCCCTCGTAGAGGCGCTGGGCGACCTGCATGGCCCGCTGGGCGCTGAAGCGGAGCTTGCGCCCCGCCTCCTGCTGGAGCGTCGACGTCATGAACGGGGGCGCCGGGGAGCGCCGGAAGGGGCGGTGCGTGACCGAGGCGACGGTGAAGGTGGCCTCGGTCAGCCGGTCGGCGAGGGACCGGGCGGCGGACTCGTCGAGGACGGTCACCGTGCCGGACGCGGTGAGCTGCCCCGCCTCGTCGAAGTCGCGCCCGGTGGCGAGCGGCACGTCGTCGACGGCGACGAGCGCGGCCTCGAAGCTGTTCGGGGCGCCGTTCTCGACCTCACCGGTGACGGCGAACGTGCCGTCGACCCCCCACCACGACGCCGAGCGGAAGCGCATGCGCGACCGCTCGCGCTCGACGACCATGCGGGTCGCCACGCTCTGGACCCGGCCCGCCGAGAGCCGGGGCATGACCTTCTTCCAGAGGACGGGAGACACCTCGTAGCCGTAGAGGCGGTCGAGGATGCGCCGTGCCTCTTGGGCGTCGACCAGGCGCCGGTCGAGCTCGCGCCACTCGTCGACGGCGCGCCGGATGGCCGCCGGGGTGATCTCGTGGAACACCATCCGCTTGACCGGCACCTGCGGGGCGAGCACCTCGAGGAGGTGCCAGGCAATTGACTCGCCCTCGCGGTCCTCGTCCGAGGCCAGGTACACCTCCGTCGCCTCGCGCACCAGCTGCTTCAAGCGGGCCACCTGGGCGCGCTTGTCGGGCGAGACGATGTAGAGCGGCTTGAAGCCGTTGTCGACGTCGACGCCGAGGCGAGCCCACGCCTGGTCCTTGTAGGCGCTGGGCACCTCGTCGGCCCGGCGGGGAAGGTCGCGGATGTGGCCGATCGACGACTCGACGACGAAGTCGGGCCCGAGCATGCCGGCGATCGTCTTGGCCTTGGCCGGCGACTCGACGATGACGAGGGGACGCCCGCCCGCCCGAGCGCTCCGGCGGCCGCGCCGCGCCGAGGACGTCTCCTCGGCTCGTCCTCCGTCGGGTTCGGTCACTGGCATGGCTGTCACGACAGGGTGGTGGCCGGTGGCGCCACTGTCAATACCGGCCGTCGCTGCCGGCACGGCCCCCCGTGCGAGGGCCCGGCCCCGCCGACGGGCGCACCGACGACCACCCTCGACGGGCGCACCCGAGGGGCGCACCCGGGGCGGCCGCCCAGACGGCGCGACGGGCGGCGGGCGGCGGCGGGCGTCGGCGTCAGTCGTGCGCCCCGACCGGTGTCGGCGTGGTCGTGACGCTCGGGGTGACCTCGGCGTCCATCGCCTCCGACTTGCGCTTCGAGAAGCCGATGGACACGAGCAGGATCACGAGCGCCCCGCCGGCGATCCCGAGACGCGCCCCGGTGTGCGAGTGGAGCGTGATGACGGCCGGCAGGATCAGCAGCGAGACCAGGTTCATCACCTTGATGAGGGGGTTCAGCGCCGGTCCGGCGGTGTCCTTGAACGGGTCGCCGATCGTGTCGCCGATGACCGCCGCCTTGTGGGCGTCGGACCCCTTGCCGCCCTCGTGGCCGTCCTCGATGTACTTCTTGGCGTTGTCCCACGCCCCGCCCGAGTTGGAGAGGAAGTTCGCCATCAGCTGGCCGGTGAGGATGGCCGCGGCAAGGAAGGCCCCGAGGGCCAGGTAGTTGATGCCGAAGCCGATGATCACCGGGCTCAAGACGGCGAGCAGGGCGGGGGTGGTCAGCTCGCGCTGGGCCGCGGTCGTGCAGATCGAGATGACCCGGGCGTACTGCGGCTTCTCGGTGTAGTCCATGATGCCGGGGTGCTCGCGGAACTGGCGGCGCACCTCGTGGACGACCGTGCCGGCCGTGCGCCCCACGGCCCGGATGGCGAGCGACGAGAAGATGAAGGCGATCGAGCCGCCGACGAGCAGGCCGATGAAGACGGTCGGGTTCGACACGTTGATCTGGGTGGCCGGGTCGTGGAAGAGGGCGTTGCCGATCTGGTGGGGAAGGTTGAGCTGCGAGCCGACCGTCTCGATGAACGAGGCGAACAGCGACACCGAGGCGATGACCGCCGAGCCGATGGCGACGCCCTTGGTCACCGCCTTCGTGGTGTTGCCCACGGCGTCGAGGCTGACCATGACCCGCTCGGCCTCGCCGGTGAACTCGCCGGACATCTCGGCGACGCCGGCGGCGTTGTCGGACACCGGCCCGAAGCTGTCCTCGGAGAGGATCATGCCGGCGGTGGCGAGCAGCCCGATGCCGGTGAGCGAGACCAGGTAGAGGGCGAGCTCGATGTTCCCGCCGGACATCCCGACCGCCGCCCCGATGGCGATGGCGATGGCGATGATCGCCCACACCGAGGACTCGAGGCCGATGGCGATGCCGGCGAGCGTCGTGGTGGCCGGGCCGGTCCGTGCCGACTCGGCGATCTCGCGCACGGGGCTGCGCTCGGTCGAGGTGAACTGCTCCGTGATGGCGCTGGCCACGATCATGAGGGCCACGCCGATCAGGACGGCGAAGAACGCCTTCCAGTAGTGGAGGTAGGCCCCGGCCACCACGGCGGTGCCCGCCACGGTGAGGGCCCCGGCCGTCCACACGCCACGGTTGATCGGCGCCATGGCCGTCTTGTCCTTGGCGGTGGCCCGGACGACGAGCACGCCGACGATGGTGGCGAGGATGCCCATCCCCGGCACGATGAGCGGGAAGACGACCGCCTTGGCCGCATCCGCGGAGCGCCCGATGGAGCCGAAGGCCGAGAAGCCGAGGATGATCGCGGCGATGATCGTGATGGCGTAGGACTCGAAGAGGTCGGCGGCCATGCCGGCGCAGTCGCCCACGTTGTCGCCCACGTTGTCGGCGATCGTGGCGGCGTTGCGGGGGTCGTCCTCGGGGATGCCGACCTCGACCTTGCCCACCAGGTCGGCGCCGACATCGGCCGCCTTGGTGAAGATGCC
>CAZSYT010000118.1:0-1338 GCA_964610905.1 uncultured Acidimicrobiaceae bacterium
GCGAGGGCGGCCGCCGTCAGGACGGTGAGCCCCGTCAGGGGGTCCACGTAGGTGGAGCGGCCGGCCACGAGGGCGCGAGCGTGCTCGGCGAGGACGGCTTCGCGCCCCGGGTCGCCGAGGGGCAGCCGCGACACCGCCGGCTCCGTGAGGGGACGCGAGGCCAGACCTGGGGATGGCGACGGCACGGCGACGACCGTACCCGGAGCCCGACGCCGTCCGGGCCGGACGACAGCGAACGGACCAGGCCCTCCGTCCACTGCGACCGTTCAAGGCACGGAGCTCACGAGACGATGGACGTACCCATGCCAGTCGTCTCTCCTCGCCGCGACGCGCCGGGCCCGGCGAGGTGGCGGCCGGTGGCCCGGCGGGCCGCCGGCCGGCTCCGGCGCTCCGTGCTCGCCGTCCTCGTCCTCGCCGTCCCCGTCGCCTCCGTCGTGGCCGCCGCGCCGCCGGCTGTCGCCAGCGCTCCGCCGGCAACGCTGTCGGTGGTCGCCGGCACCGGCACCGGTCTCCCGGCCGTGCCGGGGCCGGCGACCAGCTCGCCCCTCAACGGCCCCAACGACGTGGCCGTCGACAGCGCGGGAGACCTCTACATCGCCGACGCGAACAACAACACGGTGGAGAAGGTCACGCCGCAGGGGACCCTCTCGCTCGTCGCCGGCACCGGCACGGCAGGGCGGCCCACGTCCGGGCCCGCCACGAGCAGCGACCTCAATGCCCCGAGCGCGGTCGCCGTCGACGCGAGCGGGAACCTCTACATCGCGGACACGCTCAACGACTGCGTCGAGAAGGTCACGCCGTCAGGGACGCTCTCGGTCTTCGCCGGCGTGTGCGGGTCTCAGGGAAACTCGTCCTCGGGCGCGCCGGCCACCTCGGTCCACATGTACTACCCACAGGGAGTCGCCGTGGACGCCGCGACGGGCGACGTCTACATCGCCGACACCGGCAACAACGTCATCGACGAGGTGGCGCCCTCCGGCATCTCGACGATCGTCGCCGGCATCAACCAGAAGGGAGGTGCACCGACCCCCGGTCCCGCCACCAGCTCCGAGATGGCGCCGTACGGGATCGCCCTCGACGCCAACGGCAACCTCTTCATCGCCGACCTGAACCACCACGAGGTGCTGGAGGTCACGACCGCCGGGGTCCTCTCGATCGTCGCAGGTTCCGGCGCGAACGGGCAACCGGTGGCCGGTCCGGCCACGAGCTCGCCGCTCGGCGGGCCGAACGGCGTGGCCCTCGACGGAAGCGGTGACCTCTTCATCGCCGACGCCATCGACAACGTCGTCGAGGAGGTCACGCCCTCGGGCCTGCTGTCGGTCGTCGCCGGCACGGGGA
>CAZSYT010000118.1:1438-6736 GCA_964610905.1 uncultured Acidimicrobiaceae bacterium
CGGCGGGGTCTTCGCCTTCGGAGACGCCGGCTTCTACGGCTCGATGGGGGGCCGGGCGACCCAGCCGGTGATCGGCCTGGTGGCGACGGGGACGGCCGGGTACGAGCTCGTGCTCGCCGACGGGACAGAGGTCCGCTTCGGTCCCCCCGTCTGACGGACGCGCGCACCGCGTCCGCCCCTGGCACCGGTCGCGCGCCACGGCGGGCCGCCACCCGTTTGATACCCTCAGGGGTATGTGCACCGCCGTGACCTGTCCGTCCTGCAAGCGTCCCTCGTGGGTGGGGTGCGGGCTCCACGTCGAGCAGGTGCTCGGCCACGTCCCTCCCGACGAGCGCTGCAAGTGCCGCGCCGAGCGCGCCGCTTCGCGGCGCTCGTGGTGGCGACGCAGGTGACGGTGCCGCCCTCGCCCCGCGAGCTCTGGGAGCAGCGCTTCGCCGCCGACGAGTACCTCTACGGCACCGAGCCCAACGCCTTCCTGGCGGCCAGCCTGGCCCGCCTTCCCCGGGGACGTGCGCTGTGCCTCGCCGAGGGGGAGGGACGCAACGCCGTGCACCTCGCCGAGGCCGGCTACGAGGTGTCGAGCGTCGACCTGACGGACGCCGGCGTGGCGAAGACGCGCCGACTGGCCGCCCAGCGGGGGGTCGCCGTCGACGCCCGCGTCGGCGACCTGGCGAGCTTCGACCTCGGCATCGACCGATGGGACCTCGTCGTCTCGAGCTTCGCCCACGTGCCGGCGGACGTCCGTCGGCGCGTCCACGCCCAGCTCCCGGTGGCGCTGCGCCCCGGAGGAGCGCTGCTGCTCGAGGCCTACACGCCCGCCCAGATCGGCCGGGGGACCGGCGGTCCCCCCGTCGCCGAGCTCACCATGACGCTCGTCGCACTGCGCGAGGAGCTGGCCGGGCTCGACCTGGTCCACGCCGAAGAGCTCGACCGCTCGGTGGTCGAGGGCACCGGGCACACCGGCGTCGGCGCCGTCGTGCAGGTCATCGCCACCAGACCACCGCCGGGCTGACGACCGACAGGCCGCCCGTACGCGAGCGGTCCCGCCCCGGCCCTCGCCCTCCCCATCCGCCTGGTACGGCCCGGCGCGAGCCCCGTGGTCGGAGCACGCGCAACGGCGCGACAACAATCGGACGTGGTCCCGGCGCGTCCTCGTCCTGCGTGTTTGGCTGGGGCCTGCGCCGGTCGCCTTCCCGCCCCGGCCCGGCCTGGTCACGTCGTGCCACGCCGCACCACCGAGGCGGGCGGGTCACCGAGGCGGGCGGGTCACCGAGGCGGGCGGGTCACCGAGGCGGGCGGGTCAGACGAGGCAGACGGAGCTGGGATGGCTGGACATCGGCACGACCACGAGCACGAAGGGTCGCTCGACCCCACGGCCGAGGCCAGACGCTTGCGCGACGAGGAGCACGAGCTGTCCGAGCGGCTGGCCGAGCTCCGCGAGCTGAACGCCGACCTCGACCAGCGGCTCGCCGCCATGACCCGTGCGCTGCGGCACCTCGGGATCGAGCTCCGCCTCCTCGAGCAAGAGCGCGACGGCATCGACGCCGAACGCAAACGGATCCTCGAGGACGTCGCCGTCTACCGCCAGCAGCGTGAAGACGTCGAGCGGCACCTGCGCGACCGGGGCTGACGCGACCGTTCCGGTCGTGCTCGGCCGCGCCGGCGACGCCCGTCTGGCGACGAGGCCGGCGCCGGGCCGGTAGGGTCGCACCGTGCCGACACCCCCGCTCCGCCGCCGTTCCTCCCGGAGCCCCCACCCGTCCCGATGACGGCTCCGGCATCGTCGGGATCGTCCGAGCCCCCGACAGGTGCAGGCCCGGCACCGCGGGAGGCAGCGAGCCCGACGACCGTACGTGCCCCACTGCAGGGCACCGTGGTCGACCTGCCCGTGCAGCCGGGCGACGCCGTCGACGCCGGACAGGTCGTGGCCGTCGTCGAGTCCATGAAGATGGAGCACGTGGTGACGGCGCCCGTCTCCGGTGTCGTACGCCGCGTCGCCGTCGGGACGTCCGCCGTCGTGCAACCGGGCGACCCGCTCGTCGTGGTGGACCCGGGCGCCGCGCCGTCCGAGGTGGTGGTGGCCGTGGACGCGTCGGCCCACGGCGAGGCACCCGGTGCGACGGACGGCGAGCGTGGTGGACCGTCGGTCCGCCCCGAGCTGGCCGAGGTCCTCGCCCGCCGCCGTCTGCTGCTCGACGAGGCCCGCCCGGAGGCCGTGTCCCGACGGCACGAGCGCGGGCGGGCAACGGCCCGCGAGCTCGTGGCCTGGCTGTGCGACGAGGGAAGCTTCACCGAGTACGGCGGGCTCGCCATCGCCGCGCAGCGAGCGCGGCGGTCGCTCGAGGAGCTCGTGGTCCGCACCCAGGCGGACGGCGTCGTCGCCGGCATCGGCCGGGTCAACGGCGAGCGCTTCCCCGACGAGCGTGCTCGGTGCGCGGTCGTCTCCTACGACTACACGGTGCTCGCCGGCACGCAAGGCCAGCTCGGCCACCGGAAGCAGGACCGGCTCTTCGAGCTCGTCGACCGCTTGCGCCTTCCGGTCGTGCTCTTCGCCGAAGGCGGAGGAGGGCGACCCGGGGACACCGACAACGCCGTGGTGACGGGGCTCGACTGCATGGCCTTCGCCCTCTTCGGGCGGCTCAGCGGGCACGTGCCCCTGGTGGGGATCGCCTCGGGCCGGTGCTTCGCCGGCAACGCCGCCCTCCTGGCGTGCTGCGACGTCGTCATCGCCACCGAGGGATCCTCCATCGGCATGGGAGGACCGGCGATGATCGAAGGCGGCGGTCTGGGCTCGTTCCATCCCGACGAGGTCGGGCCCGTGGACGTGCTCGCGCCGGTCGGCGCCGTCGACCTCGTCGCCGCCGACGACGCCGAGGCGGTCCGTCTGGCCCGCCGGTACCTCGGGTACTTCCAGGGCGCGCTCGGCTCCTGGGAGGCGCCCGACCCGTTGGCGCTCAGGGCAGCGGTGCCCGAGCAGCGCAACCGCGCCTACGACGTCCGGGTCGTCGTCGACGGTCTCGCCGACGTCGGCTCGGTGCTCGAGCTCCGCGGCGCCTTCGCCCCCGGCATGGTGACGGCCCTCGTGAGGATCGAGGGCCGGCCCGTCGGCGTGGTGGCCAACAACCCTGTCCACCTCGGCGGCGCCATCGACCGTGACGGCGCCGACAAGGCGGCGCGCTTCCTCCAGCTGTGCGACGCCCACGGGCTCCCGATCCTCTCGTTGTGCGACACCCCGGGCTTCATGGTCGGGCCCGACGCCGAGGCCGGTGGGCAGCTACGGCACTTCGGGCGGCTCTTCGTCGTCGGCGGCTCGCTCCGCGTCCCGGTCGTGACGGTGGTGCTCCGCAAGGGCTACGGGCTCGGTGCCCAGGCGATGGCGGCTGGCAGCTTCCACGCCACCCTGTCGACCGTCGCCTGGCCGACGGCCGAGCTCGGGGGCATGGGGCTCGAGGGGGCGGTCCGCCTCGGCTTCCGCCGCGAGCTCGACGCCGCTGCCGACGACGAGCGCGAGGCCCTGTTCGACCTGCTCGTGGCCAAGGCGTACGAGCACGGCAAGGCCCTCAACGTCGCGACCGTCTTCGAGCTCGACGACGTCATCGACCCCGCCGACACGCGCCGCCACGTCACCGACCTCCTCCGTGCGGTCCCTCCCCCCGAGGCGTGGGCCGAGCGCCCGTTCGTCGACACGTGGTGACCTCGACGTCGCCACGCGCTCCCGGCCCCCCCGGTGTCACCCGGCGCCGAAGAACGGTGCGCCGAAGGTGAACACGCCGCCGTCGGAGCCGACCTCCCAGTAGCCCCCGGTGGCGGGGTCGGCGGCCATCCCGACGATCGGCGCGTCGAGCGGGTGGCCGCCCATCGAGCCGTGGAAGGCGGCGTCACCGAAGGCGAAGATGCCCCCGTCCGACGCGACGAGCCAGTAGCCGCCGTCACCCGGGGCCGGTGCCATGCCGTTGATCGGTCGGACCAGGGCGAGGCCGCCCGTCGACCCGACGAAGGGGGCGTCGAAGGCGAAGATGCCGCCGTCCGACGCGACCAGCCAGTAGCCGCCGGTGGCGTCGTCGGCGGCGATCCCGACGACGGGTCGGTTGAGCGGGTGGCCGCCCATCGAGCCATAGAAACCGGCGTCGCCGAAGGCGAACACCCCGCCGTCCGACGCGACCAGCCAGTAGCCACGACCGTCGGCGGTCGGTGCGAGGTCGACGACCGGAGCGTTGAGCGGGTGGCCGCCCATCGAGCCGTAGAAACCGGCGTCGCCGAAGCTGAACGTTCCGCCGTCGCTCGCCACCAGCCAGTAGCCGCGGCCGTCCGGGGTGGCCACGATGTGGTCGATCGGCGCGTTGAGGGGGTGCCCGGCCATCGAGCCGTAGTAGCCAGCGTCACCCTCGGGGACGACCGCGCCGTTCGCCTCGGCCAGCCAGTAGCCCCCGCCGTCAGGGGTGGCGGCGATCCCGACCACCGGGGCAGTCACCGGGACGAGCAGGTGGGCCACCTCGACGGAGACCGTCGCGCTGTCGTTCGCTCCGGACGCGTCGGTCGCCGTGACGGTGAAGGTGAACGAGCCGGCCGTCGTCGGCACGCCCGCAAGCGTGCCGCTACTGGGTTCCAGGGCGATCCCCGGTGGGAGGACCCCCGCCACGACGTGCCACGAGAGCGACGGAGCGCCGCCGACGGCGACGAGCGACGCCGAGTACGGGCTTCCCTGCTGTGCGATCGGGAGCGCGTGCGTGGCGATGGTGACTGCCGGCGTGTCGGCAGCCGGCGGGCTGGTGCTCGGAGCGCTGGTGCTCGGCGGGGCTGTCGACGGCACCGCCACGACCGGCGGGAGCGCGGGCAGGGCCGGGGCGGGCGGGGGGACGTAGGGGCCACAGCCGCCGTCGACCGGGGAGCCACCCGGCGCGGTGACGTCGCCGCAGACGTCGAAGCTCGGCAGGACGGCCTCCATCTCGAGCACGGTGAGGGGGGCGGGTGAGGGGATGTCGTTGTTCCGCACCGAGACGTCGGCCACGTTCCCCGCCCCGGTCTGGACGAAGCCCCGGCCGTTGTCGTTGGCCGGGAGCTGGTTGTCGGAGATCGACACGTCGGTGACGGTCCCGGCGCTGTCGCCCTTGGGGCCGGTGCCGACGAGCACCGACGGGAATGGCCACGCGGCGGGGGTCTGCCCGGTGTTGTGGGCGATGAGGATCCCGTGGGACGGGAGCTCGGGGGCGAGGTCGACCTTGAGCGCCGCTCCTTGGGTCAAGGTGTTGTCGGTGAAGGCGAAGTCGATGACGGCAGCGCCGGTCAGGGCGGCCACCA
>CAZSYT010000119.1:0-6625 GCA_964610905.1 uncultured Acidimicrobiaceae bacterium
TGCGTCGCGTCCATGAAGGCGATCCAGCCGTAGGCCGTCAGCGTGCCGGTGCCCACCACCCGGAGCCCGATGTCACCTCCGGTCAGCACGAAGCGCACCGAGCGGACCGGGCTGCGCCCGAAGGCGCTGGCGTCGAGCACGGTGCCGGAGGTGACGGAGGCGAGCGTGGTCGGCAGCAGCACCGCTGTGCGCAGGCGGTGGTTCTCGATCTGCACCGTCACCGGGGCGCTGTCGGCGGTCACCCCGTTGCCGTCGGTGACGACGCTCCGGATGGTGTAGGTGCCGTTCGGGAAGCTCGTCGTGGCGAAGGCGCCGATCCACCCGTCCGCGGTGGGGGCTCCCGTGGCGATCACCTGGTCGTGCACCCCTTGCCCGTCGAGGACGAACTGCACGCTCTTCACGCCGGCGGCCGCCGAGGCGGAGGCGTCGAGCCAGGCGCCGCTGTGCAGCGTCGAGTCCTCGTGGGGCAGCGACACGCTGGTCGTCGGCGGGCTCGCCAGCTGGTTCTGCTCGGGAACGTAGCTCCGGCACGGCTCGCCCCGGAGCGAGCCGCACGTCGGCAGGGTGGTCGTGGCGTCGACGCCGGCCACCACGTTGACGACGAGTGCCGAGGCGGCGACACCGCCGAGGCCCACGGTGGCCTGCTGGCCGTTGTCGAGGGTGTCGAACTCCCACACCGGCCGGTCACCGCCGGGCGCCGAGAGGACGACGCGGAGCTCGGTGCCGGGCCGGAAGGTGTGGGCGATCGGGTCGATGGGGATCTTCACCAGCTCGTACCGGGTCGGCGAGAGGTTCACCGACTGCGAGCCCAGGTAGGTGGGGCTGGTGAAGAGGGCCGTCGAGCTGGGGTTGTCGACCTGGTACGTGCTGCGCAGGAAGCCCGAGGTGATGTACTCCTCCTGGCCGGACTGCGGGCGGACCTCGGTGATGGTCGCCTGGAAGTCCTCGACCGGCGCCGCCGCCTTCACCCACAGGTCGAGGGTGGCCGGTCCGACGACGGTGGTGGCCGTCGTGAACGGCGCCGTTTGGAAGCCGAGGCCGTCGGCGGACGGGACGGGCGTCCAGTCCCACCCGGGGTTGGCCGCCCAGGCGTTCCCGCCGGGCGGCAGGCTCGTCTTGGGCCGGGCGTTGGGGTTCAGCGTGAAGGTCGTGCTCCCCGGCTCGGCGGGCGGCGCCGACTGCAACGTCCCGCCCTGGCCGAGGTAGAGGGCGGTCACGGACCCGGCGGGCGGCCAGCTCGAGAAGTTGGCGCTGTAGGTGGACTGGATGTTCCCCGGGCCGGCGGCGCCGGCGCCGTTGTCGAAGAGCACCCGCACGTGCGGCGTCTGGGCGGCGAACTCGGCGCGGGCGGTGGCGAGGTTCGGTGCGTTGGTGAACCGGATGGCGGGCAGTGGCGCCTGGGCCGACACCCCGGACGCCACCGACGCGAACTCGTCGAGCATGATGCCGCCGAGCGCGCTCGGCGGCTTCGGCACCTCGTCGGCCACGTAGAGGTCGAGGAACTCGAGCCACCGGCTCATCGTCTGGGGGTCGAGCGAGTCGATGTGGCCGCCGTTGACCATGTTGGCGTAGACGGGCGTGGTCGTCGGGAAGGCGTCGATGAGGGCAGGCCACTGGGGACCGGTCTGCTCGTCCTGGAGCGCCCCGGACAGGAAGACGGGGACGGTGACGTGGTGGGCCCAGTCCGTCATCGAGCGCCGGACGAACAGCGACGGGTCACGGCCGGGGCCGGTGCCCGGGGCGACCATCTGCGGGCCGACCAGGCCGGCGAGGTCCTGGGACTGGTTGTGGAGGGCCTGGTTGGCGAGGCAGGTGGAGGACGTCCCGCCGCTGGCGGCCAGCTCGGCGTCGATCTCGTAGTAGGTCCAGGGCTGGCCGACGTTGGGGATCGGCGTCGTCGACGCCTGGGCGATCGCACCGTTCCGGTAGACGGCGGCCGCCTTGGCGTCGTCGATGCGGGACTGGATCCAGCTGGCGGCGAACCCGTCGTTGTAGATGCCGCCTGGGTAGCCGGTCGAGAAGAGGTCGTCCGTCGGGCTCATCGGCGTGATGGCGGCGAGCCCCGGCGGGTCGGTGCCGGCCGCCGGCAGCTGCGAGAGCCCCGAGAAGCTGATGCCGACCATGCCGACCTTGTGGTGCGCCACCCACGACTGGTGGGCGACGATCTCGATGGCGTCGTAGGCGTCGTAGTCGGACGGGTAGCCGAAGAGGTCGAAGGCGCCACCCGAGCAGCCGGTCCCGCGCATCTGGAGACTGACCGTTGCGAAGCCCGACACCCGGGCGAGCACGGCACCGACGTAGGTCGCCGAGTCGGGCAGCAGGTTGGGATTGCCGCACGTCGTGCACGGCACGTGGAGCACGCTGTCGACCAGCGCGGGGATCGGGTCGGTCGGTCCGGCCACGTTGTAGCCCGACCACTCGATGACCGTCGGGCACGGGCTGGTCGCCGAGCAGGTCGTGCCGTAGGGGTAGCGGACGGTGGCGGCGAGCTTGATGCCGTCGCGCATCGTGATGTAGTTGAGCCCCTCGTGCATCGGCTGGTCGGTGTAGAGCGGTGAGTTGGTCGGGGGGTTGTCCCCCGGACGCAGCACGGTGAAGGTCGAGGTCTGCTGGCCCGTCGTGTCGTCACGCCACGAGTAGCCGGGCCCGGGCTGGAGGTTGCGGATGATGAGCGACCCGAGCGACCCGGCGGGGCTCGGGTTGGCCGGGTTCGGCACGGGCGCGCCGTACTGCAGGAGGGTGATCTGGTCCCCCGGGTGCGCTCCCGTCAGCCAGGCCTCGTCGACCGAGCCGTTGCCCGTGAGCGTCGTCGGCGTCGTCGCCCCGGCGGTGCCCGCCGTCCCGGCCAGCACGGCCGTCAGGCTCGCACAGACCGTCATGACGACGGCCAGCACCGTCAACGCCTTCGATGTGATCACCCCGCGCATCGCCGTCCCCCCTGTCGTTCCCGTCCGTTCCGTTCTAGCAGACACGTCCGATCGAATGCCCCGCGGGCGGCCACGAGGGGGGCGCTCCCACCACTGGGCAGGGGCTCGACCGTGGGCGTGCGCTGTACGCCACGCGGAGAGCCTCGTCGCTCCGCGTCCCGGGGCGCCGGGGTCCCCTGCGTCCGTCGGCGCACGCCGCGCGGCGGCCGGGGCCTCTCAGGAAGGCCGCCCGAGGGTGCCGATGGCCGTCTCGAACGCACCTGCGATGACGGCTGCGCCCGACGTCGTCGGGTCGGAGCCGACCGCTGGCGCGCCGAGCACACAGCGCATGTCGAGGAGGGTGCACGCCCGGTCGACGGCGAGCGGGATCGTTCCCCACGGCGAGCTGACGAGGGTCGTGAGGTCGGTCGAGTCGAAGGCGCCCTGCACGTCGGCGACGCTCGCTCCGGCGGCCCGGTAGGTGCGGGTGAGGAGCGCGTTGAGCGCGGCGAGGTAGGAGACGCTCCCGACGGCGATGGCCCGGTCGGCGCCCCGTGCCATCCAGTCCCCGAGGTAGGGGTCGTAGTAGGTCATCCCCACGATGGGAACGGACGGGCCGGCTGCCGCTCGCAGCCGGCTGAGGATGGTGGTCAGGTTGGCCGCCGTCTTCGCCTCCACCCTGGTCAGGCAGGACGGTGAGCCGGTGCCGCAGGCGAGCACGTCGTTGCCGCCGATGTCGATCGTGACGAGCGCCACCGAGCCCCGGTGCGCGTCGAGGAACGCCACCGCCTGGTGCTCCTCCGACCCCGAACGCCGCGTCGTTCCCGAGAGCATCGACGAGGTGGTCGCGCCGGACACCGACAGGTTGACGAGCTGGAGGCCCGGGACGCTCGAGCGCTCGTGGGCGGCGATCAGGTCGGGGTAGGACGCGTTGCCGTCCCACATGGGCGCCGAGTCCCCGAGCGCGAGGTACACCGGTCCCGACGCGGCGGACGGGGGAACGGACGAGACCGTGGCGCCCGATGCCGGGGGCACCGTCGTCGACGGCCGGGGCACCGTCGTCGACGGTGACCGCGGAACGGTGACCGCGCGAGGCGTCCCGCAGGCTGCCAGGGCGACGCCAGCTGCCAGGAGCATCGCCGCGACGACGCGGGAACGGGACCGCCGGACCGTCCGCCTCACGGAGCCATCCTCCCACCCTTGGGTCTCCGGCGCCTTCGGCGCTGGCCCGGCCACCGCAGGAGACTGCAGGCGGGTTGCAGGCGGAGGCCCGGGGGAAGCGGGCCGCCGGAGCGCTCCTGGGCCGGCCTCCCCGGCAACCGACTGCTCCGATGCCCTCGGCCCGACTGCGGCCAAAAGCCCCGAGCGGTCGTGCACGAGCGGTCGTGCACGAGCGGGGGTGCCCGAGCGGTCGTGCACGAGGAGGGAGGAAGAGGAACGTCGGCGTCGCGCATGGGCGTGCGAGCCGCCGGCTCACCGACGGGACACCGGTCCTCGCACCGGCGCGGTCCTCGTGCTCGGACTCCGCGCCGCGATGCTCGTGCGTCCCGGCCTGCCGAACCCTGATTTCTACGAGGTCCTAGCGGCGAATTCTACGAAGACCCCCTGGCGGAGGGAGTGGGATTCGAACCCACGGTGGGCAGGACCCACAACGGTTTTCGAGACCGTCCGATTCGGCCACTCTCGCATCCCTCCGGCGAGCAGCCTACTCGCGACGGCGGTCGCGGAAGAACGACGTGAGCAGGTCGGAGGCGTCGTCGGCCCGCACGCCGGCCACGACGACCGGCTCGTGGTTGAGCCGGGGGTCGGTGCACAGGTTGTAGAGCGAGCCGCAGGCCCCGGCCTTGGGGTCGGCCGCACCGTAGACGAGCCGCCCGACCCGGCCCGCCACGAGCGCTCCGGCGCACATGGGGCAGGGCTCGAGGGTGACGACGACGGTGGCGTCGTCGAGGCGCCACCGACCGAGCACCGACGCGGCGTCGCGCAGGGCGAGGACCTCGGCGTGGGCCGTCGGGTCCCCGGTCAGCTCGCGCTCGTTGTGCCGGGCCGCCACGACCCGCCCGTCGACCACGACGACCGCGCCCACGGGGACGTCGCCGTGCGCCGGGGCGATCGCGGCCTCGGCGAGGGCGGCCTCCATGGCGTCGTCGTCGGTCACGGGCACACCTTCCGCTCTCGCTCCTCTCGTGCGTCGCGCGGGGTGGCGAGCCCCGGGGTCCGGCGGAGGCGGTGGGATTTGAACCCACGGTGGGTTGCCCCACACACGATTTCCAGTCGTGCCGATTCGGCCGCTCTCGCACGCCTCCCGGCGGGTGCCGCTCCCCAATGGGCAGGCGGCCTCCGCAGGTCCGCCAGGCTAGCCGGCCCCTCTGGTGCCGCCGGTGCCGCCGGCCCCTCTGGTGCCGCCGGTGCCGCCGGTGCCGGTCAACCGGTAGGCTCACGTGGTCCTCGGTGCCGGGTGCGGCGGCCGGGTCCTGCGCAACGGCTCCCCGTGAACCGAGTCAGGGTCGGAAGGCAGCAGCTCTCAGCGGGCCCGGCCGGGTGCCGCAGCCAACCTGGCCGCCGCACCGGGCACCGTGGCGAGGTGCGACCGGCCCGACCGGTGACGTCCGCGACGCCTCGCCGGGTACCTCCGAGGGTCGCGCGAGGCGAACCCTCGACCACCTGCCGGCCTCCGGGGCGTGTGCGTGGCGCCCGGTAGGCTGGCGAGGCGTGGCCGACGACCCCGAACCGGTTCCCTACCAGTCGCTCTACCGGCGCTTCCGTCCGGCCACCTTCGAGGCCGTCCGGGGGCAGGACCACGTCGTGCTCGCCCTGCGCAATGCCGTCCGAGAGGGTCGGGTGGCCCACGCCTACCTGTTCAGCGGTCCTCGGGGCACCGGCAAGACGTCGACGGCGAGGATCCTGGCCAAGGCGCTCAACTGCACCGACCTGCACGACGGCGAGCCGTGCGGCACCTGCCAGTCGTGCACCGAGATCGCCCGGGGGACCTCGCTCGACGTCCACGAGCTCGACGCCGCCTCGAACAACGGGGTCGACGCCATGCGCGACCTGGTGGCGCGGGCGGCCCTCGGCACGCCGGGCCGCCAGAAGGTCTACATCGTCGACGAGGTCCACATGTTGTCGACGGCGGCGTCGAACGCCTTGTTGAAGACCCTCGAGGAGCCGCCCGCCCACGTCGTCTTCGTGCTCGCCACGACCGACCCGCAGAAGGTCCTCCCCACCATCCGCAGCCGGACCCAGCACTTCGAGTTCCGCCTCCTCGGGGCGGACACCCTGTCGGGACTGCTCGCCGAGGTGCGCACGGCCGCCGGCCTCGTCGTCGACGACCAGGCGCTCGAGCTCGCCGTCCGCAGGGGTCGGGGCTCGGCACGCGACGCCCTGTCCGTGCTCGACCAGGTCGTCGCCTCCGAGGTGGTCGACGACGACCTCCCCGAGCTCGACGAGGTCGCCGAGGCCCTGGCGGCCCACGACGCCGGAGCCTGCCTGTCCGCCGTCGCCCGCCTCGCCGAGACGGGCTTCGGGCCGCAGCAGCTGGCGGGCGACCTGGTCGAGCTGTTGCGCCAGGCCTTCCTCGCCGCCGTGGCACCCGACCTGGTGTCCGTGGTCGGCTCCGACCGCACGCGCGCCGCGGCGCTCGCCGAGGCGCTCGGGCTCGCCGCCGTGGTCCGTGCCATCGAGGTGCTGGGGCAGGCCCAGGTCGGCATGCGCGACGCCCC
>CAZSYT010000120.1:0-6552 GCA_964610905.1 uncultured Acidimicrobiaceae bacterium
TGGTCCGCCAGTGGCAGGAGATGTTCTACGAGGAGCGCTACTCGGAGGTCTACCTGTCGCCCGACCTTCCCGACTACGTGCGGTGGGCCGAGGCGATGGGGTGCGTCGGCCTCCGGGTCGAGTCGCCCGACGAGGTCGGGCCCGCCGTCGACAAGGCGAACGACGTCGACGACCGGCCGGTCGTGATCGACTTCCGGACCGACGCCTTCGAGAAGGTGTTCCCGATGGTGCCCGCCGGCGCGTCGAACGACGACATCGTGGTCGACCCCACCCAGCAGGGAGGGGGCCGCTGATGCCTGCCTTCGGCACCGACAAGCGCCACCACATCCTCACGGTCCTCGTCGAGAACAAGGCCGGGGTGCTGGCCCGGGTGGCCGGGCTCTTCTCACGACGCGGCTTCAACATCTACAGCCTGGCCGTGGCGCCCTCCGACGACGTGCGCTTCAGCCGGATCACCATCGTGGTGGACGTGGAGTCGGCGCCGCTCGAGCAGGTCGTCAAGCAGCTCGACAAGCTCGTTCCGGTCGTCTCGATCACCGAGCTCGACCCGGCGAACGCCCGCGAGCGCGAGCTGCTGCTCGCCACCATCGGGGCGGGCGAGGCGGAGCGTGGCCAGGTCATCCAGCTCGTCGGCGTGTTCGAAGGCAAGATCGTCGACGTCGGGACCGACCGCCTGACCGTCATGGTCGCCGGCGCGCCGACCAAGCTCGACGACTTCGAGGACCTGGTCCGCGGCTACGGCATCGTCGAGCTCCAGCGGACCGGTCGCGTCGCACTGCCTAAACTCGTCCGGTCCGCCACCCGGCCACCGACCTCCCTCGCCAGGAGGCAGCGGGCCGCCGACGACCCCGACCCCGACCACACCGAGACCGAAAAGGCAGGTTGACGCCATGGCCACCCTCTACTACGAACGAGACGCCGACCCCGGGCTCATCCAGGGGCGCAAGGTGGCGATCATCGGCTACGGCTCCCAGGGCCACGCCCACGCCCTCAACCTCGCCGAGTCGGGCGTCGACGTGCGGGTCGGGCTGCGCGAGGGCTCCTCGTCGCGCCGCAAGGCCGAGGAGGCGGGCCTCCGGGTCACCTCCGTCGCCGAGGCGACGGCCGAGGCGAACGTGGTGATGCTGCTCCTCCCGGACACCGAGCAGGCCGCCGTCTACGAGGCCGAGATCGCCCCCCACCTCGTCCCCGGCGACGCCCTCTTCTTCGCCCACGGCTTCAACATCCGCTTCGGCCTCATCACGCCGCCCGAGGGCGTGGACGTCGCCATGGTCGCCCCCAAGGGCCCCGGCCACCTCGTGCGGCGGACCTACACCGAGGGCGGCGGGGTCCCCTCGCTCGTCGCCGTGGCCGCCGACCCGTCGGGCAAGGCACACGACCTGGCCCTGTCCTACGCGCACGGCATCGGGGCGACCCGGGCAGGCGTCCTCGACACGACCTTCGCCGAGGAGACCGAGACGGACCTCTTCGGCGAGCAGGTGGTCCTCTGCGGCGGGCTGACCGCCCTCGTGCAGGCCGGCTTCGAGACGCTGGTCGGCGCCGGCTACCAGCCGGAGTCGGCGTACTTCGAGTGCCTCCACGAGCTCAAGCTCATCGTGGACCTCATGTACGAGCAGGGGATCAGCGGCATGCGCTTCTCGATCTCGGACACCGCCGAGTACGGCGACCTGACGCGAGGCCCGCGGGTGATCGACCAGGCGGTCCGCGACGAGATGGGGCGGATCCTCGGCGAGATCCGCGACGGCTCCTTCGCTGCCGAGTGGGTCGAGGAGAACCGCAAGGGCCGGCCCCGGTTCACCGCCCTGCGCGAGGCCGGGCGCGAGCACCCGATCGAGAAGGTCGGCGCCGAGCTGCGGGCGATGATGCCGTTCATCAGTGCCGGTCGCCAGCGCATCGAGGACGTCTCGGGCGGCTGACCCGTCCCCGCCCGGTCGGCGACCGGCGGCACCCGGGCCCGCGGTCGGCACCCGGGCCCGCCGAGCGGTGACGCGCCCGCCTCACCCGACGCGGCTACGGTCGTCCGGCGTGCGCCCAGGCGGTGCCCCGGCGCGACCGGGTCCGCAGGGGGCACGGCACAGGCACGGCGCAGGGACGCGGAGGGCCGACCCCGAGAGGGGACGCGGAGGGGGGACGCGCGAACGGGAGGAGCCTGATGGGGCGGCGGAGCGGCAGCGGCGACGGCGGGCTGGTCGGCGGGACCGCCCGGCCGAGGGCGGCACGTCTCGGCCGTGCCCTGGCCCTGGTGGCGGCCGGGGCGCTCGTGCTCGCCGCCTGCTCGTCGTCCACGCCCACGGCAGCGCCGACGACCACGCGTCCCACCACCTCGACCACGACAGGGCCCGGCGCGCCGGTGTGGCTGTGCCGTCCCGGCATGGCGCACGACCCGTGCGCCGGCGACCTGACGGCGACCGTCGTGCGAGCCGACGGCTCGACGTCCGTCCAGCACGCGCGGCCGGCGGCGAGCCCGCCGATCAACTGCTTCTACGTGTACCCGACGGTGAGCCTCCAGTCGACCGGCAACGCCACCCTCGCCGTCCAGCCCGCCGAGCTGGCCGTGGCCGTGGCCCAGGCGGCGCGCTTCTCGACCGTGTGCCGCGTCTGGGCGCCGATGTACCGGCAGCTCACCGTCACCTCGCTGCTCGGCAGGGCCACGACGGCGCCGTCGGTCGCCCTCGCCTACGGCGACGTCCTGGCGGCGTGGACGTACTTCCTCGCCCACGAGGACCACGGGCGCGGCGTGGTCCTCATCGGCCACTCGCAGGGCGCGTCGATGCTCATCCGCCTGCTGCGCGCCGAGGTGGACCCGAACCCGGCCGAGCGGAGGCTGCTCGTGTCGGCCATCCTCCTCGGCGGCAACGTCGAGGTGCCGGTGGGCAAGCTCGTCGGCGGCGACTTCGCCCACGTCCCGGCGTGCACGTCGACCACCGAGACGGGGTGCGTCGTGGCCTACTCGAGCTTCGACCAGACGCCGCCGTCGAACAGCCTGTTCGGGCGCGCCGGTGCCGGTGTCAGCACCCTGAGCGGCTCGGTGTCGGGGACGTCGACGCCGATGCAGGTGCTCTGCGTGAACCCGGCGTCCCTCGCCCACCCCGACCGGTTCGCCGTCCTCGACCCGTACTTCCCGACGGGCACGTTCAAGGGCGTCTTCTCGTCGGCCAGCGTGGCGGCGCACGTCCCCACGCCGTGGATCACCTACCCCGACCGCTACCAGGCGCGCTGCGAGCACCACGACGGGGCGAGCTGGCTGCAGGTCGACACGACCGGCGTGCCTGGCGACACCCGACCCGTCGTGAAGGAGACCCTCGGCCGCACCTGGGGGCTGCACCTCGTCGACGTGAACATCGCCCTCGGCGACCTGGTCGCCCTCGTCGGCGACCAGGCCCGCGCCTACGTGGCCCGTCACTGAGCCGGCGGCCGCCCCTCGGGACCGCCGCCGAGCCCGACGATGGCCGGCAGGGCCTCGCCGATCGGGGTCCGCACGACGACGTCGGCGACGCGGTCGTAGGGGGTGGGCTCGGCGTTCACGATGACGACGGTCGCCCCATGGTCGGAGGCGAGCGGCACGAGCCCGGCCGCCGGGTGCACGGCCAGGGTCGTCCCGACGGCCAGCAGCAGGTCGCACCGGCGGGCCGCCTGCTCGGCCCGCACGAGGTCGGCGGCCACCAGAGCCTGGCCGAAGCTGATGGTAGCCGTCTTCAGCAGCCCGCCGCACCGGAGGCACGCCGGGTCCTCCTCGCCGGAGCGGACCCGCTCCAACGCCTCCGCCGCCGGGTGGCGGTCCCCGCACGCCAGGCACACGACGTCGCGCACGGTGCCGTGGACCTCGACGACGCGCTCGGGGTCGCTGCCCGCCCGCTGGTGCAGGCCGTCGACGTTCTGGGTGACGAGAGTGTCGAGCTTGCCCTGGCGCTCGAGGGAGACGAGGGCGCGGTGGCCGGCGTTGGGCTCGGCGCTCGCCGCCAGCGCCTCGAGCCGCGTGCGCCAGGCGCGGCGGCGCACCTCGGGATCGCGGACGTAGGCGTCGAGGGTCGCCCGGCGCTCGGCGCCGGGGTCCTTCGTCCACAGGCCCTCGGGCCCCCGGAAGTCGGGGATCCCCGAGTCGGTCGAGATGCCCGCCCCGGTGAGCGCCACGACACGCCGGGCGGAGGCGACGAGGCGCCGGGCGGCGGCGACTGCATCCTCCACGGAGTCGCCGACGGGGTCGGTCGGCCTCACCTGCGCGCGCCACCGGGGGCCGCGAGGTCGGCGACGCGCCGGGCCGCTGCTCGAGGCTCGACCCTCGTCACAGGCGTCGCGCGACCCTCGTCGCAGGCGTCACGCGACCGAGCTCGGGTGGAGCGGTACGGACCACTCGACGACGGTGCCGCCGTCCTCGCCGGAGCGGACGACGCACACGCCGCCGAGCGCCTCGGCCCGGTGGCGCAGGTTGCCGAGGCCTCGCCCGCCGCCCCCGTCGCCCGTCGCGGCGCCGCCCGTCGGCAGGCCGACGCCGTCGTCGGCCACGACCAGGCACAGGCGGTCGGGGACGACGTCGAGCCGGACCGCGACGGCACTGGCCCGGGCGTGGCGTGCGACGTTGGTGAGGAGCTCGCCGAGGACGGGGACCACGTGGTCGGCCGTGGCCCGGTCGACCTGCTCGTCGACGGGACCGTTGACCGACACCTTCGGCGCGAAGCCGAGGCTCCGCTCGCTGTGGGTGACGAGGGACTGCACCCGGACGCTGAGCCCGCCCGAGACCTGGTGGACGGTCAGCCCGAAGATGACGGCTCGCAGCTCGCGGATGCTGGCGTCGAGCTCCTCGACCAGCTCGCGGGTCTCGGCGGTGGCCTCGGGGTGGTGGCTGCCGAGGGCGAGCAGTCGCAGTCCCGCGGCGAAGAGGCGCTGGATGACCACGTCGTGGAGGTCACGGGCGATGCGGTCGCTCTCGGCCCGCACGGCGAGCTGCTCGCTGAGCCGCGCCGCCTCGGTCGTGTCGGCGATGATGCGCGCGCGCATGGCCTCGACCCCGGTGCCGATGGTGGCCAGCTCGGCGGGGCCGCTCGCCTCCACGGGCTGGTCGAGGTGGCCCGCTGCGACCGTGCCGACCTGGCCGAGCAGGCGGGCCAGCGGCCGAGCGATCGCCCGCCGGTACACGGCGACCGTCGCCACGACGACGAGGACCGCGGCGGCGATGGTCGCCGCCGCCACGATGTTGGCCGCCGCCTGCGCATCGGAGACGGCGTTGACCTCGGTGCCGATCTGGTCGCCGATGTGGTGCTGGAGACCGCCGAGCGCCGTGCGCACCCGGTCGAAGAGGTTCTTCGACTGGGTGAGCCGTGTCGCAAGCGTCGCCCCGGTCGGCAGCGTGCCGGCGCGTCGGGCGGCGATCTCGGGCTCGGCGCCCTGGGTGCGCCAGGTCTGTGCGGCGGTCGTGACGCCGGCGAGGAGCCGCGACCCGAGCGCGTCCCCTCGCAGCTCGATCATCAGGTGCCCCTCGGCCTGGGCGGCAGCGACGATCCCCTGGGTGTAGGGGGCGAGGAACGACGACTCGCCGGTGAGGAGGAAACCGCGCTCGCCGGTCTCCTGGTCGGTGTAGGCCTGGCCGAGCGCCGACGCGTCGCGCTCGGCCGGGATCAGCACGTTGTCGACGCGGGACTGGGTGTCGGAGACCCGGAGGCGGACCACCACCGTGAAGGCCGCCAGGACGGCGACCATGGCGACGAGCACGGCGACCACGAGGGCGAACCGACCCCGGATCGATCCCCTGTCTGCTCCGACGAGCCTCACCGCTGCGTCCTCGTGTGCTCTCCGACGGCTGCAGGCCCCTCGCGCCTGGTTGTGAGCGTCCGGTCGAGACGCTACCAGTCGCCCGGCGGGGCCGCCGCCGGGCCCGCCGGCGGCCGTGCGGGGGCGGGGGTGGGTGCGGGCCTCGGCGGCAGCCCGGCGACGGGTCGGGCGGCGCGGCGAGAGGACGCGGCCGGGTCAGGCGGCGAGGGCGCCCACCACGTGGGTGACGCAGGCGCACAGGGCGGCCACGTCGTCGGGCTCGACGGCCGGGAACATGGCGATGCGGAGCTGGTTGCGCCCCAGCTTGCGGTAGGGCTCGGTGTCGACGATCCCGTTGGCGCGCAGCGTCGCGGCGACCGCCGCGGCGTCGACGGCGTCGACCAGGTCGATCGTGCCGACCACCCGGCTGCGCTCCTCGGGGTCGGCCACGAACGGGGAGGCGAAGTCCGACGAGTCGGCCCACGTGTAGAGGATCTCGGCCGACCGCTCGCACCGTGCCGTCGTGAAGGCGAGGCCGCCCTGCTCGTTCATCCACCGGAGCTGCTGGTCGAAGAGGAACAGCGTGGCGAGCGCCGGGGTGTTGTAGGTCTGGTCGAGGCGGGAGTTCTCGACGGCGATCGAGAGGTCGAGGAACGCCGGCACCCACCGGCCCGAGGCCTTCGAGGCGGCGACGCGCTCGAGCGCGGCGGGCGAGAGGACGGCGACCCACAGGCCCCCGTCCGAGGCGAAGCAATTCTGGGTGGCGAAGTAGTAGGCGTCTAACTGTGTGGGGTCGACGGGCAGGCC
>CAZSYT010000121.1:0-6522 GCA_964610905.1 uncultured Acidimicrobiaceae bacterium
CGCGCTCCGTCCGCCGCGCCGTCCGCCGCGCCGTCCGCCGCGCCGTCGTCGCCCGGGGCGACCGACGGCGGCCCCGCCGCGGCGCTGGCCGCCAGCTCGTCCAGGTGCTCGGGGTCCCACGGGCGGGTGCTCATGGACTGGCTCGCCGTGCCGAGCAACGTGCCGTCCTCGGCGAAGAGGTGGGCCTCGCCGTAGGCGAACCCACCGGCCGCGAACTGGATCCAGCTGTCGCACAGGAGCCACTCGGTGGGCACCAGACGTCCCACCCGCAGGGTGTTGTCGAGGCTCCGGCTCATGGTGCGCTCGCCGAGGGCCTGGGAGACGCCGCCCGTCACGTAGTCCCCGAGGATGGCCAAGGTCGCGGCCGACGGCTCGAGGTGGCCGGGGATGTGGAACCACCACACCGAGCGGGGGTCGGTGGCGTCGGGGTCGAGGTCGTCGAAGCCGCGCCCCGAGGCCAGGCGCTGCTCGACGCGGGCGAAGACGGAGTCCCCCATGAAGCTCGGCCACTCGCGGCCGGGGTAGGCGTGGGGTCCGTCGACCGGCGGGGGTGCCACCGTGGCGCCCGAGCCCCGGGCGCCCTCCACCGGGACACCGAGGGCGGCGTTGACCGTGATGACGTCCTGGTCCCCGTAGCGGCCGATGGCCCGGGCCTGGGTCAGGTGCTTGCCCGTCGCCGTCAGCTCGACGTCCCACCGGAGCACGCTGCCGGTCGGGGCGAACGACAGGTACTGGGCGCTCGCCCACACGGTCGGTCGGTCCGAGGCGCCCTCCATGGCGACAATGCCGGCGGCCAGCCCGCAGCCTCCGAAGAGGAACCGTCCCGGGGTCGAGACGGCGGGGGTGACGGGGAGGAACCACCGCGTCGGGTCGGCGGTGGGCTCCATGCCGAGGAACTCTCGTGCGTCCACCGCTGCACCGTAGGACGCCGTAGCGGCGACGCTCAATTCCGCCCGGCGCGTCCGGGTGCCGCTACGCGGGCTGCGGGGCCTGGCGCCAGCCGCGCTCGAAGGGCAGGCGCCAGGTGCGCGGGGCGATCAGGTGGCGGATCGCCCCGGGTCCCCACGATCCCGGCTGGTACGTCTGGACGGGCGGAGGGTGCTCGAGCAGGGGAGTGGACAGCTCCCACAGCCGCTCGATGTCGGCCGCCGAGGTGAAGAGCGTGTGGTCGCCGCTGATGGCGTCGTGGATCAGCCGTTCGTAGGCCTCGAGGACGTCGGCCTCGGCCGCCGTCTCGTGCAGCGCGAACTGCAAGCTGAGCTTGTCGAGCCGCATGCCGGTCCCGGGCCGCTTGCCGTAGAACGAGAGCGAGAGCCGCGTCGAGTCCGCCAGGTCGAAGGTGAGGTGGTCGGGGCCCTGGGAGCCGACGCCGGAGCCGTCGGGGAACATGCTCTTCGGCGGCTCGCGGAAGGCGATCGAGATGATCCGGGCCCCCTCGGCCAACCGCTTGCCCGTCCGCAGGTAGAACGGGACGCCGGCCCACCGCCAGTTGTCGATCTCGCACCGGAGGGCGACGAACGTCTCGGTGTCCGAGCCGCGCGTCACGCCGTCGAGGTCGAGGTAGCCCGCGTACTGCCCGCGCACCACCTGGCGCACGTCGAGGGAGCGCATCGACCGGAAGACCTTGTTCTTCTCCTCGGAGATCGACCGCGGCTCGAGGGCGGTCGGCGGCTCCATGGCCATGAAGGCGAGGATCTGGAACAGGTGGGTCACCACCATGTCGCGGAACGCCCCGGTGCCCTCGTAGAAGGACGCGCGGTCGTCCACGCCGAGCGTCTCGGGCACGTCGATCTGGACGTGGTCGATGTGGTCGCGGTTCCAGATCGGCTCGAAGAGGCCGTTGGCGAACCGGAAGGCCAGGATGTTGAGGGCTGCCTCCTTTCCGAGGAAGTGGTCGATCCGGAAGACCTGCGACTCGTCGAAGACCTGGTGGACGGTGTCGTTGAGCGCCCGCGCCGAGGCGAGGTCGGTGCCGAAGGGCTTCTCCATGATCACGCGCGAGCGCTCGACCAGCTGCGCCGTGCCGAGCAGCTCGACCACGGCGCCGGCCGCCGCGGGCGGGATGCTCAGGTAGTGGAGACGGCGGGGCTCCCCGCCGAGTCGGTGCTCGGCGTCGGTGACCGCCTGGCGGAGGGCGTCGACGCCACCGTGCTGCGGGACGAAGTGCAGCATCTTCTGGAAGTCGTCGCGTTCCTCGACGCTCACGTCGCTGCGGCCGAACTCGTCGAAGGCGGTGCGGGCGAAGGCGCGGAAGCGCTCGTCGTCGAGGTCGTCGAGCGACGAGCCCACCACCTGGCACTCGGGGAGCAGCCCGGCGTGACGGAGGTGGAGGAGACCGGGCAGCAGCTTGCGCCGCGCCAGGTCACCCGTGGCGCCGAAGAGGACGATGACGTGCGGGCGCAGGTCGGGCATGGAGCTCCTTTCGCCGCGGCAGCGCCGGATCTCGGGCGGCTCGACCCCCGAACCTACCGGGCCGGGGCCCCCGGGACCGGTACACTCCGGGCTTCGGCGGTCCGGGAGAGGGGGGCCGGGCCCCGTCGGCACGGACCACCGGCCACGCCTCCGTGCCGTCCCGCCGCGCACCGACCCGTTGGAGAGCCGCTGTGACCACTGGAGCCGAGCAGCCCGAGCCCGACGACCGGTCGGCCCGTTCGCTCGACGTCCTGATGGCGGAGCGGCGAGCCAAGCGCGACGCGCTCGCCGCTGCCGGCGTCGATCCGTACCCACCGCGCTTCGACCGGACCGACCTGGCGGCCGACCTCCGACGCCGGTACGCCGACCTCGGGCCCGACGCTCGGACCGGAGCCGACGTGGCCGTCGCCGGACGGATGACGGCACGACGCGGCCACGGCAAGCTCGTCTTCGCCACCTTGTCCGACGCGTCGGGGACCATCCAGCTGCTCGTCCAGGTGGGAGACCTCGACGCGGCGAGCGCAGCGGTCCTCGAGGCGTGCGACCTCGGCGACTGGATCGGTGCGGTCGGCGAGGTGGTCACGAGCCGACGTGGCGAGCTGTCGGTGGGCGTGCGCCGGCTCGTCCTGCTGGCCAAGGCCGTCCGGCCGCTGCCCGACAAGTGGCACGGTCTGAGCGAGGCGGACACCCGGTACCGCCAGCGCGAGCTCGACCTGCTGGCGAACCCCGAGACGCGCCGGGTCTTCGACATCCGCTTCGCCACGATCGCCGCGATGCGCCAGGCGCTGGTCGACGAGCACTTCGTCGAGGTCGAGACCCCCATCCTGCAGGCCCAGGCCGGGGGGGCCATCGCCCGGCCCTTCGTGACCCACGCCAACGTCCTCGACATCGACCTCCGTCTCCGGATCGCCCCCGAGATCTTCCTGAAGCGTCTCGTCGTGGGGGGCTACGAGCGGGTCTTCGAGATCGCCCGGAACTTCCGCAACGAGGGCCTCTCGACCCGCCACAACCCGGAGTTCACCGCCCTCGAGGCCTACCAGGCCTTCGGCGACGTCGAGACGGGGATGGAGCTCACCGAGCGCCTCGTGGTCGCCGCCGCGGACGTCGCCACTGGGCGCCGGACGTTCACCACCCGGGGCGGCGAGGTCGACCTCACCCCGCCGTGGCCGCGCCGCGAGCTCCTCGGGCTGCTCGAGGAGGTGCTCGGCCGCCCCGTCCACCCGAGCCAGCCCGTGGGCGACCTGGCTGCCCTGTGCCGCGACCGCGGGCTCGACGTCGACGACGCGTGGGGCTCGGGCAAGCTGGTCTTCGAGCTCTACGACAAGGTGCTGCTCCCCACCGTGCTCGGCCCGGTGCTCGTCTGCGGCTTCCCCGTCGAGGTCTCCCCGCTCGCCCGGCACCGCTCCGAGGACCCGACGCTCACCGACCGTTTCGAGCTGGTGGTGGACGGACGCGAGTACGCCAACGGCTACAGCGAGCTGAACATCCCCGAGGAGCAGGCCGAGCGCTTCCGCTTCGAGATCGAGGCCGCCGAGCGCGGCGACCCCGAGGCGCACCCCGCCGACCTCGCCTTCGTGCGCTCGCTCGAGTACGGGCTGCCGCCCACCGCCGGCATCGGCATCGGCATCGACCGGCTGGTGATGTTGCTGGCGGAGGTCGACGCCATCCGCGACGTGATCCTCTTCCCCATGCTGCGCCCCGAGGCCTCACAGGGCTGAAGGCCTCCCCGCCGACGTGCCGACGCGCCGACGGACGGAGACGTGCTGGCGTCACCGCGGACGAGCACGTACACTGCGCACGCCCACTGCCCTTTCACGCGGGCGTGCGGCCGTTGGGCTTCACCGTGGGGCCGATTCCAAGCAGCGTGAAGTCCAAGGAGCAGCACATGCCACAAGGCGTCGTGAAGTGGTTCAACGCCGAGAAGGGGTTCGGCTTCATCACCCCCGACGGAGGCGGTGACGACGTGTTCGTCCACCAGTCGGAGATCCAGATGGAGGGGTACCGAGACCTCGAGGAGGGCCAGCGGGTCGAGTTCGAGACCAAGCAGGGCCAGAAGGGCCTCCAGGCGAGCCAGGTCCGCAAGATCTGACCGACCTCGCCACCGGGCTCTACCCGGGGGCGAGCGAGGGCCGGTCCGTGAGCCGGCCACCGGACGCCGGTCACCCGTCCACCTGCGGCGGGTCGGCCGGCGTCGTCGCGTCCGGGCCCACCGGGTCTGCCCCGCTCGGGCTCGAGCGGGTCGGTCCACCGCCGAGGCCTCGGGTGTGTCGTCTGCGGGTGACCTGACCGACGGCAGTGTGGGTCGTCGGGGCCGGCGCCGTGCCGGCCGGAGGCGCTGGGGCGCACGTTCGGAGCGGACCTGTGGCAGGTCAGGTGGTGGAGGGTGGTGGAGGGGATGCCGTCCGTGGCCCCTAGGGGCGGACGAACGGGGCGAGGCGAGTGGTGGCGGTGGAAAGTGGCACCTCGGTCGAGGTGGCGCGGCGGCTGCCGAGGCGGTTCGGGGTGGAGGTCCTCCGGGTGGGGTGGGACGAGCCCGGACTGTCCTCGACCGGACAGCCGAGCTGCGCGGTCCGGGCCCCTCCGGCCCGTTCGTCGCGGCGTGTGGGGCTGGCCGGCACGTCGAGCACCTCGCCCAGGCCGTCCGCCGTGCCGGCGTGGACGTCGACCCGGGGCTTCTCGCCGTCGCCCGCCGCCACCGCCGGGGCAACCGGCTCGTCGGAGCGGGCACGGCCGGTTCCGACGCCGGCGAGCCCGTCGACGCCGTGACGTGCCTGTTGTCCCCCACTGACTGCACCCGGGCTCACCACGCGGCACAGCCGTACTGGTCGGGCACCCACCCGCCGGTGATCCGCTCGGCCACGATGATCTGCTGGTCCTCGGTCGCCATGGCGCCGTCCGGTGCGAACTGCGTGCCGCCGTGGCTCGCCCAGTTGGCGCGGCTGATGCCGAGACCCCCCGAGAAGACGGCGCCGTCCGCATGCCAGTTGCCACCCTCCTCGCACAGCGCGACCCGTTCCCACTCGGCCCGGAGCGCGGGCGTCACGGGGTCGGGAGCCACGGCCACCGGGGCAGGTGGCGGGGCAGGGGCAGGGGCCGGGGCAGGGGCAGGGGCAGGGGCAGGGGCAGGGGCAGGGGCCGGGGCAGGCGGCGGGGCCGGGGCAGGCGGCGGGGCCGGGGCCACCGGCAGGCGTGCCGGGTGGCGGGGAACAGACGCGTGGAACAGGTCGGCGGTCAGGCTGCCGTTCGTCTGGACGAGCAGTCCGCCCTGGCCCGCGAGCGCCCGGAGCGCGACGAGCGACTGTGGGGTGGCGACCCCGTGGGGCCCGTGGGCCGACGTGAGGCGTGGCTCCCGCTGCGTGGGGCGCACCAGGTGGAGCGCGACCGGGGCGGCATGGACGGTACGGGGGGACGGGTGCGACGTGCTCGGCGAGGAGCTCGAGCGCGACGACGCGATGGTGGCGATGAGCGCGACGGAGCACGTCGCGAGTGCAATGCGGGTCCGCATGGCACCTCCCTTCGTCGGGCGCCGGTTGGCGCCTTCCTCTGATTGGTGTTGGCGGGCTCCGGCCCTTGCATGCGGCCCCCGGACGGCGAGCGGGGAGGCATCGTCCGTCCTGGCGTCACGCCTCAGGGTGTGCGGCCGGTTGTGTTACGCCCAGAGGTGGGTCGTCGTGTGCTCCTCGTGCGTCGTGACCGCACCCCGCGCCGGTGCGGCGGAGGGGCACGGGCGCGTCGGCCCGGCGAGAGGGGCGGGCCGCCTCCGCTGCGGGGCGGGCGCCTCGGGCGCCGCCCCGGGCCCGTTCCGGTCGCAGCACGGAGGGCGCGCCGGATAGGCCTGGGAGGAAGTGTGGTGCCCGCAGTATACACACGGGGGTATCCAGACTGCACTTCGGGTGCAAGGAATCAACCCCCCGGTGCACCTCGAGGCCGGCGCCGCGCGCCGAGGAGCGCCCGTTCGACCTGGCCGGCGAGCCGGCGACGTGCCCGGCGAGCAGGACAGGGACCCCTCCGGCCCGGTGGAGGTCCCGAGGTTCCCGCGTCGCTCGGCCCGGGCGGGTGGCCGCCGGACCCGGGTCGTCGACGTCGCCGCAGCCACACCGGGGGGTGGCT
>CAZSYT010000122.1:0-6512 GCA_964610905.1 uncultured Acidimicrobiaceae bacterium
GACCGCCTCGCCCGGAACATGGAGGACCACATCGCGATCCGGGCGCTCTTACGCCGTCGCGGCGTAGCGCTCGTCTCGGTGACCGAGAACCTCGACGAGACCGCGTCGGGGCGCCTCGTGGAGGGCATCCACGCGCTCATGGCCGAGTTCTACTCGGCCAACCTCGCGGCGGAGGTCCGGAAGGGCATGGGCCAGAAGGCGAAGCTCGGCGGCTACCCCCACAAGGCGCCCCTCGGCTACCTGAACGTCCGCGAGCCGATCGGCGGCCGCCAGGTCGCCCACATCGTCCCCGACCCCGAACGCGCCCCTTTGGTCAAGATCGCCTTCGAGCTGTACGCGACGGGCGAGTGGACCGTCGAGCGCCTGGCCGAGGAGATGGCCCACCGGGGGCTCAAGAACCGCGGTCGCGACGGCCACTACCCGGCCAAGGCGGTGACCGTCTCGGGCATGGCGCACCTCCTCGCCCATCGTGCCTACGTCGGCGTCGTCGAATGGGACGGCGTCGAGTACGAGGGGATCCACGAACCGATTATCGACCGGGCCACCTTCGACAGGGTCCAGGAGCTGCTCAGTGCCCGGGCGGTGCGCGGCACGCGCGAGCGCCGGCACCACCACTACCTGAAAGGCCTCCTCGTCTGCGGCGTGTGCGGGCGGCGCCTCTCCATCCAGTACTCCAAGGGCACCTACACCTACTTCTACTGCCTGGGGCAGAAGGACCGGCGCAACGGCACCGGCTGCCGGGAGCGCTACATCGCTGCCGACCACCTCGAAGCCGAGGTCGAGGATCTCTACGGCCGCATCGAGGTGCCGACCGAGTGGGCCGAGGGGCTCCGTCAAGCCATCGCCGCCGAGGTGGCCAGCCGTCACGAGGACGCGACCGCCGAGCGCGAGCTGCTCGCCACCCAGCACGAGCGCCTGGAGTCCGAGCGCTACAAGCTGATGGAGGCGTACTACGCCAACGCGATCGACGTCACCCTGCTCCGGCGGGAGCAGGAGCGCATCGGTGCCGAGCTGCGCACCGTCGAGTCACGCCAGTCCGTACTCGACGGGAGCCTCGACGACTGGCAGGACGTGATGGACCTCGCCCTCCGGTTCTCGACGCGTTGTGCCACCGGCTACCGGCGCGGCAGCGACCGGACCCGCAAGCTCTTCAACGCCGCCGTGCTCGACGAGGTCCACGTCCGCGACGGCCACGTCGTCGAAGCCACGTACAAGGAGCCCTTCGACCTGCTCTTCTCTTCGCCGAAGTTCGAATACGGCGATGTGGTGGGCGCTGCCGGACTCGAACCGACGACCTGCTGGTTGTAAGCCAGCTGCTCTGACCAGCTGAGCTAAGCGCCCGGCGAGCCCAACGGTAGCGCCGCCCCGGCCCATCGGTTCCCGCCGGCGTGGCTCCTGCCCACCCACCTGGCGCCCGACATCCGTCTTGCGCCCGCCGCCCCGTGCCGGTCGTGCCGACTTCGCTAGGCTCGGGTCGTCTTCGGCCGGGCACCCTGCTGGGAGCGGGCGGGGTAGCGGTGGTGTGGCGTCCGGTGGAGGTGGCGAAGATGGGGGATCCGTCCGGGACGGCGGTGGTGGACGACGTGCGCACGGCGGTGCAGCCGACCGCCGGCGCCGGACGGCGCGGTGCCCGCCCCGATCCACCCGCGCGGCTGCCGGGCCTCGACGGCCTGCGCGCCGTCGCGATCCTTGCCGTGATGGGGTTCCACTTCGGCCTCGGAGCGCTCCCGGGCGGGTTCCTCGGCGTCGACCTGTTCTTCGTGCTCTCCGGCTACCTGATCACGACCCTGCTCCTCGCCGAGCACCGGCGGGCGGGTCGCGTGCGGCTCCGGGCGTTCTGGGCCCGGCGCGCCCGCCGGCTGCTGCCCTGTCTCGTCCTGGTGGTCGTGGCCGCGAGCGTCTACGTGCGCTTCGTCGCGCCCCCGGGGGCCTACCCGGAGTTCCGACTGGAGGCCCTCTCGGCACTCGGCTTCGTCTCGAACTGGTACCAGATCGCCGCCAGCACCCACTACTTCGTCGCCACCGGGGTGCGCTCGCCGCTCACCCAGACGTGGACGCTCGCCATCGAGGAGCAGTTCTACCTCGTCTGGCCGCTCGTCACCGTGGCGGTGCTCCGGCTGGTGCGCCCGGGCCGCCGGGCCGTCATGGCCCTCGGTTCGCTCGCTGCGCTCGGCGCGCTGGCCTCGGCCACCGAGATGGCCGTGCGCTTCCGCCCGCACGCCGCCACCACGCGGCTCTACTTCGGCACCGACACCCACGCTCAGAGCCTGCTCGTCGGCGTCGCCCTGGCCTGCCTCCTCGCCTGCTCGCCCCAGCTCAGCGCCGGTGCGACAGCGCTCGCCCCACGGCAGCGACGCGCCCTGGCCGGCCGGGCGCTCACCAGCCTCGGGGTCGTCGGCCTCGCCGCGCTGGCCGCGGCGGCGTACACGCTCGACGGGCAGTCGGCCCTCCTCTACCGGGGCGGCTTCCTCGTGGTGGCGCTGGCCGGTGCCCTCGTGGTGGGCGCCGTGGTCCTCGTCCCGAACGGCCCACTGACCTGGGTGCTCGAGCGCCGTCTCCTGCGGTGGGTGGGCACCATCTCGTACGGGCTCTACCTCTGGCACGTGCCCCTGCTCCTCGTGCTCACCCCCGCCCGGACGGGGCTCTCCGGCTCCGCCCTCGACGCGCTGCGCTTCGGGGCCTCGCTCGTCGTCGCCACTGCGAGCTACCTCGTCGTGGAGCGCCCCGTGCTGCGCCGCACCTTCTGGCGGTCGGTGCGGTCGCTCGTCCCGGGCACGGCCGCCGTCGGCGGGGCCGTGGCCGTCCTCTTCCTCACCACCGCGACCGCGTCGGCGGCCGCGCCGGCCCGCCGCTTCGCCCCCGCCCAGGTGACCGTCCCGCCCCCGCCCGAGGTCGTCGTCCTCGGGGACTCGACGGCGCTGACCCTCGGGTACGCGCTCGAGGCGACGGCTCCGTCGGGCACCACCGTCGTCGACGGCGGGCTCTTCGGCTGCGGGCTCGCCGTCGCCACCGCGGCCACTGCCACGCCGGGGACCTCGGGCCTGCCCATGGTCTCTGCGTGCAATTCGGCCACCCCTCCCGACGAGCGGTGGCCGGCCCTCGACGGTCGCCTGCTGACGACGACGAAGCCGGGTGACCAGGTGCTCTTCCTCGCCGGGCACTGGGAGACCCAGTCGCTGCTGATGCACGGGCGCTGGCGCGACATCCTGCAGCCGGGGTTCCAGCGCTACGAGCTCCGCCAGCTGGAGACCGTGGTCGCCCTGGGCACGGCGCACGGCGCCCACGTGGACCTGCTGACGATGCCGTGCATGGACCAGAACTACCCCTACGGCACTCCCTTGGCCCCCTCCGACACGCCGCAGCGACGCGCCGTCTACAACGGGCTCCTCGAGCGCGTCGCGAGGCAGCACCCCCGCTCCGTGAGCGTCGTCCCCTACGGCTCCATGCTCTGCCCGACGGGTTCGTTCACCGAGTTCCTCGACGGGGTGCAGGTCCGGACGGCGGACGGCGTGCACACGCCGGCGTACGTCCCCGGCGACATCTACGCCGGCAACGCCAGCGAGGCCGTCGCCGAGCGCTTCTACGCCTGGCTGGCCCCCCGCCTCTGGCCGCTCGTCATCGACCCGCCGGCCACGCCGCCCCCACCCGCGCCACGCCCCGGCTCGCGCCGTTAGGTGGCAGGGGCCTCGGCGCCGACCACGGCGACGGCCAGCTCGCCGAGGAGCTCGGGGGTGGCGGCGGCCACCGGGGTACGACGGTCGCCGTGCTCGAGGGTGACCAGGGAGCGGCCGCGCAGCTCGGACACCGACGCGCCGGCCTCGACGCACACGAGCATGCCGCCGAGGTAGTCCCAGCTGCCCAGCGACGAGCTGCCGACGACCACGTAGGCGTCGAGCGTCCCGTCGGCGACCGCGCACAGGTCGAGGGCGGCGGCACCCAAGCTCCGGTACTGCGACCAGCCCAGGTAGCGACGCGGGTAGCCCGACACGGCCACCACCGCCTGGCCGAGGACGTCGCACCCCGAAGGGCGCACGGGTGCTCCGTCGCGGGTGGCACCCCGGCCCCGGACCGCCCGGTACCGCACGCCGGACGCCTGGTTGACCACGACGGCCGCCCGTGGCCCGTCGGCGTCCACGGCGCACAGGCTGGTGGCGTACCACGGGAGCCCCCGTGCCGCGTTGGTCGAGCCGTCCAGCGGGTCGACGACGACCACGAGGCGGCCGGCGGGGCCCGGTCCTCTCCCCGACTGCTCGTCGCCCCCCGTGGGGGCGGGCGGGTCGGACAGCCCGGACTCCTCCGACAGGACGGCCAGGCCGGCCCTCGTGAGCACGCCGACGGCGGCGTCGTCGGCGGCGAGGTCGGAGCGGTACTGCCCGGCCCGGGTCCCGGCGAGGCCCCAGTCCTCGAGCACCGCCAGCGTCCGGGTGACGGCGTCGGCCGCGTCGTCCAGCACCCCGAGCAGCTCGTCGTCGTCCATCGGCGTGACCCTAACGCCGTCGCCGTCGTCGTGCCGGCTCTGCCGGGGCCGAGCCGGGGCCGAGCCGGGGCCGAGCCGGGGCCGAGCCGAGGGCAGGCCGGGGCCGAGCCGGGGCCGCACCGCCACCAGGCACCGCGGCCGAGGTGAGCCGAGCGGCCCGCCGATGCCCGCCTCGGCCCGTCCGGACGGACGGTAGGCTCTGGTCCCTGTGGCAGTCATCGACGTCGCCGGCTACGTGGCCGATCTGAAGGACCACTCGGTCGACCACGGGTTCCACGTCCACGACGAGCGGCACTTCGTGGAGACCTACTCGCTCCGCCAGGTGTGGGAGGTCGACCTCCACCCCGAGGACGGCTGCGGCGGGCCGCTCGACCTGCATCTCGCGCTCGAGGTCGACCCGCGTACCCTGCTGTCGTTCGAGGACGTCGTCTTCGCCCTGGGCGACGACGAGGACCCCCCCGACGAGTTCCACTTCCCGCTGACCTTCACGTGGGCCCTCCCGCCCCTTCCCAACGGGCCCGACCTCCTCCGCCTGGCCATCGACCTGGCGGGGGTGGGCGGCATCGAGCTGCCGCTCGAGGTGTCCGCCATCGACTCGTACGCCTCGGCCACCGACGCCGCCGAACGGCGGCTCACGATCGTCGCCAGGGCACCGGTCTCCCTCACGCGGATCCTCGCCGGCGAGGAGATGCTCTGCGAGGTGTTCGACCGCTGCCTGGCCGTCAGCCGCTACCTGCTCGACTCGGCCGCCAGCTGGCTGGGCTGAGCGGGTGCCACGACGACGCTCGCCACGCCGCACCGCGGCGGGGCTCGCCCTCGTCTGCGCCCTCGGCTCCGGGCTCGCCGCCTGCGGCCAGTCGGGCGGCACCACCCAGGCCAAGCAGGCGTGCAAGCACGTCGGCGCGTCGCTCTCCCTGCTCCAGAAGGCGTCGCAGGCCGACGGCCAGACGGCCGGCGCGCTCCGCCAGCAGGCCTACCTCCAGCTGCGCGAGGCGCTTCCCCTGGCCGCCGAGGCGGCCGACACCAACGGCCAGTGGCAGGCGCTCATGACCACCATCTCGGAGAGCAACCGCGTGCCGGAGCACTACCTGGTCACCGCGTTGCGGGCCCAGTGCGCCGTGGCCGACGCGTCGGTCGGCGGCGAGCCGCCCCCGCCGTCGTCCATCCCCCCGCCGGCACCCGCCTCCTCGACGCCCTGAGCGCGCCGGCGCCCCTGGGCCGGCCCGGGGCACGCCGGTCGCCCGCTCACCCGGTCGACGCCGTCGGGGCTGCAGGGAGGCGCCCGTCGGCGAAGTGCCCGCCCGACAGCTGCAGCCGCCCCACCTTGACCACCTCGGGGAGCAGGCGCTCGGACAGCCACTGGCCGGCAGCGGGGGTGGGCACGATGTGGACGCCGTCGCCGTCGCGGATCTGGACCCCGTCGAGGGAGGTTGCGAAGTGCCCGCCCGGGCACAGCTGGGCCCCGAAGTCGTCGACGGTCACCGTGCGGGGGAACTCGGCGGCGACCTGGCGGAGGATCGTGTTGTAGCGCTGGAGGCGGGCCGGGGAGTCCTCGGGCCACGGCTGGCCGTTGGGCTGCTCGCCGGTGTCGAAGCACGGCGAGGTGAGGGCGACCATGAGCGCCCCCGTGGAGGTCCCGATCCGCATGGCCTGGCGCAGCGACGACCGCAGGACGGCGTCGTAGGCGGGCTGGCCGATGTGCATCCACGTGCCGCCGATGCGGCGGTCGGTGATCTCCCACCGGCCCACCAGCATGACGGCGACGGCGGGGTGCGTGACGGCCAGCTCCCCCCGCCAGAGGGCGGGCCACTGCTGGTCGACCGGGGTCGCCGTGTTGCACGGGGGGAGGGTGGTGTAGACGGTGCCGTGGTTGCGGTACTGCGTCCCCCGCACCACCCCGCAGCCGAGGATGGCGCCGTTCGACAGGGTCACGTCGTAGTTCTGCTGGGGGTCGTCGAGCAGCATGGCCACGGCAGCCCGGAACGCCACCGAGTCCCCGAACATGGTCACCCGCACGGGCGGTCCCTGGTAGAGG
>CAZSYT010000123.1:0-6409 GCA_964610905.1 uncultured Acidimicrobiaceae bacterium
GGGGGGTGGCGAAGGTCTTGTGCAGGTTCATGTGGACGATGTCGAAGCCCATGTCGCCCGGTCGAACGACGCCGAGGATGGCGTTCAGGTTGGCGCCGTCGTAGTAGAGGAGCGCGCCCACGTCGTGGACCGCCTCGGCGATGGCGGTGATGTCCTCCTCGAAGAGCCCGAGGGTGTTCGGGTTGGTGAGCATGATCCCGGCGACGTCGTCGTCGAGGACCCGGCGGAGGGCGTCGAGGTCGACGCAGCCACGGTCGTCGCTCGGGACCGTCGTCACCTCGTAGCCGCCCAGGGTCACCGAGGCGGGGTTGGTGCCGTGCGCAGAGTCGGGGATGACGACCCGCTGGCGAGGCGAGCCGGTCGCCTTGTGCCACGCCCGCATGAGCAGCAGGCCGGTCAGCTCGCCGGCCGCGCCCGCAGCGGGCTGGAGGGTGGCCGCCGCCATACCGGTGATCTCGCACAGCGCGGCCTCGAGCTCGACGAGGAGGGCGAGCCAGCCCTGCGTCAGGGCGGGGGGAGCAGCGGGATGCACGCCGGTGAGCCCGTCGAGGACGGCAACGGCGTCGCAGACCTTGGGGTTGTACTTCATCGTGCACGACCCGAGCGGATAGGCACCGAGGTCGACCGAGAACTGCCGGTGGGACAGGCGGGTCACGTGGGCCACGAGGTCGCGTTCGGACACCTCGGCGAGCTCCACCGGGCGGTCACGCCGGAACACCGGGGGGACGAGGTCCTCGACCGGGACCTCGGGCACCTCTGTGGTCCTGAGCGACCACGCCCGGCGGCCCGGCACCGACAGCTCGAACACGGTCGGCTCGGCAGCGGTGCCGAGGAGCGGCGCGCTCGCCGCACGCCCGCCGGGGGCGGCGTCGACGGCTCGCCGGGGGGCGCGCGCCCGAGCCGCGGCGTCGACGGCGTCGCTCACGGCCGGACCGCCCCGGCGAAGGCGGCGACGTAGGCGTCGATCTCGTGGCGGGTGCGTCGCTCGGTGACGGTGACGAGCACGGCGTGCGAACCTCCTTCGTAGTGGTCCCCGAGGGGGATCCCTGCGAGGAAGCCGGCCTCGGCCATGCGCTCGACGAGCAGGTCGGCCGGGACCGGGAGACGGAGCGCGAACTCGCGCAGGACGGGTGCGCCGGCGTACGGCTCGACGCCGTCGAGGGCGAGGAGGGCGTCGCGCGCGTAGCGGGCTCCCCGGGCGCACCGGGTGGCCACCTCGACCAGGCCGGAGGTGCCGAGCCAGGACAGCTGGACGGCGGCGGTCACGGCCATGAGCGTCTGGTTGGTGCACACGTTCGAGGTCGCCTTCTCGCGCCGGATGTCCTGCTCGCGGGCGCGCAGCGTCGTGACGTAGGCGCGCCGGCCCTCGACGTCGACGGTCTCGCCGACGAGCCGTCCGGGGAGGCGCCGCAGGTGGGCCCTGGTCGTGGCGAAGAGGCCGAGGTAGGGGCCACCGAAGCCCAGGGCGGTGCCGAAGGGCTGTCCCTCGGCGACGGCGACGTCGGCACCCCAGTCGCCCGGCGACCGCAACAGGCCGACGGAGACGGGGTCGAAGGCCACCACGAGCTGGGCACCGAAGGCGTCGCAGGTCCGTCGGGCGGCAGTGAGGTCCTCGAGGCAGCCGAGGTAGTTGGGCAGGGCGACGACGACGACGCCGGGCGGGTCCGAGGGGTCGGGGTCGGGCCACGCGGTCACGCCGTCGGCGAGCGCGATCGTCTCGACCCGGTGGCCCGTGCCGGCCGCTGCGGTGGCCAGCACCTGCCGCCAGTGGGGGTGCACGCCGGCAGAGATCCACACCCGGTTCCTCCCGGCAGCGGCGGCACCGAGGTTCACCGCCTCCACGAGGGCGGCGGCGCCGTCGTAGAGGGAGGCGTTCGAGACCGGCAGCCCGGAGAGGCGGCTCACCATCGTCTGGTACTCGAAGACGGCCTGCAGGACGCCCTGGGCCACCTCGGGCTGGTAGGGCGTGTACGAGGTGACGAACTCGGAGCGGCCGGCGAGCGCGCGCGTCACCGGGGGCACCTCGTGGTCGTAGGCCCCGCCGCCGGCGAAGCAGGTCATCCGGTCGCTGCGTGCGAGGTTGTCCTCGGCGAGCGCGGCGAAGTGGGCGAGGACGTCGGGCTCCCCCGCCCCGTCGGCGAGCTCGAGCCGGCGTTGGAGCCGGATGGCCTCGGGGACGGCGGCGAAGAGGTCCTCGAGCGCGTCGAGGCCGAGGAAGGCGAGCATGTCGGCGATCTCGTCGTCGGTGTGCGGCGTGTAGGTGCCCACGGGGTCGGCTCCTACGCTTCGGTTCGGGGCGGTGTCGGGCGGACGGCCGCCGAACGGCGCGGCGACGCCACGCCGTTCGTCGGGGCCGTGTCAGTCGGGGGCCGGGGCGCCCGCCAGCGCGAACTGGCCGGGCCGGACGAACGGTGTCGCGGCCACCCGGCCGGCGAGCGGTTCCCTGCGGGCGTCGACCCGAACCGGTGTCCCGGCCTCGGGAGCGGGGCCGTCGACGAGGGCGAGGGCGATGCCGTGGCCGAGCATCGGCGAGAAGTTCCCACTGGTCACCACCCCGGCGGCGCCCGTGGCGACCGCGAGCGCGTCGCCGGCCCTCGGGGGCCGCCGGCCGTCCGTCGCCACGCCGACGAGGTGCCGGCGCGGCCCGTGGGCACGTTCCTCGACGAGGGCGTCGCGGCCGCGGAAGGCAGGCTTCCCCCAGGCGACCACCCAGCCGAGGCCCGCCTGGAGCGGGGTGATGCCCGGCCCGAGCTCGTGCCCGTGGAGCGGGAGCCCGGCCTCGAGCCGCAAGGTGTCCCTGGCCCCGAGCCCTGCGGGCACGGCGCCGGCCGCTACGAGGGCGCGCCACAGGGCGGTGGCCGACTCGGCGGGCACGGCGAGCTCGAGCCCGTCCTCGCCCGTGTACCCGGTCCCGGCGACGAGGCACGGCGCGCCGTCGAGGTCGGTGCTGGAGACCGCGAAGCGCGCCACGCGGGCCGCGTCGGGGAGGACGGCACCCACCAGCGCCCGGGCGCTCGGCCCCTGGACGGCGAGAACGGCGCGCCGGCCCGTGGTGTCCTCGCCGCCCAGCGCGGCGAGGACGGCCGACGTGTTGGAGGCGTTGGGCATGACGTCGAAGGCGTCCTCGCCGAGCCACCAGACGATCAGGTCGTCGACGACGCTGCCGTCGTCGTCGAGCAGGTGGGTGTACTGGGCTCGTCCGGGGCCGATGCGCGCGAGGTCGTTGGTCAGGGTGCCTTGGAGGCGGGCGAGGGCGTCCGGGCCGGCGACACGCACCGTGCCGAGATGGCTCACGTCGAAGACCGCCGCCGCCGTCCGGCACGCCCGGTGCTCGGCGATCGTCCCGTCCGGGTAGCTGAGGGGCATCTCCCACCCACCGAAGTCGGTGAGCTTCGCACCCAGGCCCACGTGCTCGTCGAAGAGGGCGCTGCGGCGCGGCGCGGTCGTCGTCGGGCTTCCCGGAGGGGCGACGGCGGTGTGAACGGTCGTCGAGGGCTGGTCGTTCACGGGGCGAGGATAGCCGGCGCCGTGAGGGTGAGGCCGTGGGCGATCCGGCCCGACGGGCTCACGCGGGCGTGGCCTCGGCCCACGGGTCGAAGCCGTCGCCCGCCACGCCGTAGGTCGCGAGCAGGGCGAGGGTGTCGCGCTGGTGCAGGAGCGTGACCCGCACATCGGGATAGAGGGCGGCGAGACGGCGGACCTTCCCGTTCTTCTTCGTCACGAGGCGCTGGCTCAACGTGGTGAGCTCGACGAACAGCTTCTGGTCGGGAAGCCAGAAGTCGGGACGGAACCCTGCCGACCGTCGGCCCTCCTCGTCCCACGCCAGGGTGAACTCGACGGGCTCGTACTCCCAGGGGACTTCGTAGAAGTCGAGGATGCGGGCGAAGCGGAGCTCGGACTCGTGGGCGAAGCGCACCTCGTCCACCGATCGGCGCCCGCCGCGGACGGCACCCGTCGTCGTCAACGCTGGGCAGCCTCGAGGCCGCCGGCCGTCCCGTCGTCCCGAGCCCCGCCGCGGCCGGCGCTCGGCGTGCCCGGCACGGGGAGGGAGTCCGGCGACAGCTCGACGATGGCGGCGTTGAGCTCGTCGACGACGCCCGAGAGGGGCAGGACGTTGAAGACCCCTTGGCCACCGGCGAGCAGGTCGATGACCTCGCCGTTCGAGGAGGCGAGCACCGAGCGGTTGCCGGCGAGGACGAGCTGCGCCGTGGCGAGGTCGCCGCCGAGGTGGTCGCGCAGGCAGCTGACCGCCTGGCGTGCCTGTTGGAGCTTGAGCCCGGCGTCGAGGAGCTGCTTGATGACCTTGAGCTCGACGAGGTCTCCGTACGAGTACCGCCGCTGGGTGCCGCTCCCATGGGCGTCGGCGATCGACGGTCGCAGCAGGCCGGTGCGCGCCCAGTAGTCGAGCTGGCGGTACGAGATGCCCACGATCGAGCACACCTGGGGGCCACGGAAGCCGGCCTCGGCGCTCGCGGCGCCCGGTGCCCGACGCGGTCTGCCCCCTGCTGCCATCGCGTGCTCCTCGCTCGACGTCAAGCTCCACCTGACCTCGAGCGGCGCCCGAACGAGCGTCGGACCGTCACGCGCAGGTAGAGGTGCAACGTCGGCATCGTACCACACTGGCGTAATTACGCCGGTGGGAGCCGGACCGGCGGCGTGGCGGCCCGGAGCTGCCCGGGGGCAAGATCGGGCGATGGACCCTGCTCCCCCGCCCGTGCCCGTCCATCGGCGCACCATCGCCTTCGAGGTCTTCGAGGACGGCGCGCACCTCGACGTGGTGGGGAGGTTGCGCGACGAGCGGCCGTGGGCCGCGGGCACGGCGTCGGTCGAGCACGTCCACGACCTCGAGCTCCGGGTGCGCGTGCGCACCGGCGACCTCGCCATCGTCGACGCCGCCGCGACCATGGGGACCTTCCCCCACGCGGAGTGCCCTGCGATCGCGCCCGCCTTCGCCGGCCTCGTCGGGCTGTGCGTGGGACGCGGCTACACGCGTGCCGTCCAGGAGCGCTTCGGTGGCCCGAGGGGGTGCACGCACCTCGAGCACCTGGCACGCGCCCTCGGTCCGGTAGTGCTCCAGGCTGCCACCTCGGGCCGTGCCGCGCGCGCCGAGCGCGGCGAGGCCGTCGACCTGCTGGTCGGCGACGGGCGCCCGCCGATCGCCGACACGTGCCACGTGTGGGCGTCGGGCGGCGTCGCCGAGCAGAAGCTCGCGGCGGGGTGGCGTCCCGGCACGGGGCCCTACCCCGCGGCGACCGTGGCGGCGTGGCGCGTCGGGGGCGCCGGCTCGTCCTCGGAGACCACGCCGCCGCGCGGCTGAGCACGCGCCCGGGCCGCAGGGAGCGCGAGCCCTGCGCCGCGACGCCGACGCCTCAGTCGAGGCGGGCCAGGCTCTGCCGGTACCGCGCCGCGTTGGCGACGTACTCGGCCGCCGAGAGGTCGATCATCTCGATGCTCGACCGCCCCGGGTGCACGGTGGCCGGGACGCCCAGGGCGAGCGAGCCTCCCGGCACGGTCATCCTGTTCGGCACCACGGCGTTGGCCCCGACGGTGGCCCCCGTCTCGACCACGGCGTGGTGGAGCACTACCGACCCCGAGCCGGCCAGCGAGCGGTCGTGGAGCGTGCACCCCTCGAGGTGGGCGAGGTGCCCGACGACGCACCCGTCTCCGATCACCGTCGGGAACCCCGGCCCGGCGTGGACGACCGATCCGTCCTGAACCGAGGTCCGTTCGCCGATGGTGATCGTGCCGTAGTCGCCCCGGAGCACCGCCTGTGGCCAGATCGACGCGCCGGCTCCGATGGTCACGTCCCCGATGACGGTGGCGTCGGGGTGCACGAAGGCGTCGGGGTGGATGGTCGGCTGCTTGTCTCCGAGTCGGTAGATGCCCATGGCCAAACCCTAGGTGGGAGGTCGCCGGTGCCGCCTGGCTGCCCCGCCGGACAACGCCCTCCCAACACTGCTGACCCGTCCTTCAGCGTGCCCGTACGACCGCCGACGCCCTTGGTGGGCAAGTCCCGCTCGGCCGGAGAACCGAGCGGGAAGTGGGAGAGACGTGGTGCACGGCAACCTGACGGGGCGCCGGGCCGGTCCGGCGGGCCGGCCGTGGAGGGGCGGGGCTGGTACACAGCGACGAGAGGACTGCCGGCGTTCAAGCGTCGGCTCGGGCACGCGGCCGGCGCACGCGTGGCGCCGACGCGGTCGGGCCTTCGCCGCCGCCGTCGTGGTCGTCGTGACGATCGGCGCACCGACCGTCCTCGCCGCCCAGCGCGTCGCCGTCGCCCAGGGCTCCTCGGCTGGGCCGTCGGCGAGCCGGCCCATGGTGCCTGCCCTCCCTGTCGGGGCGGTGCTCACCAGCGCGCCCACCCCCCGCGTCTTCACCCCGCCGTCGTCGATCGCCGCCGACTGCTCGG
>CAZSYT010000124.1:0-6269 GCA_964610905.1 uncultured Acidimicrobiaceae bacterium
GCACGGTCTGTATGAGGTGGGCGTGCTCCTCGCCGATCTTGGCCCGGAGGCGCCGGACGTGGACGTCCACGGTCCGTGCGCCGCCGTAGTACTCGTAGCCCCACACCCTGCTCAGGAGGGTCTCGCGGGTGAAGACCTTGCCGGGACGCGAGGCGAGGAACCGGAGGAGCTCGTACTCCATGTAGGTGAGGTCGAGGACGCGGCCGTCGACGGCCGCCTGGTAGGTCTCGAGGTTGAGGACGAGCGGGCCGTGGGTCACGAGCTCGGCGTGGATGCCCTTGCCGGCGCGGTGGAGGAGGAGGGCCATCCTGACCGCCAGCTCCTCGGCGCGGACGGGGTCGACGCAGAGGTCGTCGAAGAGCTCCTCGCGCGCCTCGAGCTCGGCGAGGTGAGCGGCGGGGACGACGAGGAGGAGCGGTGCGAGGCGGACCTCGCGTGCCCGGAGGTACCGGCAGAGCGCGAAGGCGGCGACGGGGTCGGGCGCGGTGGCGACCACCGCGCCGGCCCAGCCCTCCTCGGGCTCGGCGGCGTCGGCCTCGTCGGCTCCGGACACGGCCCGCCAGGTCAGCCCGGCACGCTCGAGCCCCTCGGTCACCGTGACGGGCGGCGGGTCGGGGAAGCACAGCAGCGGTTCCATGGCCAGCGGGTGTCCCTGCCTCCTCGGGTGGCTCGCCGTCCCTACAGCAACGGGAGGTAGCGGTCGAGCTCGAACTGGCTCACGTGGGCCTTGTACGCCCCCCACTCCTCGCGCTTGTTGCGCAGGAACCACTCGAAGACGTGGTCGCCCAGCGCCTCGGCGACGAGCGACGACGACTCCATCTCGGCGAGGGCCTCGTGGAGGCTGCCGGGAAGCGGCCGGATGCCGGCCGCCGCCAGCTCGGAGGAGCCCGCGTCGAAGAGGTTCCGGTCGGCCTCGGAGGGGAGCTCGTAGCCGCCGGTGACGCCGGCCAGGCCGGCTGCCAGCACGACGGCGAACGCCAGGTAGGGGTTGCAGGCGCTGTCGGGCGCCCGGTACTCGACCCGCGCCGACTCCCCCCGGTGGCGCTTGACGACGGGGACGCGCACGAGGGCCGAGCGGTTGTTGCGGGCCCACGAGACGTGCACGGGCGCCTCGTACCCTGCCACCAGGCGCTTGTAGGAGTTGACCCACTGGTTGGTCACCGCGGTGATCTCGGCGGCGTGGCGGAGGAGGCCGGCGACGAACCCCTCGCCGGTCGCGGACAGCCCCGACGGGCGCTCGGGGTCGCCGAAGGCGTTGGTGCCCTCGCGGAACAGCGAGACGTGGGTGTGCATGCCCGAGCCCTGCACGCCCTCGAGCGGCTTGGGCATGAAGCTGGCGTGGACCCCCACCTGGCGGGCGAGCTCCTTGACGACCTGGCGCGCCGTCATCACCGTGTCCGCCATGGTCAGGGCGTCCGTGTAGCGCAGGTCGATCTCGTGCTGGCTCGGGGCGTCCTCGTGCTGGGCGTGCTCGACGGGGATGCCCATCTCCTCGAGGGTGAGCACCGTGCGCTGGCGGAGCTCGCTCGCCCGGTCGGCGGCGGTGAGCTCGAAGTAGGAGCCCGAGTCGAGCGCCCGGGGGGCCCGTCCGTCGCCGACGTCGGCTCCGTCGAAGTAGAAGTACTCGATCTCCGGTGCGGCGTAGAAGGAGAACCCGGCGTCGTGCGCGCGGTCGAGCGCACGACGGAGCACGTGACGCGGGCAGCCCTCGAACGGGGTGCCGTCGAGGTTGACGATGTCGCACACCACACGGGCCACCGGCGCCTGGTCCTCCGGCGGGGCCGCGCCGTGGCCGTGCCAGGGCAGGATGTGGAAGGTCGTCGGGTCGGGCCGGGCGAGGACGTCCGACTCCTGCACGCGGCTGAACCCGTCGATGGCCGAGCCGTCGAAGGTCATCCCCTCGCTCAGGGCGTTCTCGAGCTCGGCCGGGGTGATGCTGAAGGCCTTGGGCGTGCCCAGCACGTCGGTGAACCAGAGCTGCACGAAGCGGATCCCCCGCTCCTCGACGGTGCGAAGGACGTACTCCTGCTGGTTCTGCATGGCGGTCGCTCCAGGGTGCGGGCGAGAGGAGGGGCGGCTCACAGGCTAGGGCGCCCCCGACGGCGACGGGTCGGAGCAGGGTACGCCGCCGACGGGCCCACGACCGACGAGCCGGGCCCGAGCGGGCCCGGCTCGCGCCGTGGAGGGTCCCGGCGCCCACGGGGCGCCGGGACCTGGTGGTGCCGGGCGGGCCCGGTCAGCGCGACGCGGCGTCGCCGCACACCGTCTCGACGAGGAGGCGGCTGACCACGTAGGGGTCCATGTTGGCGTTCGGGCGCCGGTCCTCGAGCCAGCCCTTCTTCTCCTTGGCCACCCCCCAGGGGATGCGGATCGATGCGCCCCGGTCGGAGGTCCCGTAGCTGAACTGCGAGTAGTGGGCGGTCTCGTGGGCACCGGTCAGTCGGCTCTCGATCCCCACCCCGTAGTTCGAGACGTGCTCGTCGACCCGCTTCCCGAGGGCCTCGCAGGCGGCGATGATGGCGTCCCAACCGCCCTCCTCGCGCATCGCCTTGGTCGAGAAGTTGGTGTGGGCGCCGGCGCCGTTCCAGTCGCCGAGGATCGGCTTCGGCTCGAGGGTCGCGTAGACCCCGAACTCCTCGGCGATCCGGAAGAGGAGCCAGCGTGCGACCCACAGCTGGTCGCCGATGAGCGGTGGCGGCAGGATGCCGATCTGGAACTCCCACTGGCCCATCATCACCTCGGCGTTGGTGCCCTCGATGGCCAGCCCGGCCTCGATGCACGCGGCCGTGTGCTTCTCGACGATCTCGCGACCTGGCATCTTGTCGCCGCCGACGCCGCAGTAGTACGGGCCCTGCGGGGCGGGGTAGCCCATCTCGGGCCACCCGAGGGGACGCCCCTCCTTGAAGAACGTGTACTCCTGCTCGACGCCGAACCACGGCTCGTCGGCCGCGTAGCGCTCGGCCATCTCGGCACAGGCGGCCCGGGTGTTGGTCGGGTGCGGGGTGAAGTCGGTGAGCAGCACCTCGCACATGACGAGCTGGTCGGCCGGGCCCCGCAACGGGTCCGGGCACGTGAAGACCGGGCGCAGCACGCAGTCCGAGTCGTTGCCCGTGGCCTGGTTGGTGCTCGAGCCGTCGAAGCCCCAGATGCCCGGCTCCTTGCCGTCCGGGATGATCTTGGTCTTGCTCCGGAGGAGCGGCGACGGCTCCGTCCCGTCGATCCAGATGTATTCGGCTTGATACGGCACTCGCACTCCTTGTCGCTGCGGGTCTCGCCCTGCTGGGTCGTCGGTGGCACCGTCCGCGCCCGGCGAGCCGGACCGGCGCGGGTCCTCGTGCCTCGCGGCACGGCCGCTCCGGCCTCCCTGGCCCGGACGTCCGACGACCACCCTGCCGGGGCCCCGTTTCGCGCCCGTTTCGCACGTGTGAACGCACGATGAACAACGCTGGCGACGCGGTCCGGCTCCGGTCACGGTACCCCTCGCGGCGCCCGGGTGCGCACCGGAGCACCCGGGCCCGGGCCCGACGTCCCCGACGGCCGGGCGCGCGACGGTGGTTCGGGTCGCTCGGTGCGCTGCCGGTCCGGGCTGCTGGGGCGCGCGGCGGGCCCACTACGCTGTGCCGATGGCCCGACTGCGGCTGGCCATCTGCCAGATCGACACGGTGGTCGGGGACCTCTGGGGCAACGCCGAGCGGGTCCTCGACGCCCTGGCGACCGCAGCGGGCGCCGGGGCGTCCCTGGCCCTCTTCCCCGAGCTCACCGTCACCGGCTACCCGCCGGAGGACCTGCTCCACCGGGCGGCCTTCGTCGACGACAACCTGGCCGCCCTCGATCGCCTCGCCGGGGCGACCGGGACGTGCGCGGCCGTCGTCGGGTTCGTGGACCGGCTCTCCGGCGGTCGGCTCGCCAACGCCGCCGCCCTGTGCGCGAACGGCACGGTGGCGGCCAGGTACGCCAAGCGTCTCCTGCCCAACTACGGCGTCTTCGACGAGCAGCGGTGGTTCGCCCCGGGCGAGGGCCCCCCCGAGCTCGTCGACGTCGCCGGTGTCGCCTGCGCCCTCAGCGTCTGCGAGGACATCTGGTCCGCCGACGGTCCGGTCCACGCCCAGGCGTCCGCCGGGGCGCGCCTGGTCCTCAGCCTGAACGCCTCGCCGTACTCGGTGGGGCGCCAGGCCGAGCGCCTCGACCTGCTGCAGCGGCGCGCCGCCGAGACCGGCTGCGTCATCGCGTACGCCAACCAGGTCGGCGGCCAGGACGAGCTCGTCTTCGACGGCGGGTCCGTGGTGGTGGACGCATCGGGGTCGCTCGTGGCGGCAGCTCCGCTCTTCGAGGAGGCCGTGCTCGTCGCCGACGTCGAGCTCGGCCCGGGCCCACCGGCGGCCCCACCGGGGGGAGCCCCGCCGACGCCCGCGGCCGTGCCGGTCGTGCCGCGCCCGCGGGCCGGCCCGGTGCGGGCAGCCCCCGGCGACCGCCTGGCCCGCGCCCTGCCGCCGTCGGCCCCGCCAGTGCTCACCGGCGTGGCGGGCGAGCTCGACCCCGACGCCGAGGTCTACCGGGCCCTCGTGGTCGGCACCGCCGACTACCTGGGCAAGAACGGCTTCCGCGACGCCGTCGTCGGGCTGTCGGGGGGGATCGACTCCTCGCTCGTAGCCGCCATCGCCGTGGACGCCCTCGGGGCAGACCACGTCCACGGCGTGACCATGCCCTCGCGCTACTCGTCGCCGGGCTCCGTGACGGACGCCCGCTCGCTGGCCGACAACCTCGACATCTCGTGCGCCACGGTGCCGATCGAGGACGTCCACGTCGCCTTGGCGGGCAGCCTCGCACCGGTCCTCGGTGGGCCCCCGACCGGGCTCACCGACGAGAACCTCCAGTCGCGCGTCCGGGGCGTCCTGCTGATGGCGCTGTCCAACGCCAACGGCTGGATCGTGCTCACGACCGGGAACAAGAGCGAGATGGCCACCGGCTACTCGACGCTGTACGGGGACTCGGCGGGCGGGTTCGCCGTCATCAAGGACGTGCCGAAGACCCTCGTCTACCGGCTCTGCCGCTACCGCAACGAGGTGGCGGGCCGGCTGCTCGTGCCCCAGGCCGTCCTCGACAAGGCGCCCTCGGCAGAGCTGCGCCCCGACCAGCGCGACGTCGACTCGCTCCCGCCCTACGACGTGCTCGACCCGGTGCTCGCCGGCTACGTCGAGCAGGACCGCTCGGCCGAGGAGCTGGTCGCCGCCGGGTTCGCCCGCGACGTGGTCGAACGCGTCGTGCGGCTCGTCGACATGGCCGAGTACAAGCGGCGCCAGATGCCGCCGGGCGTGCGCATCACCACCAAGGCCTTCGGCAAGGACCGCCGCATGCCGATCACCAACCGCTACGGGGCCGCTCCCCGGCCGACGGGCGCAGGTGCCGGCGGGGGCGAGCGGTGCGCGGGGCGCTCGGATGCCTGACGGCCCGGGAGGTCCCCGGGGGGCCGGCGCGCTCCCCCTCGGTCGGGCCGCCGAGCTGGTCGGCGCCTACCGCTGGGTGGAGCTCGCCCTGTACCGCGCGCTCGGCGAGTGGTCGGTCACGACGTCCCTGCCCGAGGTCCAGCTCGTGCTGGCCGAGCAGAGCGCCCGCCACGCCTGGCATGCCGAGCTGTGGGCCGGTCGCCTCCCGGTCCTCGACGGCGTGGACCCAGACGCCCTCACCGTGCCGCCCGGCCCGGCCGGCTCGGTGCTGGCCGCCCTGGTGGGAGCCGAGGGCGAGGAGCTGCCCGGGGTGCTCCCCCGCCTGGCCGGCCTGTACCGCGTCGTCCTCCCCCGCCTCGTCGTCACCTACCGCGACCACCTGGCCCGTACCGTTCCGGCCACCGACGGCCCCACGGCGCGCGCCCTGCGCCTCGTCCTCGCCGACGAGGAGGAGGACTGGCGCGCCGGTGAGCGTCTCGTCCAACGGCTGCTGTCGCGCCCCCACGACGTCGCCGCCGTCGCGGCGGCGCTGGCGAGCCTCGAGGGCGTCGCCGTGGCGGCAGGCCTGCGTGCCGGTCTTGTCACCGTCGGTGGCACCGGAGCCGCGGCCACCGATGGTGGTGCCACGCCGACGGACCGAGGGACTTGACGCGTCCGGTAGACTTCGGTGACAGCGATAGACGTGCCCGATGACGCCCCCTGGGGCCGCGGCACCCGGGCGTGGGCTCCGGGGCCGTGGTGGGACCGGGTGGCGACCCGCTGCGGCGGGACAGACGCAAGGACCCGGTGAAGGTGGCGAAGGAGCGGCTCGAGCGAGACGACGAG
>CAZSYT010000125.1:0-6240 GCA_964610905.1 uncultured Acidimicrobiaceae bacterium
TCGAGATGCCCGAGGACAAGCTCGTCGAGGCGCTGCGGTTCCGGGCGGAGCCGCTGTCGCTCTCGGAGCCGCTGCGCGAGGACGGCGACGCCGAGCTCGGCGACGTCGTCGAGGACCGTTCGGCCGAGTCGCCCTTCGAGGTCGCCGCCGTCTCCCTCCTCCCCGACGAGATCGGCCGGTTGCTCTCCCCGCTCGACGAGCGCGAGCGCGAGATCCTCCGTCTGCGCTTCGGGCTCGACCGGGGTGAGCCCCGGACGCTCGAGGAGGTGGGCGAGCACTTCAACCTGACCCGCGAGCGGATCCGGCAGCTCGAGGCCCGGGCCAGGTCGAAGCTGCGGCACCCCTCCTCCGACACCGGCGCCCGCGACCTCCTGACGGTCTAGCCCCCGGCCCCCGGCCCGGTGCCGGCGGCGCGACGGCCCCGAGGGCCACGTGGTCGTGCCAGCCGGGCGGGAGTACGATCGCCACCATGAAGAAGATCCTCGTCCTCGCCGTCCTCGTCGCCCTGGGTGTCGTCGCCGCCAAGCGGCTGCGCGACGCCTGAGCGGACCGGGGCGCTCGCCGAGGGGTCGTCCCCCGGAGCGGGACGGGCCCTCAGCGGGGTCCGGAGGCGGCGATCCGCACGCCCGGCCGCCTGCTCAGGCGCCAGGCCAGCACCACCCCTGCGGCGGCGACGGAGGCCGTCGCCGCCGCGATCGCCGCTGCCGGTGACAGGCTGCGAACGCTCACTCGGTCGCGCAGCCGCACCGGCTTGGTGAACTCGACGACGTCCCACCCCCGCTCGCGGGCCGTCTTGGCCAGGACCCGGTCGGGGTTCACGGCCACGGGGTGCCCGACGACCTCGAGCATGGGCAGGTCGGTGTAGGAGTCCGAGTAGGCCGACGACGTCTCGAGGTCGAGGTCCTCCCGCTCGGCGAGCTCGCGGATGGCCTCGGCCTTGAACGGTCCGTACGCGTAGAAGTCCACCTCACCCGCGTAGCGGCCGTCCTCGTCGACGACCGCGCGGGTGGCGATGGCCCCGTCGACCCCGAGGTGCTCGGCCAGCGGCTCGACGATCTCCTCCGGTGCCGCCGAGACCAGGTAGACCCTGTCGCCGTTGGCCCGGTGCGCCTCGATGAGGTCGAGCGCCTCGGCGTAGATGATCGGCTCGACGGTCTCCTCGAGCGCCTCGCGCACGATCTCGCGGATGCGGTCGCGGTCCCACCCCTTGGTGAGGGCGAGCATCGACTCGCGCACGCGCGCCAGCTTCTGCTCGCTCGCCCCGAGGTGGAGGTAGACGACCTGGGAGACGAGGGCGCGGGCCACCAACCTACGGTTGATCAGGCCGCCGCGGTAGAAGGGGAGGCCGAAGGCGGCGATCGACGCCTTGGCGATCACCGTCTTGTCGAGGTCGAAGAACGCGGCGCGCACGCTCAGCCTCCGATCAGGAGCTGCTGGACCGTGTCCTCGGCCTCGGCCGTCACGAGCACCAGCACCTCGTCGCCGACCGCCAGACGGGTGTCGCCGCGGGGGACGATGAGCCGGTCGTCGCGCACCACCGCCACGATGGTGGCGTCGCGCGGGATCCCGAGGTCGACCACGGTCAGTCCCGCCGCGGGCGAGTCGTCGGCCAGGGTGACCTCGACCAGGTGGGCGCTCCCGCCCTCGAAGCGCAGGAGCCGTACCAGCGAGCCCACCGACACTGCCTCCTCTACGAGGGCGGTCAGCAGCTGCGGTGTCGACACGGACACGTCGACTCCCCAGCTCTCCGTGAAGAGCCACTGGTTCTTCGGGTGGTTCACGCGGGCGACCACCCGGGGCACGGCGAACTCCTGCTTGGCCAGGAGCGACACCACCAGGTTGTCCTCGTCGTCCCCCGTGGCGGCCACCACGACGTCGACGGTGGCGAGGCCGGCGGCGTCCAGCGACGAGACCTCGCACGCGTCGGCGGCCACCCAGGTGATGTCGAGCTCGTCCCGCATCTTCGCGACGAGGTCGGGGTCGCGCTCGATGACGAGCACGTCGTGGCCGTTGCGGTGGAGCTCGGCGGCGATGGCCGTGCCGACGCTGCCGCCGCCGGCGATGGCCACCCTCATCGCCTGCCCCCGACCGCCCGGGGTGCGGCCCCCTGGCCCGTCGTCCCGGTGCCGTCGGCCGGACGGCCCGCCTCCAGTCGGGCCGCCAGGGTGTCGAGCGCCGAGCTCGCCACGGCGAAGTGCAGGACGTCGCCGTCCTGTCCGACGAGCTCGGACACGTCGAGGCGGGCCGCACCGGCCCGGGTCACCGACACCAACGCGACCTCACCTGGCACCGACAGCCCGGCGAGTCGCCGGCCCGCCCACCACTCGGGCAGGTCGCGCTCGACGAGCGAGAGCGTCCCCGTGGTGTCCGACCACTCGACCACGGGGGCGCCCGGAACCAGCCGGCGCCGGACCTGGTCGATGGTCCACGACACGGTGGCGACGGTGGGGATCCCCAGGCGGAGGTAGATCTGGGCGCGTCGCGGGTCGTAGATGCGGGCCACGACGTGGGGGATCTCGTAGGTCTCGCGGGCGATCCGGGCGGTCAGGATGTTGGAGTTGTCCCCGCTGGTCACCGCGGCGAGCGCGTCGGCCGAAGCGGCCCCGGCGCGGTCGAGGTCGTCTCGGTCGAACCCCGACCCGACGACCGTCGTCCCGTCCCAGTCGGGAGGCAGGCGGCGGAACGCCTTGGGGTTCTTGTCGACCACGGCCACCGAGTGCCCCAGCGCGACGAGCTCGATGGCGAGGCCCGATCCGACCCGGCCGCAACCCACGACGATGACGTGCACGGCGACCATGCAACACGCGCGGCGCGCCGCTGACAACTCGTCGTCACCCCGTCGGGCCCGTCGCCGGGCTGGCGCGGCGCGTCGAACGGCGCGGGACGGCCCCGGCGACCGGAGAAGGGCGGTGCCCGCGGGGCGGCGCGAGGCGCTCCGCACCGGGTGCCCGGCGCGCCCGGGCGGGGCGGCCCTGGCGGCGTGTTTTACTTTGGGAGTGGACGCACCTGTGACCGGCGGCGACCGCACCGCCGCGACCGGGGACGCCGGGTCGGGGCGCGACGACGACCCCCCCAGGCCGACCGCGCCCGCACCGGGCCCACCGGGCGCCGGGCGCACCGTCGTCCGCGAACGCACCGTCGCCCCGCGTCCCGACGTCGCCGTGTCGGCCGACGTCCCCGAGACCCTGCGCTACCGGCTGAAGAACGCCCTGCTCGGGCCGCCGCTGGTCACCGAGCAGCTGAGCTCCGAGCGGCTCGGCCGGCCCACCGCCCTCGGCGTGCTCGCGCCCGACTGCATCTCGTCCTCGGCCTACGGCACCGAGGAGATGCTCAACCAGATGGTCCGCTTCGTCGGAGTGGCCGCCTTCACCCTCGTCGTGCCCATCACGCTCGCCATCCTCGGCGTCCTCTTCTTCGTCACCCTCTCGTACCTCGACGTCCTGAAGCTCTACACGAAGTCGGGTGGGGCGTACGTGGTGGCCCGCGAGAACCTCGGCCCCAACGTCGCCCAGGTGGCGGCCGTCGCGCTGCTCATCGACTACACGGTGACCGTCGCCGTCCAGACCGCGGCGGGCACCGCCGCCCTCACCTCGGCGTTCCACCAGCTCCTGCCCTACACGGTCCCCATCACCGTCGCGGTGGTGGTCGTCCTCCTCTACGGCAACCTTCGGGGCATCCGGGAGGCGGGGCGCATCTTCGCCTTCCCCACCTATTTCTTCGTCGTCTCGCTGGGGTCGGTGATCGTCGTCGGCTACGTGCGGGCCTTGCTCGGCCAGCTCCACGCCCACCCGCTGCCGGCCACCGGGATCGGTCCCGTGGGGACCCCTGGCCAAGGGCTGCTCATGGGCCTGGCGTTCCTCACGCTGCTGCGGGCGTTCGCCAACGGCGGCTCCTCGCTCACCGGGCTCGAGGCCATCTCGAACGGCGTGGCCTCGTTCCGCCCCCCGGCCGGGCGCAACGCCCGGGCGACCCTCCTCATCATGAGCTCGGTGCTCGCCTTCTTGGTCTTCGGCGTCTCCATGCTCGCCCACTGGACCCACGCCGTCCCGTACACGGCCGGCTCGCCCACGGTGGTCTCGCAGGAGGCCCGCTTCGTCTTCGGGAGCGGCCCGTTCGGCACGACCCTCTTCTACGTCGTCCAGCTCGCCACGCTCCTCATCCTCTACACCGGGGCCAACACGAGCTTCAACGGCTTCCCGTTCCTCGCCAGCTTCGTGGCCGAGGACTCGTTCCTGCCGAGACAGCTGACCCGACGGGGACATCGGCTCGCCTTCTCGAACGGCATCATCGTGCTGGCCGTCGTGGCCATCGCCCTGCTGCTCGCCACCGACGCCAAGGTCGACAGCCTGGTCGCCCTCTACGCCATCGGCGTCTTCACCGGCTTCGCCATGGCCGGTGCCGGGATGACGCGCCACCACCTGGCCCACCGCGAGGGGCGGTGGCGTCGGCGGGTCGTCGTGAACGGCTTCTCGGCCGTCCTCACCGCCTTCATCGTCCTCATCTTCGCCGTCGTCAAGTTCACCGAGGGGGCGTGGGTGGTCGTGGTGCTCGGGCCGCTCATGTACTTCGGGCTGCTGCGCATGCACCGCCAGTACGGGCGGGAGGCCACCCAGCTCGAGGAGGGAGCGCAGGCGGCTGCCGAGGCGCCCGTGCTCGGCCGCCACGTGGTCGTCGTCCTCGTCGACCGCCTCGACATGGCGACCGCCCGGGCGCTCCAGTACGCCCGCACCCTGCACCCCGACGAGCTGCGAGTCGTCCACTTCTGCCTCGACAACCGCGAGGCCACGGCCCTCGAGGCCGAGTGGAGCCGACTGGGGCTGACCCGTCTGCCGCTCGACGTCATCGAGTGCCCCGACCGGAGGTTGACCCGGGCCGCCCTCGAGCTGGCCGCCGACCTGGTGGTCGACGGGGACACCGAGCTCTCGATCCTCCTGCCCCGCCGGGGCTACGCGGGCGGGTGGAACCGGCTGCTCCACGACCGGACGGCCGACCGCATCGCCACCACCGTCGGCCAGCTGCCGCACGTCAACGCCACCGTCGTCCCCTACCAGCTCTCGGGCGGGTGGCTGTCTCGGCGCCGCCAGTGGGGACGCGCCCGACCGGCTCCCGCCGGGCGCGGCCCGAGCGAGCGTCGTCCCGACGCCGAGCGCGAGACCGCCGCCGGGACCCGGGCCGGCGGCGTGGGCGGGACGGACGCCATCGGCGCCGTCGAGTGGCGGACACGGGCTCGTGTCGCCGGGCGGGTCAAGTCGGTCCGAGTCCAGCCGCGGGCGGGCACGGCCAACCTCGAGTGCGTGCTCGCCGACGACTCGGGCACGCTGCTCCTCGTGTTCCAGGGTCGCCGTCGCATCCCCGGCATCCAGCCGGGGACGCGCCTGGTCGCCGAGGGGATGGTGGGCGACTGGCTCCACCGTCAGGCCATGCTCAACCCCGACTACGAGATCGTCGCCGGCCCGGACGTCGATGAGGCCTGAGCCGCCCTGCCGCCTCCGGAGGGGCCGGCCGTGGGCGCCGCCCGCCCCGGCGAGCGGGGCTCCGGCTCGCCGCCCGGCGGGGCGCCGGCGCCCGCACGCTCGCCGCCTGCCTCCTTGCCGGGGCAGCCGGTTTGTGGTTATCTACGGCCCGCATCACCAGGGGAGGCAGCGCACTCGTGCGCGCACGTGGCCGGGCACCGTCCCGACGGCGCCCGGCCTTCCCGGGGGCGAGCGCAGGGGGGCGCGCCCGGTGGCGCCGAGTAGGAACGACAGATGGCGAACGAGCCCGCACGCCCCGCTGCGGTGAACCGAAGGGAGCAGCACCGATGATCCACCTCTTCGCCGAAGGGGGGTACCAGAACTTCCTCCTCTCCGGAACTGAGAAGGGCTGGTTGGTCTTCGCCCTGGCCGCCGGCCTCATCTCGGTCGTCGTCGGGGTCCTCCTCATGCGGGGCGTCCTGGCCGCCGACCAGGGAACGGCCCCGATGAAGGACATCGCCAAGGCCATCCAGGAGGGTGCCCAGGCGTTCCTCACCCGCCAGTTCAAGACGATCCTCGTCATCGTCGTCCCGCTGGCCGTCCTCATCTTCTTCACCGCCACCAAGGTCACCCGCCCCGACCACACGGTGGCCCTCTCCTTCCTTTCCGCCGGGATCTACCGCGTGCTGTGCTTCCTCGCCGGCGCCCTGTGCTCGGGCCTCACCGGGTTCATCGGGATGAGCCTGGCCGTCCGGGGCAACGTGCGCACGGCGGCGGCCGCCCGCGA
>CAZSYT010000126.1:0-6198 GCA_964610905.1 uncultured Acidimicrobiaceae bacterium
CCGACTCCACCTCGAGCAGCATGTCGGCGCACTTGTGCTTGATGGCCTGGAAGCTCCCGATGGGCCGCCCGAACTGGATGCGCGTCTTGGCGTACTCGACCGACATGTCGAGGCACCGCTGCGCCCCGCCCACCTGCTCGGCGGCGAGCGCCACGGCGGCGAGGTCGAGGGTCTTCGACAGGACGACCTCGGCCCCGCCGTCGGTGCCGACGAGCCGACCCTCGACGCCCTCGAAGACGAGACGGGCCTGCTTGCGCGTCTGGTCCATGGTGGCGAGCGGGGTACGGCGGAGGCCGGCGGCGTCGCCGTCGACGGCGAAGAGCGACAGGCCCGCCGGCGTCCGTGCCACCACGAGGAGGAGGTTCGCCACGTGGCCGTCGATGACGAAGGACTTGTGGCCGTCCAGCTTCCACGCCCCGCCCGACTGGGCGGCGGCGAGGGCCACGCCGGCGGCGTCCCACCGGCCCGAGTCCTCGGTCAGGGCCAGGGTGGCGATGGTCTCGCCGGAGGCGATCCCCGGCAGCAGGTCCGCCTTGGCCTGCTCGTCGTCCGAGGCGAGCAGCGCGTTCGCCCCGAGCGCCACGGTGGCGAAGAAGGGCGCGCACAGCAGGGACGCGCCCATCTCCTCGAGCACGACGACCAGCTCGACGTAGGAGAACCCGGCGCCGCCGTAGGCCTCGGGGATGGTCAGCGACTGCAGGCCCAGCTGCTCGGCCATCTGGCTCCACACGGCCGGGTCGTACCCCTCGGTGGTCTCCATGAGCCGCCGGACCTCCGTCTCGGGCGACTTGTCCTCCAGGAACCTGCGCACCGACTTGCGCAGCTCGTCCTGCTCCTCGCTGAAGGCGAAATTCATGGTGTCTCCATCCCCCCTGGGGCGGTCCCCGCACGGGGACGTCGGTCTCCCGTTGTCTACCAGACCGGCGGACCAGTTGACCAACGGGTCAAGCAGCACGGGCCGGAGCAGGACGGGCCGGTAGCCTGGGGCTCGACGCCACCGCGTGACCGGAGGAGCCCATGCCGCAGCCGCCGACCGAGGTCGACTACCGGGACGCCCGGGTCGAGGTCCACCGAGTGGTGGTGGGCCCGATCGACAACAACGTCTACGTCGTGCGCTGCCGTGAGACCGGCGAGGCCCTGCTCGTCGACGCGGCCAACGAGCACGACCGGCTGCTCGAGCTGTGCACCGCCCTCGGCGTGCGCCAGGTCGTCGAGACCCACGGCCACTGGGACCACGTCCAAGCCGTCACCGCCGTGCGCGACGCCGGCTACGGGGTCGCGGTCGCCCGCGCCGACGCGGCCATGCTCCCCTCCTACGACAGCGTCCTCGAGGACGAGTCGGTGCTGGAGGTCGGTGGGCTGCGCGTCGGGGTCGTCGCCACGCCGGGCCACACGCCCGGCTCGGTGTGCTTCGCCGTCGAGGGCACCCCGCTGCTGTTCACCGGGGACACCCTCTTCCCCGGTGGCCCTGGCAACACGAGCTTCGAGCACTCGGACTTCGCGACGATCATCGACTCCATCGAGCACCGGCTCTTCGCCTCCTTCGCCCCCGACACCCTGGTGCTGCCCGGGCACGGGGCGGGGACCACGATCGGTGCCGAGTCCCCCCACCTCGCCGAGTGGGTGGAGCGGAGGTGGTGAGGCCCCCAGCCTCGCCTGGTCCCCCTCACACCGAGGTGCCCGGTCGGCGGGGCGCCCGGATCAGGTCGATGTCGGCCGGCAGGCCCGCGACGGAGACGCCGCCGGCGATGCCCTCGCCGGCCTCGATGGTGACCCGGGCTCCGGCGATCGGCACCCCCTCGACCTTCAGGTAGCCGATGCCTTCGGGCAGGCGCGGGCGGAGCCACGCCTTCCCGTAGGGGACCCAGGGGTCGAGCCGGAGGATGGTGCGCAGGCACAGGAGCGGGGAGGCGGCCGCCCAGGCCTGGGGAGAGCACGACGTCGGGTAGCCGACCGGCACGGCGAGCTCGCTGCGGTCGAGGCCGCTGAAGAGCTCGGGCAGGCGGCCGCCCTGGGCCTGGGCGGCGTCGAGGAGCCCGGCGATCAGCCGCAGGGCGTCGTCCTCGAACCCGTAGCGGGCCAGTCCGGCGGCGACGATCGCCGTGTCGTGGGGCCACACCGAGCCGCAGTGGTAGCTGATCGGGTTGTAGGCGGGGTTCAGCGCCGAGAGCGTCCGGACGCCCCATCCGGTGAACATGGCCGGCGATCGGAGGGCCTCGGCCACCCGGTCCGCCTTGTCCTCGTCGACGATGCCCGTCCACAGGCAGTGGCCGACGTTCGAGGTGAGCGAGTCGATCGGCCGCTTGTCGGCATCGAGGCCGACCGCGAAGTACCCGCGGTCCTCCAACCAGAAGTCGCGGTTGAACGCCGCCTTCAGCTGGGCCGCCTTCGCCCGGAAGCGCTCGTAGGTCCGCTCGTCGCCGGCCTCGTGGGCGAAGTGGGCCCGGGCCAGGTAGGCGCCGTACGTGTAGGCCTGCACCTCGCAGAGGGCGATGGGCGCCTCGGCCACCCTGCCGTCCCCGTAACGGATGCCGTCCCAGCTGTCCTTCCACCCTTGGTTGGCGAGCCCCCGGTCGGTTGCCCGGTGGTACTCGACGTAGCCGTCCCCGTCCGCGTCGCCGAACTGCTCGATCCACTCGATCGCCCGCTCGGCGTGGGGGAGCAGCTCGTCGACCAGCTCTCGTGCCACTCCCCAGCGGCGCAGCTCCCCGAGGAGCATCACGAAGAGCGGGGTGGCGTCGGCCGTGCCGTAGTAGATGCTGCCGCCGCCGAGCGACAGCGAGGCCGCCTCGCCGAAGCGCATCTCGTGGAGGATCCGCCCCGGCTCCTCGTCGCGGCGCGGGTCGACGTCCTCGCCCTGGAACCGGGCGAGGGTCTGGAGGACGCCGAGGGCGAGGTCGGGGTCGACGAGGAGCGCCATCCAGGCGGTGAGCAGCGAGTCACGACCGAAGACGGTCATGAACCACGGTGCGCCGGCCGCCACCACGACCCGCTCGGGGTAGTCGGGGTCGAAGATGCGCAGCGCGCCGAGGTCCTCGGCGCTGCGCGACACGACGGCCTTCAGCCCCGGATGGTCGGTCTCGACCGCCGGCACCTGGCGGCGCCATCGGGCCAGGCGCTCGGCCGGTGCCGCCCGCTCGACGGGCTGCCCGCACCGGTAGCGGGGGTCGATCGCCGTGCCCTCGATCACCGGGGCGACCTCGACGCACGTCGACCACGTCCCCCGGGCGGGGACGATGGCCTCGAAGGTGGCCAGGTCCTCGACGAGGGTCACCGGCCCGGTGAAGCGGAGCTCGACGCCCCGGCTCACCCCGCCCCGGCGGTAGCTGTAGGTGAGCCGGTCGGCCCCGGCCCCGGCGGCCGGGCGGGCGGGGCGCGACGCCCCGGGTGGAGCGCCTGCCGACGGTCCGCTCGGATTGTGCACCCTCGCCGACGTCTCGCCGGTGGCCGGCTGGGCGCCCACCCGGCCCTCCTTCACGGCGAAGAGGTCGGCGAAGTCGGCGGCCGCGAAGATCTCGAGGCGGAAGAAGGTGGGCTCGTCCCCGAAGTTGCGAATCGTCACGTCCTCGCGCATCCCCCGGCCCACGTAGCGCGACCGGAACACCATGAGGGTCGAGTCCGCCCGGCCCGGGGGCGGCGGGCAGCGGGACACGAAGGTCGAGGAGAACGGGTCGTCGCTCACGGCGGCGAGCGGTTCGGCCCGCACGCCGTCGACCAGCACCTCGAGGCGGGAGAGCACCCGCATGTCGCGGAAGAAGAGCCCCTGCGCGGCGCCCGCGGTGATGTCCCCCGCGCCGTCGCTGATGGCGAAGGTCGACTCGTCGACGAGGGTGACCGTGCCGGCGACGCCGGCGACCTGTGCCACCGGCCCGGCGAAATTCCACGGGTCGGACATCGGCTCACCGTACCGGCGGGCGGTCGGCCGGCGTCAAACGGCGGCCTCGGGGCACGGACCGATTCCACCTACGCGGATAGGAGAAATAGTACCGACGGGCTACACTGCCGATGTGGCCGACGAGCACGCTCCCCTTCTCTCCGTCGAGGACCTCCACGTCTCCGTGGAGGGGACGCCCATCCTCGTCGGTGTGGACCTCGAGGTCCACACCGGCAACGTGCACGCCCTGATGGGGCCCAACGGCTCGGGGAAGTCGACGCTGGCCAAGGTCCTGCTCGGGGATCCCGCCTACGAGGTCACTTCGGGCGCCGTCCGCCTGCACGGCGAGGACGTGACCGGGTGGCCGCCCGACGTGCGGGGCAAGGCCGGCATGTTCCTCGCCTTCCAGGAGCCCGAGGCGATCGACGGTGTGCCGGTCATCCAATTCCTCCGCCAGGCCCTCTCCGCCCGCCGCGGGACCGACCTCTCCGCCCTCGAGGTCCGCCTGTCCATGATGGAGTGGATGGAGAAGCTCGGCATGGACCCCGCCTTCGGCGACCGCCACCTCAACCAGGGCTTCTCCGGCGGCGAGAAGAATCGGAACGAGGTCCTCCAGCTGGCGATGCTCGAGCCGGAGGTGGCCGTGCTCGACGAGACCGACTCCGGCCTCGACGTCGACGCCCTCCAGACCGTCGCCCGGGGCGTGGCCGCCGTGCGCACCGAGCGGCCCGAGCTCGGGGTGCTGGTGATCAGCCACTACCAGCGGATGCTCGACGAGCTCCATGCCGACCGCGTCCACCTGATGGTCGGGGGCCGCATCGTGGCCGAGGGCGGCCCCGAGCTGGCGAAGGCGCTCGAGCACGATGGCTACGAGGCGTGGCGGTCGTGAGCACGCCGGCTGGCACGCACGAGGACCTCGGCACACGCCGTGGGGCACCCTCCGCACCCGGCCCGAAGGGCCTCGACGTGCGCTCGCTGCGGGCGGACTTCCCCCTGCTGGGCCGGACGGAGCAGGGCCGCCCCCTCGTCTACCTCGACTCGGCCGCCTCGTCCCAGCGGCCGCGCCAGGTGCTCGACGCCATGCGCGCCTACGAGGAGACCACCTACGCCAACGTCCACCGGGGCGTCTACGCCCTGGCCGAGGAGGCGACGAGGCGCTTCGAGGCGGCGCGGGCCAACGTCGGCCGGTTCATCGGCGCGCCCGAGCCCGACCGCGAGGTCGTCTTCGCCAAGAACGCCACCGAGGCGATCAACCTCGTGGCCCACACCTGGGGACGAGCCAACCTCCGCGCCGGCGACGTCGTGCTCCTCACCGAGATGGAGCACCACGCCAACGTCGTGCCCTGGCAGATCCTCGCGGCCGAGCGGGACGTCACCGTCCGCTGGATCCCCGTCGACGACGACGGGCTGCTCGTCCTCGACGACCTCGACCAGCTGCTGGACGGGGTCAAGCTGGTCGGGGTGACCTGCATCTCGAACGTCCTCGGCACCCTCAACCCGGTCGCCGAGCTCGCCGAGGCGGCCCACCGGGCCGGGGCCGTGGTGGTGGCCGACGGCGCCCAGTCGGTGCCGCACCTCGCCACGGACGTGGTCGCCCTCGGGTGCGACTTCCTCGCCTTCAGCGCCCACAAGATGCTCGGACCGACCGGCATCGGCGTGCTGTGGGGACGGGCCGAGCTGCTCGAGACGCTGCCCCCGTTCCTCGGCGGCGGCGAGATGATCCTCGACGTGCGCAAGGACGGGTTCACCCCCAACGAGATCCCGTGGCGGTTCGAGGCCGGCACCCCGCCGATCACCGAGGCGATCGGGCTCGACGCGGCCGTCGACTACCTCCGGGCGGTCGGCATGGAGGCCGTGCGCCACCACGAGGTCGACCTGACCGCCTACGCCCTCGACACCCTGCGGTCGCGCTTCGGTGACGCGCTCCGCATCTACGGGCCGCCCGAGGCCACCCGGAGGGGCGGGGTCGTCTCCTTCGACCTCGCCGACGTCCACCCCCACGACGTCTCCCAGGTCCTCGACCAGTACGGCGTGTGCGTGCGGGCGGGCCACCACTGCGCCAAGCCGCTGATGCGCCGGCTCGGCGTCGCCGCCACGGCCCGTGCGTCCTTCGCCCTCTACAACGACCGCGCCGACGTCGACGCCCTGGCGGACGCCCTCGACGAGGCCCGGGCGTTCTTCGCGTGAGCGCCGCCGGTTACCCTGGGCGGGTGGCACCGACGCGTGGGACCCGATCAGCCGGGGAAGGCGAGGAGCGCTGATGGCGGGTCTCGAAGACCTCTACCGCGAGATCATCCTCGACCACTACCGCTCGCCCCGGAACC
>CAZSYT010000127.1:0-6136 GCA_964610905.1 uncultured Acidimicrobiaceae bacterium
TCCCAGCGCGAGTCGGCGATGATGTCGTCGAGCAACATCCGCAGGTGGGCGTTGATCGGGTAGTGGCCCGAGAGCTTCTCGTCGAGGTACTTGGCGAACACCTCGACGTGGCGCGCCTCGTCCATCACCTGGGTGGCGCCGTAGTACTTGGCGTCGATCCAGGGGACGGACTCGACGATCTTGGCCGTGCAGATCAGCGCTCCCTGCTCGCCGTGCATGAACTGCGAGAGGGTCCAGTTCTGGCTCTCGACGCCGAAGCGCAGCCACTCCTTGTCGGACCACTTCTCGACCGGTGTCCCGGTCAGGTCGAACCCGGCGGTGAAGCCCCCCGATGCCGCCGCGCTCTCCATCACCAGCTTCTCCTGGTCCACCTCGGTCTCCCAGGGGAGGTCCGTCTCGCCGTTCCACTGGGCGGACTTGGCCTTCTCGTAGAGCTTGGTGAGCTTGGGCCGTGCGCCCTTCTCGTAGTCCCAGGTGAAGATGGAGTCGTAGTCGGAGTGGACGACGTGGCGGCCGTCCGCCTCCTCGACCCCGACGACCGTCAGGATCGCCTCGAAGTCGTCGATCTCGCTGCGACCGATGATCTCCTCGGTCCCCCTCCTGGCTCCCTCGCCCTCGTGCTGGTCACCCATGGTGCAACCCCCTTTCTCGGTGGAACGAACGCGGACGCCGAAGCTGCCGCATGCCGAAGTCACGCCCGTGACCCGTGCCGACGCGCGCCCGTGGCGCGACCGTGCCGCCGGAGGACGCCGACCGGCGACGGACAGCGGGCGCAACGCCGCTCCCCGGGTCGCCGGTCCCGGCGAGCGGCCCGAGCTCGGCGGCGTCGAGCGCCTGGACGCCCGGCAGGACGAACGTCTCGACCAGCCAGCGCGCGTCCGCTTCCCTGCTCAGGTCGACGGTGGCCGACGGCGTGATGGTGTACGAGAGCACGATGCGAGCCAGCCACTCGGCGACCCGCAGCGCCTCATCGGGGTCCATCCACCGCCCGAGGAACGGTGCGACGAAGGTCGCCGCCATCGACAGGAGCCGCTCGGCGTCGTCGAAGCAGAGCTGGCCGAGCACCACGTCGGGCTCGTGCGCCACGAGGTAGGAGAGGGCGGCGTGGCCGCGGATCCGGGTGGTCGCCTCGACGATCCCGGCCACGAGCACGTCCGACAGCTCGTCGGCCGCGCCCATCCGCGCGCCCAGGGCGGAGAACAGCCGCGCCCGCTCGGTGTCCGCAACGGCCCGGAGCAGCTCGTCCTTGCCACCGGGGAACACCCGGTAGACGGTGGCCCGCGACACCCCTGCCTGCCGGGCCACGTCGTCGACCGTCGTCTTGACGGTCCCATGGCGGGCGATGCACGCGAGCGCGGCGTCCACGAGCGCGGTCCGCCGCGACGGCTCGGTCGAGGCGGTCGGGGACCCGGTGGGCGGGCGCACCTGCGACAGGCCCGGCACCGGGCCGGGGCGCGACGCAGCCGCGTCGTCCAGCACCCGTGCGAACCCCCTCCGGCTCGTCATGACTGAAACAGTAAGTCGTACTTTGTCTCACCGTCAAGCAACCCGCGCCCGGCGGCGGCGGCGGCGCTCGCCGCTCAGGAGCGGGGCTCGTCGGGAGGCGCTCGTTCGGGCCCGACGACCACGCCGGCGAGCAGCTCGCTGCGCACCAGGCGGGCCACCTGCACGGGGTCCTCGAGGTCCCACCGACCCGGTGCCGACATGTAGGAGAGGACCATGCGGGCCAGGAAGTCCGCCGCCTGGCCGACGTCGACGCCGGGTTCGAGCCCGTGCCGGAGCAGGTAGGGGGTGAGGAAGTCGGCGATCACGCCGACGATCCGGCTGCTCTCGACGGTGAGGGTGGGGAGGAGCCGCTCGGGCTCGGTCTCGAGGACGCGCTGGAGGACCTCGTGGTCGACGATGGCCTGGTGGGCGAACATGATCCCCCGCTCCATGACCTCCTCGAGGCTCTCCGCGTCGCTGACCGCCTCGTAGAGGCGCAAGAAGAACTGCATGAACTCCCACACCACGACCGAGTGGACCAGCTCGTCGCGACCGCCGGGGAAGTACCGGTAGACGGTGGCACGCGACAGGCCCGCCTCACGAGCCGCGTCCTCGACCGTCGTCTTCGCCAGGCCCCACCGGGCAACGCACGCGTACGTCGCCTCGAGGATGCGCTGGCGGGCCTGCTCGGTGCGCTCGGCTTCCCCGGTCACAGCCCCAGCACGGCGTCGAGCCCGACCGTCAGGCCGGGCAGCTCCGCCACCCGCCGGACGGCCAGCACGACGCCGTCCATGAAGGACGCCCGGTCGGTCGAGTCGTGCCGGATCGTCAGCGTCTGGCCCACCGAGCCGAGGACCACCTCCTGGTGCGCCACCAGCCCCGGCAGTCGCACCGCGTGCAGGCGGACGCCGCCGGCGCCGGGCCCGCCGCGCGCGCCCGCGACGACCTCCTCCTCGGTGGCGTCGGGCGCGAAGGGCCCGACACCGGCCCGGTCGCGTGCCGCGGCCATCCGCTCGGCGGTCCGCACGGCGGTCCCGGACGGGGCGTCTCGCTTGCCGGCGTGGTGGAGCTCGACGATCTCGGCGGCGTCGAAGTGCGGCGCCGCCAGCTCGGCGAAGCGCATCATGAGGACCGCACCGATGGCGAAGTTCGGGGCGAGGACGCAGTTGGGCCGGGGCGGCGACGCACCGGGGCCGGCGAAGGCCGACCCGAGGGCGTCGAGGTCGGCGGCACCGAAGCCGGTCGTCCCCACCACGGCATGGATGCCCCGTGCCGCGCACCAGACGAGGGCGGGGAGGGAGACGTCGGCGCGGGTGAAGTCGACCACCACGTCGCAGCCCTCTCCCGTCAGGACGTCGAGGTCGGCGGCCACCTCAGGCAGGTCCCCGGGGCGGCCCACGAGGTCTGCCACGGACGTGCCCGCTGCCGCCGGGTCGACCGCGGCAGCGAGCTCGAGCCCGTCGGCGTCGACCACGGCTCGGCACACCTCCCGGCCCATCCTGCCCGCCGCGCCCACCACGCCCACTCGCACGCCGGACACCCTATCGGCGCCCGGACCGCCGGCCGGAGAGGCGCCCGCGGGCGAACGCCCCGGTCAGCCGATCCCGACCGCGGTCGCGTCGAAGCGGTCGGCGTCGAAGGGGCCGACGACCGCCAGCGTGCGGTCCTGGCCGAGGACCGACGCCGCCACGGCCGAGACGTCCTCGAGGGTGACCCGCTCGACCCGCTCGAGCTGCTCGTCGACCGTGAGCACCGACCCGTGCAGCAGCAGCCCCGCGCCCAGCCGTCCCATCCGCGAACCGGGGTCCTCGTGGGCGAGGAGGGCCTCGGCACGGAGGTTCCCCTTGGCGATGGCCAGCTCGCGCTCGGTCACGCCGTGCTCGGCCACCGACTCGAGCGTCTCGCCGATCAAGCCCAGGACGGTCGGCACGTGGTCGGGTGCGGTGGCCACGCCCACGCTGAGCGACCCCGAGTCGGCGTACGGGACGAACTCGGACCACACCGAGTAGGCGAGGCCGCGCCGCTCCCTGATCTCCTGGAAGAGCCGGCTGGAGAGCCCGCCGCCCAGCACGTGGTCGACCACGGAGAGCGCGTAGCGGCGGTCGTCGTGGCGGTCGACGGCGCGCACCGCCACGACGAGGTGCGCCTGCTCGGTGGCCCGGCGGACCACCTCGAGCGGCTCGGTGCGGGGGCCGGGTGCTTCGCGCCCTGGCGCCGCACCCCCCGTCGGCCCCCGGTAGCGGGCGGCCAGCCCCTCGACCACGTGGTCGTGGGCGAGCGACCCGGCCGCCGCGACCACGAGGTTGCCCGGCCGGTAGTGGTGACCGAAGAAGGCCCGGACGTCCGGGGCTCCGAAGGCCGACACCGACGCCTCTGTGCCCAGCACCTCCCGCCCGAGCGGGTGCCCGGCGAAGAGCAGCTCGGCGCTCAGCGTCAGCGCCGCGTCAGCCGGTTCGTCCTCGTGCATGAGGATCTCGTCGAGGATCACCGAACGCTCGGCGTCGAGGTCGCGCTGGCGGAGGGCGGGCCGCCACATGATGTCGGAGAGGATGTCGAGGCCGAGGTCGAGGTGCTCGGCCAGCAGACGGATGTAGAAGGCGGTGTACTCCTTGGTCGTGTAGGCGTTGCAGTCGCCGCCGACCTCGTCGAGCGCCTCGGCGATGGCGGTCGGCGAGCGCTCGGCCGTGCCCTTGAAGAGGAGGTGCTCGAGGACGTGGGAGAGGCCCGCCTGCTCGGGCGTCTCGTCGCGCGAGCCCGTTCCCACCCAGAAGCCGAGCGAGACCGAGCGCGCGTCGGCCATCGACTCCGTCGCCACGAGGGCCCCGAAGGGGAGGTTCGACGTACGGATCACGGCTGCTGGCACGCGTGGGCGCGGCACCGTGGCGGCAGCGCGCCGTCGTCCCGACGACACCGCCGGGACGACGACGGCTGGCGCCGCGCGGACCCGCTCAGCGCCGGCGCCGGCTCCGGCGGCGGTCGCCGTTGCCCGAGCGCTCGCGACCCTCGGGCACCGCCGCGACGGCGGGACCGAGGTCTCCGAGCTCCTCGGCCAGCTCGGCCTCGAAGGCGTCCTCGAACGAAGCGGCGCGGGGCGCAGCGGAGCGCTCGCCGGCGTCGCCGCCGCCGCCCCCGCCGCCGGCGGGTGCCTCGGGGAGGTCGCCGGCGAGGGAGAGCGACACCTTGCCCTGGGGGTCGATGTCGTCCACGCGCACCTCGACGGGCTGGCCGAGCTCGAGGACGTCCTCGACCCGCTCGACCCGCTTGCCGCGCCCGATCTTCGAGATGTGCAGGAGCCCGTCACGCCCCGGGAGGATGTTCACGAACGCTCCGAACTTGGTGATGTTGACGACCTTGCCCGAGTAGGTCTCGCCGACCTCGGCCATCGGCGGGTCGAGGATCGTGGCGATCCGGCGCCGGGCCTCCTCCACGGCGGTCGCGTCCTTCGCGCCGATCGTGACGGTCCCGACGACGCCGTTGTCGTCGACGGCGATGTCGGCCCCCGTCTCGAGCTGGAGGGCGTTGATCACCTTGCCCTTCGGACCGATGACCTCGCCGATCTTGTCCATGGGGATCTCGAACGAGACGATCTTCGGCGCGCTCGCCGCCACCTCGGCACGAGGCTCGGGGATGGCCCCGGCCATCACGCCGAGGATCGTGAGGCGGGCCTCCTTCGCCTGCAGCAGGGCCTGGGCGAGGACGTCGGCGGGCAGGCCGTCGATCTTGGTGTCGAGCTGGAGGGCCGTCACCGCGTCGCTGGTCCCGGCCACCTTGAAGTCCATGTCGCCGAAGGCGTCCTCGGCGCCCAGGATGTCGGTCAGGGTCACGTAGGCGCCGTCGTCGTGGACGAGCCCCATGGCGATGCCGGCGACCGGCGCCTCGAGCGGGACGCCTGCGGCCATCATCGACAGGGTCGAGCCGCACACCGAGGCCATCGACGTCGAGCCGTTCGACGACAGGACGTCGGAGACGAGGCGCAGCGTGTAGGGGAACTCCTCCTGGGGGGGCACCACCGGCAGGAGCGCCCGCTCGGCGAGCAGCCCGTGCCCGATCTCCCTGCGCTTGGGACCGCGCATGAACCCGGTCTCGCCCGTCGAGTAGGGCGGGAAGTTGTAGTGGTGCAGGTAGCGCTTCGAGTCGACCGGCGTGATGGTGTCGAGCAGCTGGTTCATCCGCGGCATGCCGAGGGTGGTGACGTTGAGCACCTGGGTCTCGCCCCGCTGGAAGAGCGCCGAGCCGTGCGCCGTCGGGAGGACGTCGACCTCCGCCGAGAGAGGACGGATCTCCGTCGTCGTCCGGCCGTCGATGCGGACGCCCTCTTCGACGATGCGCCGACGCACGAGCTTCTTCGTGAGGCCGCGGACGGCGGCCTTGATCTCGCGCTCACGTTCGGGGAACTCGGGCGCGAGCTCCTCCACGAGGGCGGCCGTCACCTGGTCGAGGGCGGCGTTGCGCTCGGCCTTGACCGTCGGTGCGTTGGCCGCGGCGACCCGGTCGCTGCCGACCGCCGCCACCCGCTCGTACACGTCGTCGCCGTAGTCGGAGAACGTCTGGTAGGGGATCGTCTCGATCGGGCCCCGAGCCGCCACATAGGCCTCGACCAGGCGGCGCTGGAGCACGATCGACTCGCGGATCCACGTCTTGGCGGCCTCGA
>CAZSYT010000128.1:0-6040 GCA_964610905.1 uncultured Acidimicrobiaceae bacterium
GCGTGGCGCAGCACCGAGAGGTGCTGGCTGGCGTTGGGCAGGCTCATGCCGATCTCCTCGGCCAGGTCGCCGACGCACCGCTCGGCGTGGCGGAGGGCGTCGATCAGGAGCAGTCGCTTCGGGTCCGTGAGGACCTTGCACAGCTCTGCGTGCAGCCGGTAGGCGGTGTCGTCGGGCGGTGCCGGTGCCGTCGTCCCTCGGTCCATGCCCCACAGCGTAGTAGTACTTGCTGGATTGCGCAAGCGTGAAAGTTCTGCTCCTGGGTGGTCGCGGTGACGAGACGGCGCGGTCGCCCCTCCCCTCCGGGGGGCGGCGACGTCGTTCGGTCATTCGCGGAGAGAGCACGAAGATGAGGCAGTCCTGGGAGTGTTCGAGCGCGTGGACGACGACCAGCGGGGACGGCCCCGCTCGCAGCCCTGTTGCGCACCGCACGGGCCGCGGCGGCCAGGGAGATCCGGTCGGCGCTGGAGGAGGCCGGCTACGACGACCTGCCGGGGAACGGGCCGTACGTGATCAGCGCCAGCTCGGTGGCGGGCGCCCCGCTTGCCGTGATCATCGACCGTCTCGGGCTCTCCATGCAGGCCGCCGGCCGCCTGGCCGACCGGTTGGTCCTGCGCGGCTACCTCGACCGGCACGTCGACTCCGAGGACCGTCGGCACCTCGTCGTGCTCCCGACCGAGCGGGGGACGGCCGCCGCCCTCGCCATCCGCCAGGCCGCCGACCGCCTCGAGGCCCGCGTCGTCGCCGCAGTGGGCGCCTCGGACCGGCAGGCGACCAGACGGACGCTCGCCTCCCTCGCCACCCTCGACGGCGACGATGCCTGACCCCGCCGACCCGTCCGCCACGGCCCGGTTGGTGGCCGCCTCGCGCATCGGGTTCAAGTGGATCGCCGCGCCCGCCGGTGTCGACGCCGCCGCCGCCTTCGAGCCCACCGCCCCGGCGCTCTTGCTGGTCGAGGGCGTCGCCTCGTACGTCGACGCCGCGACGCTCCGCGACGTGCTGTGCGACCTCCTGTCGATCGCGGCTCCCGGGACGCGCGTCGCCCTGTCGCTGGGTCGTTCGGGCGCCGACCCGCAGGTGCGCGCTCGGCTCGACGCGGCCGTCGCCGCGCTCGGCGAGCCCGCGATCGGGTCGTCCACCGCCGAGGACGTGCCGGCGTCCCTGGCCGAGTGCCGCTGGCCTCCCGTCGAGCTGACCGAGCGGTCCGCGTCGGCAGGCATCGTCGTCGCGGCCCCTGCCTTCTCCCCGCTCCCCGGCCGAGGAGGGCGCGCCCCCGGACGCGCGGCCGAGGAGGGCGTGCCCCCGGACGCGCGGCCGAGGAGGGCGTGCCCCTCGAGCGCACGGAGGGGCTCGGCGTCGGGGGCGCACCGGGTCGAGCCGCCGGCGGCTCGACCGTCGTCGGCCCGGGTCCTCCCGGCTGACCGTCCTCCCGGCTGACCGCCTTCCCGACGCCACCCGCGGCGACGCCACCCGCGGCGACGCCGACGGCTCGCCCGGGTCTTGAGGCTCGGGCGATCGGGGATCCCCGCGAAGCGCCCCGCCGCCCCGGACACGCCCTGGGTCCACGAACGGCGAGCCCTGCTGGCCGCCGAGCTCGCCCCGGGGCGGCGCCCGCCGCAGGCGAGCCCGGTGCTCATCGAGCAGCTCGGCGCCCTCCGCGCCCGGGTCCCCGTACGTCCTGGGCGAGCGCTTCGACCAGCTTCGTGCACTCCTCGAGACGCCGCTCGCCGTGAGCGGCCGACGGCGCGCCGAAGAGGTCCTTCGCCCGAAGGTCCCGGTGCGAGCGCCGGAGCCGGTCGACGCGCTGTCCCGCCGCGTCGAGCTCGGCACGGGTGAGCCCCCGCTCCTCGATCCCGCGGCGCAGCCCGGCCTCGACCTCGTCGCACGCCGCGCAGAGCTCGACCCACTCTGCCTCCCGCTCGGCGGTGTAGAGCCCCTCGAGGATGGCCAGGGTCTCCCCGGGGGCGATCACCTCGAAGCACAGGGTGTGGCCGCCGGAGCGTCGGACGAGCGCCGTCGCCCGTTCCAGCCCCTCGTCGAACGGGACGCCGGCGGGGACCGCCCAGGTCCCCGACTGCAGGGCCACCGCCCCGACCCGGCGCAGCTCCCGCCACGCGGCGACCCGGTGGCGTGACTCGTCACCCGCGAGCCGGTAGGTGAGGAGCCGCCAGGGCATGTGACGAACGTTACATCCGCGACGGGCGCACGCTGCTACGCTGGACGCCACCTCCCGGTCGCGCGCCGGTCACGCACCCGTCACGGAGGATCCCGTGAACCTCTTCGCCGTCGCCCTGCTGCCACCGCTGCCGAGCCACGCCCCGGTCCTCGCCGACGTGCCCGTGCTCCCGCCTAAGGGCCTCAACACCTCGTGGTACCTCGACGTCAACGACTTCTCGCGGCAGACCGCCTGGGCGCACGGCTTCATGCACACCTACGCGTTGTGGCTCGGTCCCGTGCTCCTCACCTCGGTCTTCGTCGCCCTCTACGCTCTGGCCTGGTGGCGACGTGCACCGCGGGCCGCCGCCCTCCTCGTCCTCGGTGGCCTCGGCACCGTCGCGGCCCTCGGCCTCAACCAGCTGGTGGCGCACGCCGCCGGCGAGCTGCGCCCCTACGCCACGCACACCCACGCCCTCGTCCTCGTCGGCAAGACCACCGACTACTCGTTCCCTTCGGACCACTCGGTCGTCGCCGGTGGGCTGACGGTGACCCTCCTGCTGGTGGTGGGCGAGGCGACGTGGCGGCGCCACGCAGTTCGCCGTGGCGGCGAGCGAGGGACAGACGGCCCCGGGAGGCCCGGGGTGGTCCGGGCCCTCGCCGCCGTCAACGTCGTCCTCGGTCTGTTCCTGTGCTTCGCGCGTGTCTACGTGGGCGTGCACTACCCGGGCGACGTGGTGGCGGGCTACCTGCTGACCTCGCTCGTCGTGGTCCTCGTGTCGCTCCTGCGCCCGCTCGCCTACCGGGTCGTCGAGCTCGCCGAGCCGACCGCGCTCGGCGCCCTCGTGCGCCGGCCGGAGCCCGCGCCGGCGAGCTGACCCGGCCACCGCGTGGGCACGCACCGCCGATCGAGCCCCGCCCCGCCGTCCGACGCGCCGCACGGTTGGTAGAGGGGACGTCGCGATGACGGTCCTCCTCGTGGTGGTGGCGATCGGCTTCGCCTTCAGCATGGGCGCCCACTACACGGGGGCCTGCATGGGCATGCCCCACGCGCTCGGCGCGGTCGGCACCCGCCGCGCCCTCGTCGTCATGGCACCCCTCACGCTGGTCGGGGCCGCCGTCGCCAGCCACGGGGTCGAGCACACCGTCGGTCACGGCCTGCTCGTCGGCGCCGGGCTGTCGGTGACCGGGCTGGTCGTCGTCGTCGGCGTCGCCTTCGGGCTCACCAGCGCGTTCAACGCCCTGCGCGTCCCCACCTCGACGATCCAGATCGTGGTCTTCGCCATGGTCGGCGCCGGGCTCGCAGCCGGTCTGGCGGTGCACTGGGCGACCATCGCCACCCTCGCCGCCATCTGGGTGGCGGCACCGTTCGTCGCCGCCGGCGCCGGGTTCGTCCTCACGAAGGCCCTCGACCGGGTGCCGGCCGTCCGCGTCGAAGCGCGGTCTGCCGACGCCGCCCTCGCCACCAGCCGTGGCCCAGGCGCCGCCGCGGCGGACCGGCCCGTCACATCGCCGGTCGGCGCCGGTGGATGGATGGCCGGGACCCTCCTCGCCGTCGGCGCCTTCGCCTCGTTCACCATGGGCGGCAACGACGTCGCCAACGCCACGGGCTCCCTCGTCGGGACGGGCACCTTCAGCCCGCTCGTGGCCGGCGTGGTCGGCGGAGCCGGGCTCGCTGCCGGCGTGCTGACCTGGGGGCGGCCGCTGCTCCGCCGGGTCGCCTTCGAGATCGTGACCGTCGACCGTCCCATGGCGACCGCCGCCCAGCTCGTGCAGGCGGGTGTCGTGCTCGCCGCCGTCGGCTTCGGCTTCTTCACGTCCATGAACCAGGCGCTCGTCGGCGCCATGACCGGCACCGCCGCCGCCCGGGGACGCCACACCGTCCACGCCGCCACGCTCGTCGGCATCGTGCGTGGCTGGGTCGTCGGCCCGGGTGCGGGCATCGCCCTCGCCTACGGCATCACCCGCGTCGTCTGCGCTGTCGCCGGTGTCCACGCCGTGGCCGCGCCTGGGTGAGACGACCGTCGAGCGCAGCGACGGGGGGGAGGACCGGCCAGGCTCACGAGGCGGCCGGGCGCTCGGCGTCGGCGACGATGGCGTCGTGGACCGACCCGGCGATCCCGGGCGCCATCGCCTCGGGCCGGGCGGTGAAGCGGGGTCGCTCACGGAGAGGTCGGCCGGCATCTCGGCGACCCCGACCTCGAGCCCGACCTCGAGGAGCACCTGCCGCAGCCGCTCGAGGTCCTCGTCCGAGCAGAGGCGGTACCCCGCCGTACTCCGTGCCGACGGCGACACCTGGCCGATGGCGCCGGAGCGGTGCAGGGGTCGTCACGCCGACCCACGGCCCCGGATGTCCCACCGTACCTGGTCCGTCAAGGTCGCAAGGGCGGCGCTGACCTCGACCGGCGGGGCAACCGGGTCGACGAGCCGGCGTGACGCCGCCGGCAGCAGGGACAGGTCGCCCCGGCAGCGTCCCTGCAGGAAGGCCAGCGGCTCCGGAGGCCGGCGGCGACGGCCGCGCTCCATCACGTGCTCGAGGACGGCCGCGAACCCCGGCGGGGGCTCCTCGTCGCGCAGTCCGAGGACGTCGCGGAGCCCGGGGCCACGGAAGACCTGCTTCGCACCGGGGAAGGTCGCCTTGCCGGTCGACAGCTTGGCCACGGGCCTGCCGTCGTACGAGACGAGCTTGTAGACGGAGTCGAGGTACGGTGCGTCGGCGGAGACGCCCAGACGGGTGCCGACGCCGGCCACGTCGACGGGGGCGCCGTCGGCGACGAGCCGGGCGAGGGCGTGCTCGTCGAGGTTCCCCGACACGACGATCGCCACCTTGGGCAGGCCCGCCTCGTCGAGGAGCCGGCGGGCCTCGACGGCGAGCGACGACAGGTCGCCGCTGTCGAGGCGGACCCCGGCACGGTCCTCCAGGTGGTGCTCCCGGATCACCTCGATGGCGTGGCGGACGCCGTGCAGCGTGTCGTAGGTGTCCACCAGGAACGTCGTCCGCTCCGGGTGGTCGGCGGCGAAGGCCCGGAACGCGTCGGTCTCGTCGGTGAACGCCTCGACGTAGGAGTGCGCCATGGTGCCCGACGGAACGAGACCGTAGCGGCGGGCCGCCTCGACGTCGCTCGTGGCGCCGAACCCGGTGATGGCCGTGGCCCTCGCCACGGTGAGCGCCGCGTCGAGGCTCTGGGTCCGACGCATGCCGAACTCGACGAGCTCGATGCGACCCTGCGCGGCGACGACGCACCGGGCCGCCTTCGACGCAACGGTGGTAGCGAAGCCGACCGTGTTGAGCAGGACGGTCTCGACGAGCTGTGCCTCGGGCAGGGGTGCGGTGACCTCGAGGAGCGGCTCCTCGGCGAAGACCACCCTCCCCTCGGGAACGGCCCACACGTCGCCCGTGAAGCGCAGCGCGGCGAAGGCGGCGAGCTCGTCGTCGCCGAACCCTTGCGACGCCAGGTAGGTCAGGTCGCCCTCCTCGAAGCGGAGGTCCTCGAGGAACTCGAGCGCGTCCTCCAGGCCGGCGGCGACCAGGAAGCCCCGCTCCGGAGGCAGGCGCCTGACGAAGAGGCTGAAGGTGGCCGGGGCGGTCATGGCGCGGCGGAGGTAGCTCGAGGCCATAGTGAGCTCGTAGAGGTCGACGAGGAGGGCGCCAGCCATGACGCCATGGTCCCCGACTCGGGGTGCGCCGGGCAACGACCGACCGACCTCTACGCTGTGCCCCCCGTCTCCAGCTGCGAGCTCCGGTCGCCGGTCGCCGGTCGCCAGTCGCCGGTCGCCGTCGGCGCACCGAGGGGCAGTCCGGGTCCGCCACCATCGGTGGTCGCCGGGCCACCGCGCGCTGGCTCACCCTGAATCCACCGATCGAACTCGCGCGTGACCTGGGGGA
>CAZSYT010000129.1:0-5971 GCA_964610905.1 uncultured Acidimicrobiaceae bacterium
TCGCGAATCTCGGCTACCCCATCGGTTGCCGATTACTGACCCACGCTCCTAGCGGCTCCGTCGTCGCGCGCGCGGCGTGGCGTGCTCCCGGGACGACGGGCCGAGGCGTCGGCGAGCCGGGTTCGGGCTGGGCTACGCGCCGAGACCTGCCGGCACGAGCTCCCGTCCGGGCGCGCTATCGTCCCCCGATATCGACAACCGATATCCTTCTCCGCTGCTGTTGTGCCTCCTCCCGTCGGCACGCCTCCGACCGACAGCTGGAGCGGCCGGTGCCGAGCAGCGCGTGGCACCCGACCGGTGACGGAGCGGGCGACCACCGCCGGGTCGCCGACCGGTGACCGACGCCCCGCCAGGGGTCGTCCGGCCGTGGTACGGGACTTCCTCCGGGGCGCCGCCCAGGCCCACGTCCTCCACCACGCGGGCGAGGGCGACGTCTACGGGGCGTGGCTGGCCGAGGAGCTCAGCCGGCACGGGTACGCCATCAGCCCCGGCACGCTCTACCCGCTCCTGCACCGGATGGAGGCCGACGGGCTGCTGTCGAGCCACGTCGCCGTGGACGACGGGCGGGCGCTCCGTCTCTACCGGGCCACGTCCCGCGGCCGACGGGAACTGGAGGTTCTCCGCCGGGCGGTGGCCGAGCTGGCCGTCGAGCTGCTGCCCGGCATCGTGACGGGCCGGTGGACGGGGCCGGTCGTGGCCGACCCGGGGGGCACGTCGGCGGAACCGGGTCGCGGCCGTGACGGGGGGATCGACCAGTGGTGAGCGCCGCCACCCCTCGCTTCGAGCTGCGCGACGTCCGCGTGGACGGCGACGACGGGCCGATCGTCGACGGGTTCTCGGCCTGTGTCCCCGCCGAAGGGCTCACGGCCGTCATGGGGCCGTCGGGGGCCGGCAAGACGACCCTACTCCGCCTGCTCAACCGCCTCGACGATCCGGACGCCGGCACCGTGCTCCTCGACGGGCGCGACGTCCGCACCTTCGACGTCCTCGAGCTGCGCCGCCGGGTGCAGAGCGTGGGGCAGGTGCCCGTCACCTTCCCCGGCACCGTCGCCGACAACGTGGGGCCCGAGGTGGCGGCGCTGCTGGCGCACGTCGGTCTCGACCCGGCCCTCGCCACCCGCGACGCCGACCGCCTGTCGGTGGGGGAGGCCCAGCGGATGGCGCTGGCCCGGAGCCTCGCGCTCCACCCCGACGTGCTGTGCCTCGACGAGCCGACCTCGGCGCTCGACACCGCTTCCAAGGGCGGCATCGAGGACCTGGTGCGCCACCTGGCAGACGAGGGGCTGACCGTGGTCATGGTGACCCACGACCCGCGCCACGCCGACTTCGCCGACCACGTCGTCGAGGTGCGGCCGCCGCCACGGCGGGTCACCGGGCCGGTCGAGGGTGACGGCTCGCTGTCCGACGGAGACGGTTGACCGACGTGCTCCTCGCCAGCACGGGCAGCTCCCTCGTCTCGGGACCGGTCACCTTCGGCGACATCGCCCTGTCGCTGTTCCTCGTCGCCCTCGCCGCCGCCATCTCCCGCTGGCAGCGGGTGGGCCTCGAGCGGGACATGGCCGTCGCCACCCTCCGCTCGTTCGTCCAGCTGCTGGCCGTGGGCTACGTGCTCGAGTTCGTCTTCACCGGGCACGGATGGCTGACGCCGCTGGCGCTCGCCGTCATGGTGGCGACCGCCGCACTGACCTCGGGCGCCCGCGCCCGGCGGGTACCGGGAAGTCGGCTCGTCGCCGCCGCCTCGGTGTCCGTCGCCACGGCGGCGACCCTCGGGGTGCTCGCCGCGGCCCGGATCGTCCCGGTGTCGCCCCGGGCGATCGTGCCCCTCGGCTCGATGGTCATCACCGCGGCCATGAACACCACGTCGCTCGTGATGACCCGGCTCCACGACGACCTGGCGGCGAACCGGCGCGAGGTCGAGGCCCGGCTCTCGCTCGCCCAGAGCAGCCGCCAGGCTGCCCTCCCGTGGCTGCGTGCCTCGCTCCGCAGCGCCATGCTGCCGAGCGTCGACCAGACCAAGGTCGTCGGGCTCGTCGCGCTGCCGGGAGCCATGACCGGCATGATCCTCGCCGGCGCCTCGCCGCTCGCCGCCATCCGGCTCCAGCTCGTCGTGATGTACATGCTCCTCGGGGGGAACGCCTTCGCCGCCCTCGTGGCGTCCACGCTCACGGCCCGGCGCCTCTTCACCCCGGCGCACCAGCTCGTCCGTCAGCTCCGCCGCACGCCGGGTTGACGCGGGCTTGGCTCCGGAAGACCCTCGGGCGGTTCGCCAGGGCGTAGCCTCGGGGCCGCCGACGTGTACCCACCGGCGCTCGGGAGCCAGCCGACGACCTCGCCGGCGCGCGTCCGGCGACGTGCCGGCACACCGGAGCGTTCCGGCGAGGAGAGGGACGAGACGCCCATGGCCATCACCACCTTCGACGAGGCCCGCAGGGCCGTCCGAGCGGGGAGACCACCCGAGGAGGCGGCTCGTGAGGTGGTGGGGGCCCTCACGCCCGAGGAGCGGCTGTGGTGCCTCGACGGCGACGCGCCGACGTGGGCGGGCCTCGCCTTCCTCGCCGAGGACGGGTACCACCGGGCGCCCTTCGTGGCCGCTCGCGTCGAGCGCGTCGGGATGCCCGGGATCGCCTTCGCCGACGGTCCCCGGGGCTGCGTCGTGGGCAACGCCACCTGCTTCCCCGTGGCGATGGCCCGCGGGGCGACCTGGGACCCCGAGCTCGAGGAGCGGGTGGGCGAGGCGATCGGCAGCGAGCTGCGGGCAGCGGGGGCCACCCTGACCGGGGCGGTGTGCGTCAACCTCCTGCGCCATCCTGCGTGGGGGCGCGCCCAGGAGACCTACGGCGAGGACCCGTTCCACGTGGGCGAGCTCGCCGCCGCCGCCACCCGCGGCCTGCAGCGGCACGTGCTCGCGTGCGTGAAGCACCTTGCCTGCAACTCGATGGAGAACGCCCGCTTCACCGTGGACGTCGAGGTCGACGAGGTCGCCCTCCACGAGGTCTTCCTGCCGCAGTTCCGCCGAGTCGTCGACGAAGGTGTCGCGTCGGTGATGTCGGCGTACAACTCGGTCAACGGCGAGTGGTGCGGCCAGAACCGGGCGTTGCTCACCGACGTGCTCCGGGGCGAGTGGGGGTTCGCGGGCTTCGTCATCAGCGACTGGATCTTCGGCTTGCGCGACGCGACGGTGTCGCTGGCGTCCGGCCTCGACGTCGAGATGCCCTACCGCATGGTGCGCGCCCGCCACCTACCGGCCGCCCTCGAGGAAGGGCGAGCCTCGTGGGACGACGTGGACGCGTCCGTGGTCCGCCTCGTCGCCACCTTGCTGCGCTTCGACGACGTGCTGTCGGCCCCGGCGCCCTCACGCGCCGTTCTCGGCTCTCCCGAGCACCGCCGCCTGGCGAGGGAGGTCGCCGCTCGCTCGGTCGTGGTGCTGCGCAACGACACGGTCGACGGCACGCCGGTGCTGCCGCTCGCCCCCGAGGGGCGCCTGGCCGTCGTCGGACGCCTGGCCGAAACCGTGAACCTCGGAGACGGGGGCTCGAGCGACGTCTGGGACCTCGAGTGCCAGACCGTCCTCGACGGGCTCGCCGCTGTCGTGGCCGACGTCGTCCACGACGACGGCACCGACGTCGCACGGGCAGCGACGGTGGCGGCCGGGGCCGACGTCGCCGTCGTGGTGGTCGGGTGCACCCACCTCGACGAGGGCGAGTACATCGGCGCCACCGACCCGGCCCTCGGCGAGCTGTTCCCCGAAGCGGACGAGCCAACGGTGGTCGAGCGCTACACCGCGTCGCTCGCCACGGTGGTGCCCACCGCCAAGCCCGAGCGCCTCGGCGAGCGTGCCGCCGGGTTCAGCACGGGGGGTGACCGGGCCTCACTGCGCCTGCACCCCGAGGACGTCGAGCTCGTCCGGGCCGCTGTCGCCGCCAACCCTCGCACCGTCGTCGTCCTGCAGGGCGGGAGCGCCATCGTCGCGAGCGAGTGGGCCGGGGACGTCCCCGCCGTCGTGCACGCCTTCTACGGCGGGTCCGAGGCTGGGCCGGGGCTGGCCGACGTGCTCGTCGGCGCCGTCGAGCCGTCGGGCCGGCTGCCCTTCTCGGTGCCCGTCGACGAGGCCGACCTGCCCGCCTTCGACCGCGACGCCACCACGGCCCGCTACGACCGCTGGCACGGGTGGTGGCACCTGGCGAGGACCGGGCGGGCCCCGGCTTTCCCGTTCGGCTACGGGCTGTCGTACACGACGTTCGCCTTGGGAGAGGCGGCCGTGTCGGTCGACGGCGACGGCGTGACGGTGTCCGCGACGGTCCGCAACACCGGCGGGCGCGACGGCGCAGACGTCGTCCAGGTGTACGCCGAGCTGCCCGACCCCGAGACACCCGCTCGGCTGGTCGGGTTCCGTCGCGTCGAGGTCGGCGCCGGAGCCGAACGCCCCGTGACCGTCCACGTCCCCCTCGACCGGCTCGCCACCCGCGATCCGGCCCGGCACGCCTGGCGGGCGCCTGCCGGACGGCACCGCCTGGTGGTCGCCCGCCACGCCGGCGACCCCGACGGGCTCGCCGTCGAGGTCGACCTGTAGGCAGTCGGGCACGTCGCGAAACGAGCGTCGGCGACGCAGCCGGGCTGGGGGACGGGCGTCTCGGGCCCTGGCCGGACCAGGGGCCGACCACCCGGTCCGAGCCTCGACGCTCTCCGCCTGGGAACGCCCCTCCCGGTGCGGCAAGATGACGGGGTGGCGACGGCTCGGCGGGCCCCGGCAGCCCCAGCGCACCTCCCCACCGAGGCGGAGATCCGGGCGTTGCCCGCCTTCACGCCGTCGTCGCCGCTCCGGCTGCTCGTCAGCGCCTGCCTGACGGGGGTCGGCTGCGGGGTCGACGGGAGCACCTACGGTGCGCCCTTCCCGCACCTCGCCCGGATCCTCGACCGGCCCGACGTGCGTGTGATCGCCTTCTGCCCCGAGGACCTGGTGTTCGGGACGCCGAGGCGGACCCCGGACATCCACGGGGGGACGGGCGCCGACGTCCTCGACGGAAGGGCCCGAGTCGTGAGCGACGCAGGCGACGACTGGACCGAGCCCATGCTGCGGGCCGCCGACACCATGGTCGCCGTGGCGGGCCACAACCGCGTCCACCTGGCGCTGCTGACCGACGTCAGCGCGGCTTGTGGCTCACAGGTCATCTACCGCGGTGCTCGGTCGCAAGGGGTCCACCAGGCCGGAATGGGCGTGTGCGCCGCCCTGCTCGTGCGTCACGGCGTCAAGGTGGGCAGCCAGCGCGACCACCGCACCTTCGCCGCGCTCCTCCACAAGCTCGACCCGGGCGCCGAGCCGTCGCCCGGGGCCCGGGACCACCACGAGTCGCCATGGTTCGTCGCGCACCTCGGAGCAGGCGTCCGGGCCAGGGACGGTGGCCGGTGACGACCGACGGTCCGGTCCCTCCGGCCGCGCCTGGCGGACCGCCGGAGGTCGACGTCGTCCGTGGTGCCGACCTCGACGCCTTCGCCTTCGGCGCGCTCGAGGTGACCGACTACGGCGCCGGACGGGGGGCGGACTGCTCGGTGGCTGTCGTGCACGTCCCCGAGGGCACCGCCCACCCGCCCGCCTACAGCGTGCGGTGCGCGAAGACGTACCTCGTGCTCTCGGGCCGGCTGCGCTTCGAGGTACGCGGTCAGGTGGCCGAGGTCGCCACCGGCGACCTGGTGCGGATCCCCGCCGGCCGACGCTTCTCGTACTGCGCCGTCGACGGTGGAGCCGTGGTGGTGCTCGTCCACGTTCCGCCGTTCGACCCGGGCGCCGAGGTGGTCTTGGAGGACTGAGCTGGTGCCGGCCGTGCGCACGTGGGCCACGGGCGGCCCCGGGCCCGGAGGGCTCGGGGCCGGTGCGACCGTGGGGCGAGGCATGCGTCACCAGATCGTCTTTGCTTTCGGGCCCCGTTGACTCACGTCAAATTGCCCGGGAAGGGGATTCGTTGACTCACATCAC
>CAZSYT010000130.1:0-5944 GCA_964610905.1 uncultured Acidimicrobiaceae bacterium
GCATCGAGGCGCGGCACGACGTAGTCACGACACGTGTCCTTCTCCAGCGGCCCCGACATCGCGCTCACGCTACTTCTGCAGGTCCAGGCGTCGCCGAAGAGCGGGGCGTCGACACGACCGTCTACTCGATACCCGGCCCGACGGTGCCGTGAGAGTCGCTAGCCCGGTTCGCGCGCGGAAGCCGCTCGGGCGGTTGCCGGTAGCGGCGGTAGAGCGTCTGCCACGGGATGCCGACCAGCGGAGCGATCTCGCGCCAAGGATGGCGATGGGGTCGGGCCCACACCGCCGACCACACGGCTTGGTGGAGGGCCAGCTCGGCTTGGCGCCGGGCGGCGGCGAGCGCCTGCAGGCGCTCGGGCACGTCGCTGGCCGCCTGGGCGGCCAGGCCCCACCGGACCATGGCATTGGTGGCCTCGCCCGCCTGCTCGGCCAGCACTGCCGTGTCCCGCTCCGTCACGAACTGGCTGTTCACGGGCCTGAGCGTACTCCCGTTGTCTCACATCCGCGACAAATCGGCGAAATCCGGGCTTGCACCCCGTGTTCTTAAGGCGGACGGTGCTCCACCGGCCAACCAGCCCCCGTCTCGACCCACCCGGGCGAAAGGACTCCTGGACGTGACCCCTCCACCGGAAGCTCCCCATCTCCTTGACACGTCGCTGCCGCCCTCGCCGAGCTTGCACGGTCCGCTGGCGCGGTTCTTCTTGCATCCGCAGGTTGCGCTGCACGACCTTGGACACCTGCTGGCCCACGCAGGCTGGTTCGTCCTCGGCCGCCTCGGCCCACCCGTCGCAGCCCTCTTCGCCGCTGCCATCATCGGCCAGGTGCTGCTCGCCCGGTGGCGGGCACGGCACGTCGCGGCGGGCGTCGTGCGCCTGGAGCTCCGCCCGCCCCCGGTCGTCGACCCGGGGAGCGCAGAGGTCTTCTGGACCAACCTCCACGCCCTGCTGCGCCCGTGCTGGCGGGCCGTCCTCTACGGTCGCCACCAAGTCGCCTTCGAGATCCGGGCAATCGGCGAGCGGTCCCGCTTCACCATCTCGGCACCTCAACCGATGGCCGACCATGTGCGTCGGGCGATCACGGCTGCGTGGCCCGGGGCGAGCGTCCTGGCCTCCGAGCTGACCCCAACGGATCGAGGGCACCGAGCGTCCGCTGGCTACGGGCTCCGCCTGGCTCGCGCCCAGTGGCTGCCGATCGCCACCGACCACCCACTCGATCCGCTTCGCTCCGTGCTCGGCGCCGCCGCCGAGCTCCACGAGGACGACGAAGTCGTCGTGCAGGTCGTGGCCCGGCCCGCATCCCGGCGTCGCGATGCCAACGCCCAACGGGCCGTGCTCGGCTTGCAGGGGATCGCAGCGCCGAGGCCCGCTCTCCGCCTGGTTGGGCCGATCGTGCACGGGATCCTCGACTTCATCACCCCTGGCGGCTCCATGCCGGCACGCACCGGGCCACGCCGGAGCGACCGGCCCCACCCGGACCTGCGCGCCGCTCGCCAGAAGGTCCAGCGCCCCTGTTTCGAGGCCGCCATCCGGGTCGTCGTCTCGTCAGGTGTCACCGGGCACCGCGCCAAGCGACACCTGCGCGGCCGTGCACGGGCGATCTGCGCCGCGTTCGCCGAGTACGCGGCGGAGAACACCCTTATCGCTCGCCGCCTTCGACACCCCGACAGAGCGATCGGGTCAGCCCGGCTCCAAGGAGGCGACCTGTACTCCGCCCCGGAGGTCGCCGCGCTGGCCCACCTGCCGCTCGACCGCGACGTCCCCGGCGTGTCCCGTGCCGGGGCCCGCAGCGTCGCGCCCCCGCCCGAGATCCACCGCGAGGGCAAGATCCTCGGCGACGCCGAGACCGGATCTCGCCGACCGGTGGCCCTCGCGCCGGCCGACGCCTGTCACCACCTGCACCTGCTGGGCGCGACCGGTTCGGGCAAGTCGACCCTGCTGCTCAACCTCGTCCTGGGCGACATCGCCAGCGGGAGGGGCACGGTGGTCATCGACCCCAAGGGCGCCCTCGTCGAGGACGTCCTCGACCGCCTCCCCGAGCATGCGAGCGACCGCACGGTCGTCATCGACGCCGAGGACCCCGAGCCGCCCACGCTCAACGTGCTCGCCGGCACCGACGTCCACCTCGTGGTCGACCAGGTGGTCGGGATCATGCACCGCCTCTTCGAGTCGGCCTGGGGACCACGCACCGACGACATCCTGCGCGCCGCGTGCCTGACCCTGCGCCAGCATCCCGGCGCCAACCTGTCCCAGGTCCCCAAGCTCCTCGGCGACCCGCTCTACCGAGCGCCGCTCGTGGTCGCGGTGAAGGACCCGGTGCTCCGAGGCTTCTGGCGCTGGTACGACGGGCTGTCGGAGGGGGCACGCTCGGCCGTGATCGGCCCGGTGACCAACAAGCTGCGGGCCTTCCTGCTCCGACCGTTTGTGCGGGCCGTGGTGGGTACGGGCACGTCCAGCTTCTCGCTTGACAAGGTCCTCGACGGTGGGGTCCTCTTGTGCCGGCTGCCCAAGGGTGTCCTCGGCGATGAGTCGACCCGGCTCCTCGGGTCCCTCCTCGTCGCCCAGGTCTGGCAGTCCGTCAGCTCCCGGGCACGCGGCGGGCGGTGGGGACGCGTGTGCGGTCTCTACCTCGACGAGTGCCAGAACTTCCTCGCGCTCCCCGGCAGCCTGGACGACGTCCTGGCCGAGGCGCGGGCCTACGGGCTCGGGCTCGTCCTGGCCCACCAGCACCTCACCCAGCTCCCCGCCGACCTGGCCGACGCCGTGTCGGCCAATGCCCGCTCGAAGATCATCCTCTCGTGCTCGCCCGAGGACGCCCGCCGCCTGGAGCGCGCCGTGGCGCCGGACCTCACCGCTCACGACCTCTCGCATCTCGGCGCCTACCAGGCCGCCGCTCGCCTGGTGGTCGACGGCGAGGAGAGCGCCGCCTTCACGCTGCGCACCCGTCCCGCGCCAGCGGCCGTCCCGGGCAAGGCGGCGCTGGTCCGGGAGCGCTCCCGCAAGACCTTCGGCCTGTCGGATCAGGAACGACGAGCCCTGCAGCTCCGCGCCGAGGGCGGGTGGGGCGGACGATCAGCGGCCGGTACCCCGGACGCTGGCCCGGACGGCTTCAAGTTGCCGGGGCTCTCCCTTGTCGAACCCGCCGGTGACGACGCCGCATGACCCGGACGATGACTCCTCCGACTTCGCATGCATCTCCTTCATCTCTTTCCCTTTCCGACCCCGGCCGGGCGCGTGTGCGCCTCTCCGACGACCTCGTCACCGCGGCCGCTCGCCACCTGACCGACCGGGATCGCTCCATCTGCGCGCTCCTGGCCGAGCACCGGGTGCTGACGACCGCGCAGCTCGCGACCGTCGCCTTCGACAGCCCGATCTCCGCTCGCCATCGCTTGGCCACGCTCTACCGCCTCCGAGTGCTCGACCGGTTCCGGCCGTTCCGCCGCGTCGGCACCGCGCCGAACCACTGGGTGCTCGACGCCATCGGCGCCATGGTTGTCGCCGCCGAGCGCGGGGTGGAGATCGAGGAGCTGCACTGGCGCCGCGACCGGGCGCTCGGGCTCGCCGGCAGCAGCCAGCTCGCCCACCGGGTCGGGGTCAACGGCTTCTTCTGCGCCCTGCTCGGTGCGGCAAGAGGGCGCCCCGGCGTCGACCTGCGGGTCTGGTGGCCGGAGCGACGCTGCCTGGCGACCTGGGGCGAGGTCGTGCGTCCTGACGGCTACGGCGTCTGGCAGGACGCCGGGGTGGAGGTCGCTTTCTTCCTCGAGTACGACCGGGGAACCGAGACCCACTCCCGCCTCGTCGCCAAGCTCGAGGGCTACGCGACCCTCGCCGCTGCCGCCCGGGACCCGTTCTGGGTGCTGTTCTGCTTCACCGGCACCAAGCGTGAGGCCGCCGCTCGGAAGGCGCTCGCCGGCGCGCCCGTCCCGGTCGCCACCGCGTGCGAGGGAGCGCCGCCCTGCGACGCCGTGTGGCTTCCCACCGACGCGGCCGGCGGCCGACGCCACCTGGCCGCGCTGGGGACGGGTCCGATGCGGCGCGCTGCGGGCCGGTGACGGCCGCCCGGCGGCCACCCCACCGACGCGGCGCTCCGGAGCGCGACGTCCCCTCGGCCGGCACGCCCTGCCGCTCAGCCGCCACCGGGCGCCCGACGTCGGCCCACGGCGGCCTGTCGTCGGCGACGGGCGACCGCCGCCCCCAAGGGCAGACTCCCGCACATCCGGGTCTGGCCGTCGTCCTCCCGCCGGCACCCCCTCGCCTCACGCCGGACGCCGCGGCCGCCCTGCTCCGCCTGCTCCTCCGGGCCGCCGAACCGGCGCGGGCTCCTCTCGAAGCGGAGCGACTGCCCTCCGACGACGCCGGCACCGCCACCAGGATCCGTGGAGGTAGAACCTCGGGGGACCGCGACGACCGGCCGGATGAGACGAGGAGAGCAGCGTGAAGCGCTTCGCCTTCTACGGGAGGGTGTCCACCGAGGACCAGCAGGACCCCGAGTCGTCCAAGGGCTGGCAGCTCTCCCGCTCCCGTGGGCTGATCGAGCCAGTCGGCGGTGTGGTCGTGGCCGAGTACTTCGACATCGGCCGGTCACGTTCGCTGCCGTGGAAGCGCCGCCCCGAGGCGGCATCGCTCCTCGACGCGCTGGCCCGGCCGGACCGCGGCTTCGAAGCGGTCGTGATCGGCGAGCCTGCCCGCGCCTTCTACGGCAACCAGTTCGGCCTGACCTTCCCCGTCTTCGTCCACTACGGGGTGGAGCTGTGGGTTCCCGAGGTGGGAGGCGCCATCGACCCGGGCTCGGACGCCCACGACCTCGTCATGTCGCTCTACGGCGGGATGTCCAAGGGTGAGCGCAACCGGATCAAGATCCGCGTCCGCGCTGCCATGGCCGCCCAGGCCCGCACCGAGGGGCGCTTCCTCGGTGGCCGACCGCCCTACGGCTACCGCCTCGCCGACGTGGGGCCGCACCCCAACCCGGGCAAGGCGGCCGTGGGCCAGCGCCTCCACCGCCCGGAGCCGGACCCGGACGCGGCTCCGGTGGTACGCCGCATCTTCGACGAGTACCTCGCCGGCCGTGGCCTGTACGCCATCGCCGAAGGGCTGACTCGTGACGGCATCGCCTGCCCCTCCGCCCACGACCGGGCCCGCAATCCTCATCGGCAGGGTCTCGCCTGGTCGAAGATGGCGGTGCGCACCATCCTCGCCAACCCCCGCTACACCGGACGCCAGGTGTGGAACCGCCAGCGCCGCGACGAGGTGCTCCTCGACGTCGACGACGTCGCGCTCGGCCACGTCAGCAAGATGCGCTGGAACGACGAGGACGCCTGGATCGTCTCCGAGACGCTCACCCACGAGCCGCTCGTGACCGACGAGCAGTTCCGGGCGGCGCGCGCTGTCGCCGCGGCGGGCCGCCGGCGCCCGGTAGTGCGCAAGCCACGGCCCAGCTCCCAGCCGTTCGCGCTGCACGGTCTCGTCGTCTGCGCCCTCTGCCAGCGCAAGATGCAGGGAAGCGCCAACCACGGACGAGCCCACTACCGCTGCCGCTACCCGAGCGAGTACGCCATCGCCAACGAGCTCGACCACCCGAAGAACGTCTACGTGCGCGAGGACCAGATCCTCGGGCCGCTCGACGGCTGGCTGGCCCAGGTGTTCGACCCCGGCCAACTCGACACCACCCTCGACGCACTGGAAGCCGCAGCCTCATCGACCGACGATGCCGGCCCGGCCAAGGGCCAGGCCGCTCGTCGACGGTTGACCGAGTGCGACGCCCGCCTCGCCCGATACCGAGCCGCCCTCGAGGCCGGCACCGACCCGGCGGTCGTGAGCGCCTGGATCGCCGAGGTCCAAGTCGAGCGACTTGCCGCAGAGGTCGAGCTGGAGCGATCGACCCGCCAGCGGAGCCGGCGCATGACCCGCGACCAGCTGGCCGCCCTGGTGAGCGGCCTCGGCGACCTCCT
>CAZSYT010000131.1:0-5925 GCA_964610905.1 uncultured Acidimicrobiaceae bacterium
CGGGATCTTCCCGGCCGTGGACCCCTTGGCCTCGACCTCGAACATCTTGGCCCCCGAGATCGTGGGTGACCGTCACTACCAGGTGGCGCGCAGCGTCCAGGCCGTGCTCCAGTGCTACCGCGAGCTCCAGGACATCATCGCGATCCTCGGGCTCGACGAGCTCTCCGAGGAGGACCGGGTCACCGTCAACCGGGCGCGCAAGATCCAACGCTTCTTGTCCCAGCCGATGTTCGTGGCCGAGGTCTTCACCGGCGTGCCCGGCCTCTACGTGCCGGTCAGCGAGACCGTCGAGTCGTTCGAGGCGCTTGTGAACGGCGATCTCGACAACGTTCCCGAGCAGGCGTTCTTGAACGTCGGCGGGGTGGAATCGGTCCTGGAGAAGGCCCGGACCATCCAGGGTGGCGATGACTAGTGGCCGACGGATTCGACCTGCAGGTGGTCACCCCCGACCGGCTTCTCGTCGACACGAGCGCGCAGGCGCTCGTGCTGCGGACGACCGAGGGTGACATGACAGTCCTCGACGGTCACACCTCGCTCGTGGCCGCCCTCGTGCCGTGGGTCGTGCGGGTGGACCCGGTGGACGGTGAGCCGGTGCGTCTGGCCGTCCATGGGGGGTTCTTGCAGGTCGACACCGGCCCCCAAGAAGACGCAGAACCCCCCGGTTCGCTGGCCACCCGGGTGACGCTCTTGAGCTCCATCGCCGAGCTCGCTGAGGAGATCGATGTCGACCGGGCCCGCCGAGCGAAACAGGATGCCGAGGAGCGCGTCGGCCAGGGGCGAACCGCGCCCGGCGGCGAGGGAGCCGAGGTCGAGGAGTCCGAGGCGCGGGCCGCAGCGGACCTCGCGCGTGCCGAGCTGCGCCTCGCAGCGGCCGAAGCGCAGAGCTGAGCGAGCCGAGAGGCCGATCCGAAGCGTCAGCCGAGCCGCCTCCCAGACCGGCGAGGGGCAATAGCCTCGTCGCGATGGATCCGCAGCGGCTGTCCGTGCGTGCGATGCGCCTCGAGGAGGTCGACTACCGGATCGACTACTTCCACGGGTCCTCGGACGAACACCTGCGCATGCTGGGGGTCGACCGTGCGTTGCTGCCGGACCCCTCGAGCTGGAGGCGGATGTGCGAGGTCGACTACGCACGCCCGCTCTCGGAGCGGGAATCCTTCTTCGTCCTCTGGGAGCTCGACCGCCGCCGCGTCGGTTTCAGCTCCCTCGACCGGATCGCCTTCGGAGCCGAGGCCTTCATGCACCTCCATGTGGTCGAGCCGTCACTGCGCCACCTCGGCATCGGCAGCGAGCTCGTAGGGCGATCGGCCGCCTTGTACCTCGATCTCTTCGAGCTCGAGGTGCTCTTCTGCGAGCCCAACGCCCTCAACGTTGCGCCGAACCGGACGCTGCAGCGAGCCGGGTTCACGTACCTCTTCAGCCACGAGACCACGCCCGGGGCGATCAACTTCCCTCAGGTGACCACCCGCTGGAAGCTCACGCGGGCCTCCTTGTCGGCGCTCTCGCGCGACGAGGCCGGAGCGGCCCAAACCTCGGCGCCCCGATCGGCGGGGCTGGCTCGGCTTAGGAGAAGGGGATGGAGCTGAACTCGGCGAGCTTGTGCAGGGGGTGGATGGCGTCGATCCTGCGGATCGTCCCCGAGCGCGAGCGCATCACCAACGAGTCCGTGGAGGCACCGCCGCCCTCCAGGTAGCGGACCCCCCGCAACAGGTCGCCATCGGTGATGCCGGTCGCTGCGAAGAAGCAATTATTGCCTCCTACCAGGTCGTTTGTCGACAACACCTTGTCGAGGTCATAGCCGGCGTCGATGGCAGCCCGCCGCTCTTCGTCGTTGCGCGGCCACAACCGGCCCTGGATCTCGCCCCCCATGCACTTGAGCGCCGCCGCCGCAAGGACGCCCTCGGGCGTCCCCCCGATGCCGAGGAGCACGTCGGCACCGGTGGTGTCCGAGCGTCCGGTGGCGATGGCGCCGGCGACATCCCCGTCGGTGATGAGGCGGATGCGGGCGCCCGTCGCCCGGACCTCGGCGATGAGCTCGATGTGGCGGGGTCGGTCGAGGATCACCGCGGTCAGATCGCGCACCGGTCGCCCGAGCGCGCTCGCGAGCGAGCGCAGATTCTCGGTCGTCGACCTGGTGATGTCGATGGAGCCCGCGCCGCGGGGCCCGACCGCGATCTTCTCCATGTAAAAGCATGGTCCCGGATCGAACATCGTCCCGCGCTCTGAGACCGCGATCACCGAGAGCGCACCGCCTCTGCCGAGCGAGGCGAGCGTCGTGCCGTCGATGGGGTCGACCGCGACATCGGTCATGGGCGGCGATCCGTCCCCGATGCGCTCGCCGTTGTAGAGCATCGGAGCATGGTCCTTCTCGCCCTAGCCGATGATGACGGTGCCGTCCATGGAGATGGTCGAGAGGACGACGCGCATCGCGTTGACCGCAGCGTCGTCGGCGCCCTCCTTGTCGCCCAGGCCCATCCACCGGCTGGCCGCCATCGCGGCGGCTTCGGTCACCCGGGCGAGCTCGAGGGCCAGGTTGCGGTCAGGCGCCTCAGGCTGTCTCACCACGGCCTCGACCATAGTTGGCGATAATGGGGCCGTGGACCGGCTCGTCATCCGTCCGAACGGTCCCCTCGAGGGTGTGGCGAAGGCCGGCGGCGCGAAGAATTCGGCGCTCAAGCTGATGGCCGCGTGCCTGCTCGCCGAGGGGCGCCATGAGCTTCGCAACGTGCCGCACATCGTCGACGTGCAGATCATGTCCGACATGTTGGGGGCGCTCGGGGTGCGCGTCGATCGCTCGAAAGACACCCTCTTCGTGGAGGTCCCGGCGGTGGACGGGCTCGCCCCCGAGGCCCCCTACGAGCTCGTCGACAAGATGCGCGCCTCGATCGTCGTGCTCGGGCCGCTGCTCGCACGCTGCGGCCACGCGAGGTTGTCGATGCCCGGCGGCGACGACTTCGGCTCGCGGCCGATCAACTTCCACGTGAACGGACTCGCCGACATGGGCACGCACTTCGCGACCAGTCACGGGTTCATCGAGGGGACGGTGGCGTCGAGCGCCGCCGGGCCGCGGCTCGTCGGCACGCGCATCGTCCTCGACTACCCGAGCCACACGACGACCGACAACCTCATGATGGCGGCGACCCTGGCCAAGGGCACGACGGTCATCGAGAACGCGGCCCGCGAGCCCGAGGTCTGCGACCTCGCCGCCTTCCTGCGGTCGATGGGCGCGAAGATCTCGGGTGAGGGCACGTCCCGGCTCGAGGTCGAGGGTGTCGAGGCGCTCCACCCGGCCACCCACCGGGTGGTGCCCGACCGGCTCGTAGTGGCCACCTTCCTGGTGGCGGCCGGCCTCGCCGGCGGCGACGTCTTGGTCGAGGACGGGCGTCCCGAGCACATGGAGCTGCTGCTGCGCAAGCTCGCGTGCGCGGGGATCGAGGTGTCGTCTGGGCCCGACGGCCTCCGGGCCCGGCGGGACCCGGCCGACCGCCTCCGGGCCGTCGACGTCGCCACGCTGCCGTTCCCCGGCTTCGCGACCGACTACAAGCCCCTGATGGTGACCTTGCTCACCCTCGCCGACGGCGTCGGGATCGTCACCGAGAACCTCTTCTTCGGTCGCTTCCGCTACGTGGACGAGCTCCGCCGGATGGGCGCCGACATCCGCACGGAGGGCCACCACGCCGTCGTCCGCGGCGTCCAGGGGCTGTCGGGTGCGGAGGTGCGCGCCCTCGACGTCCGCGCCGGCGCCGCCCTGGTCCTCGCCGGGCTGGTGGCCGACGGCGAGACGGTGGTCGCCGACGCCCACCACGTCGACCGGGGCTACCAGGACTTCGACGGCCGCCTGGCCTCCCTGGGCGCGAAGGTGCTGCGGGGCTGACCGGCGTCGGGGCGAGCGGGCGCAACCGGAGCACGGACGCCCCGCTCCCCCGGTCGACGCCGCCGGGTACGCTCGGCACCCGATGTCCGCCCGCCCGACCCGCGACCCCGACGCCCTCTTCGCCGCCGCCACCGCGGGCGACCGGGTGGCGCTCGCCCGGCTCCTCACCCTGGTCGAGCGCGGGGGCGCCGCCTCGCGGGCCGTGGCCGCACGTGCGTACCGAGGCGGTGGCGACGCCTACACGATCGGGATCACCGGCGCCCCCGGTGCCGGGAAGTCCACCCTGACCGACCGCCTCATCGCGATCGCCCGACGGCGCGGTCTCGGGAACGAGGCCCCGGCCGACGGCGCGGCCCCGGCCGACGGCGCGGCCCCGGCCGACGGCGCGGCCCCGTCTGGCGGCGACCACGACGTCGCCGTGCTCGCCGTCGACCCGTCCTCCCCGTTCACCGGGGGCGCCATCCTCGGTGACCGCGTGCGCATGCAGGGCCACGCCCTCGACGAGCACGTGTTCATCCGCTCGATGGCCACCCGTGGCCACCTCGGCGGCCTGGCGGTCGCCGTCCCGGACGCGCTCCGGGTCCTCTCCGCCGTGGGGCTGCCCGTCGTCCTCGTCGAGACGGTGGGGGTCGGCCAGGTCGAGGTCGAGGTGGCCGGTGCCACCGACACCACGGTCGTGGTCGTCAACCCCGGGTGGGGCGACGCCGTCCAGGCGAACAAAGCCGGCCTCCTCGAGATCGCCGACTGCTTCGTGATCAACAAGGCCGACCGGCCCGGCGTGAGGGAGACGCGACGCGACCTCGAGCTCATGCTCGATCTCACCGCCCCCGGCGACTGGCGACCCCCCGTGGTCGAGACCGTCGCCGCGTCGGGCGAGGGGACCGACGCGCTGTGGGACGCCGTCGAGCGCCACCGGGCGCACCTGGTCGGCTCGGGCCAGCTGGAGGCACGCAGGCGCCAGCGGGCCGAGCACGAGCTCGAACAGGTCCTCCTCGCTCGGCTGCGCGAGCGTGTCGGCGAGCTACGGGAGGGGGCGTCCTTCGCCGACCTCGCCGACGAGCTCGTGGCGGGCTCCGTCGACCCCTACGAGGCGGCGGACCGGCTCCTCGACGCCGTCGTCGCGGCGCGGGACTGACCTGCCGCTCGTCACGGCAGGACCCCGACAGCACGTCCGCTAGGTTGCGACCGTGACCACGGACGGGAGCACGGCCGAGCACGGCACGTCGGGTCGGGTCGAGCCTGTCGAGCCGGTCGAGCTGGCCGTCGGGGACGTCCCCGTCGCCCCCGAGCTCGCCGGTCTGGCGGAGCCGGTGGCGCCGCAGGCGCCCGCGGCCATCGGCCCGCTACCCGACGCCGCCGACGACCCGCGCTGGTACCAGCGGGCCGTGTTCTACGAGGTCTTCATCCGGGGCTTCTTCGACGGCAACGACGACGGCACCGGAGACCTGTCGGGGCTGGTCGCCAAGCTCGACTACTTGCAGTGGCTGGGCGTCGACTGCCTCTGGCTGCTGCCCTTCTACCCCTCCCCCCTCCGTGACGGCGGATACGACATCAGCGACTACTTCTCGGTCCACACCGAGTACGGCACGGTCGACGAGCTGCGCAAGCTCCTCGGGGAAGCCCATGCGCGCGGCATCCGGGTCATCGCCGACCTCGTCATCAACCACACGAGCGACCAGCACCCCTGGTTCCTCGAGTCGCGCCAGAACCGGGACAACCCGAAGGCCGACTGGTACGTGTGGAACGACGACGACCAGCGCTGGCCGGAGGCCCGCGTGGTCTTCGTCGACGTCGAGCGGTCGAACTGGGCCTACGACGCCCAGCGGGACCAGTACTACTGGCACCGCTTCTACAGCCACCAGCCGGACCTCAACTACGACAACCCCGAGGTGGTCGAGGCCATGCTGGGCGTGGTCCGCTTCTGGCTCGACATGGGCCTCGACGGCTTCCGGCTCGACGCCGTCCCGTTCCTCTACCAGCGTGACGGGACGTCGGGCGAGAACCTCCCCGAGACCCACGCCTTCATCCGGACGGTCCGCTCCGTGATGGACGCC
>CAZSYT010000132.1:0-5859 GCA_964610905.1 uncultured Acidimicrobiaceae bacterium
CGACCGGCGCCGCGCCGACCGGCGGCGCCACGGCCAGGACGAGCGCGACGACTGCGCCAGCCGGCGCGCCGGCGCGGGCCCACCGACCGCGTCGCCGGTGCGGCCGGGCACCACGCCGGTCCCGTGCCGGTGCCACATGTCCCACGGTCGCTTCCACCTCGCGTCGTCGTTCCCCGGTCGTCGTCCCGCCCCTGGTCATCGGTGACCGCCGTCGCCACCGGGCGCGGTCTCGTCCCTCCGCCGGCCACCGGCGTCGCCCTGGTCGTCCGCGCCTCCCCGCTCCTCGTCGCCCCCCGTGCGCAGACGGGCCAGCCGCTCTGCGATCGTCGCCTCGTGCCCACGGTCGCTCGGCTCGTAGTAGACGTGGCCCTCGACGGCAGCCGGACGGTACCCCTGGGCCACCCAGGCCTCCGGGAAGTCGTGAGGGTAGCGGTAGCCGGCACCGTGGCCCAGCGCCGCCGCCCCCCGGTAGTGGGCGTCGCGCAGGTGGGTCGGCACGTCGGCCCGGGGGCCCGAGGCGACCTCCGCCCGCGCCGCCCCGAGCGCCACCGTCACCCGGTTCGACTTGGGCGCGACGGCCAGGTGGACGACGGCCTGGGCCAGGTTCAGCTGCGCCTCGGGGAGCCCCACGAACTCGACGGCGCGGGCGGCGGCGTCGGCGAGCACGAGCGCCAGGGGGTCGGCCTCGCCGACGTCCTCGCTGGCCAGGATGACCAGCCTCCGGGCGATGAACCTCGCGTCCTCGCCGGCTTCGAGCATCCGGGCGAGCCAGTAGAGCCCCGCGTCGGGGTCCGAGCCTCGCACCGACTTGATCAGCGCCGAGATCTGGTCGTAGTGCTCGTCCTCGCCGTAGTGGACGAGCCGCGCCTGGCGGGCCCGCTCGACCTGGTCCCGGGTGACGTGCAGGGCCTCGCCGGCCCCGGGCTCCGAGCCGGCGAGGGCGAGGGCCACCTCGAGGGTGGTGAGCACGGCACGTGCGTCGCCCTCGGCGCTCTCGGTCAGGGCGCGGACGGCGTCCTCGTCGGCCGTGGCACCCTCGGTGTCGAGGGCACGCCCGACGACGGTGGCCAGCTCGTCGAGGCCGAGGGGCTCGAGCCGGAACAGGGTCGAGCGCGAGAGCAACGGCGCGTTGACGCTGAAGTACGGGTTCTCCGTCGTCGCCCCGATGAGCACGACCAGGCCGTCCTCCACCGCCGGCAACAGGGCGTCCTGTTGGGCCCGGTTGAAGCGGTGGACCTCGTCGAGGAAGAGGATCGTGCCCTGCCCGTGCTCCCCCAGCCGGCGGGTGGCTCCCTCGACCACGTCGCGCACGTCCTTCACCCCGGCCGTCACCGCCGAGAGCGACACGAACGCCTTGGAGGTGGCGTCGGCCACCAGGCGGGCCAGGGTCGTCTTGCCCGTCCCCGGCGGTCCCCACAGGATGGTCGAGCTCAGCCGGTCGTGCTCGACCAGGGCGCGGAACGGCCCGCCGGGGCCGACCAGGTGCTGCTGGCCGACCACCTCGTCGAGGGACCGGGGCCGGAGCCGGGCGGCGAGCGGTGCCCGCGCCGCCCGTCGTTCCTCGGCTGCCTGGGTGAAGAGGTCGTCGGACGTCACGTGGTCACGGGATCACCGGCGGACCGTCAGCGGCCGCCGGCACTGTCCTCGGCCCGGGCAGCCGGGCGGACGGGTCGCGAGCTCTTCGGGGCGAGCCCGAGGTCGGCGAGGACCGACGGGGCGACCGGCGACGGCGCGCCGGTCATCGGGTCGGCCCCGGACTGGGTCTTCGGGAAGGCGATGACCTCGCGGATGCTCTCCTCGCCGGCGAAGATCGCCACCAGCCGGTCGACGCCGACGGCGAAGCCGGCGTGCGGCGGGGCGCCCGTGCGGAACGCCCCGAGCAGGAACCCGAAGCGGGCAGCGGCCTCGTCCTCGGCGATGCCGAGGGCGGCGAAGACCCTCGACTGGACGTCCCCCCGGTGGATCCGGACGCTGCCCGAGCCGAGCTCCCACCCGTTGAGGACCAGGTCGTAGGCCTGGGAGCGCACGGCGAGCGGGTCCCGCTCGAGCAGGTCGAGGTCGTCGGGGTGCGGCATCGTGAAGGGATGGTGGGCGGCCATCGGGTTCCCCGCCTCGTCGACGCCGTCGAAGAGCGGGAAGTCGACCACCCACACGTAGCGGTACGGCCCCTCGTGCACGGGGCGGCCCCCGACCTCGACCCGGAGCTGGCCGAGCACGGTGCAGGCCACTCGGTGCTCGTCGGCCACGACGAGCACGAGGTCTCCCGGGCTCGCACCGGTCGCGGCCAGCAGCCCCGTTCGCTCCTCGTCGGAGAGGAACCGGTCGAGCGGGGAGTCGAGGGTGCCGTCCTCGCCGACCCGGAACCAGGCGAGGCCCTTGGCACCCAGCTCCCTGGCCCGCCCGGTCAGGGCGTCGAGCCGGGAACGGGTGGCCGACGCCTGGCCCGCGACCACGAGCGCCTTGACGGTCGGGGCGGCGAACGCCTTGACCGCCGTGCCGACGAAGACGGCCGTGAGGTCGACGAGCTCCATGCCGAAGCGCAGGTCGGGCTTGTCGGTGCCGTAGCGGTCCATGGCCTCTGCCCACGTGAGCCGGGGGACGGTGCCCGGTCGCTCCCCCGTCGCCGCCTCGGCGGCGTCGAGGACGGCCTCGGAGACGAACGCGAGCACGTCTTCCTGTCCCACGAAGGAGGCTTCCACGTCGAGTTGGGTGAACTCGAACTGCCGGTCGGCACGGAGGTCCTCGTCGCGCAGGCACCGGGCCACCTGGTAGTAGCGGTCGAGGCCGGCCACCATGAGCAGCTGCTTGGCCAGCTGCGGGCTCTGCGGGAGCACGTAGCTGGAGCCGTGGTGGAGCCTGCTGGGCACGACGAACTCGCGGGCGCCCTCGGGAGTCGGTGCCCACAGGAGGGGCGTCTCGACCTCGCAGAAGCCCTGGCGGTCCATCGCCTCGCGCAGGGCGCGCACGACCCGGGCCCGCAGGCGTAGGTTGGCCTGCAGCCGGGGTCGGCGCAGGTCGACGTAGCGGTGGCGCAGACGGACGGCCTCGTCTACCTCGACCCGGTCGTCGACGGCGAACGGAGGGGGGTCCGCCTTCGCCAGCACCTCGACGGCGCACTCCCCGACCTCGACGGCCCCCGTGGCCAGGTCCGGGTTGACCGTTCCCTCCGGCCGGGCGCGCACGACCCCGGTCACCGACACGACGAACTCGCTGCGTGCCTCCACGTGCCCCGGCACCACGCACTGGACGATCCCGGAGTGGTCCCGCAGGTCGATGAAGGCGAGGTGCTCTCCGTGCTCCCGCCGGCGGGCGACCCATCCGCACAACCGGACCTCGCTCCCGACGTCCGCCTCGCCGACCTCGCCGCAGAGGTGGGTCCGCATCGACGTCGCCGATCGCGACCGCCGGAGCGCTGCCTCGCTGCCTGCTGGGCCTGACGTCACCGGGCCTCCTCCTCGTCGTCCTCGTTCGCACCGGGTGCGCCCGGCGCCCCGGCCGCCCCGGCCGCCCCGGCCGCGCTGCGCACGGCGGCCTCGACGTCGCCGACCGCCACGGCGACCTGCTCGCCGGGCACCCGCAGGGGCCGGAGCGTCACCGCCCCGGCGGCGACCTCGTCGGGCCCGACGATGACGGCCAGACGAGCCCCCGAGCGGTCGGCCGCCTTCAGCTGCGCCTTCATCGACCGGTGGTCGAACGCCCGGTCCGCGCGCAGGCCGGCTCGGCGCAGCTGCGCGGTGAGGTCGCGGGCGAGGTCGCCCCCGGCGACGTCGACGACGAAGGCGTCGAGGACCGGTGGGGACGCGGCGAAGACGCTCTCGGCGTCGCAGGCGAGGAGGAGCCGCTCGATGCCGATGCCGAAGCCGATCCCCGGCGTGCTCGGGCCGCCCATCACCTCGACGAGGCCGTCGTAGCGCCCGCCACCACCGACGCCGTTCTGCGCGGCGTCGAGGGACGATGCGGTGAACTCGAACGTGGTACGGGTGTAGTAGTCGAACCCCCGGACCAGCCGGCCGTCGATGACGAAGGGCACGCCCAGGGCGTCGAGCCCCGAGCGCACCCGGTCGAAGTGGGTCAGGCACGCCTCGCAGAGGTGCTCGAGCATCCGCGGCGCCTCCGCGGTGGCCGCCCGGCACTCGGCTCGTTTGCAGTCGAGGACGCGCAGGGGGTTGGCCTCCATGCGCTCGGCGTGCTCCGCGCAGAGCTCGTTCCGGCGGGGGCGCAGGTAGGCGCGAAGCGCGTCGAGGTAGGCGGGCCGGCACGTCGGGTCGCCCATCGAGTGGAGCCTGAGCTCGAGGCCGGCGAGGCCGACGCCGACGAGGAAGTCGTGGGCCAGGGCCACCACCTCGACGTCGAGGTCGGCGTCACCGGTGCCCAACGCCTCGAGCCCGAGCTGATGGTGCTGGCGGTACCTCCCTGCCTGGGGTCGCTCGTAGCGGAACGCGGGCGTGACGTACCACGCCTTCCAGGGGAGGGGCGGCCGGTGCTGGACGAACGCCCGGACGACCGGAGCCGTCCCCTCCGGGCGCAGCGCCAGGGCGCGCCCGCCGCGGTCCTCGAACTCGTACATCTCCTTGCCCACCACGTCGCTTCCCTCGCCGATGCTGCGCCGGAAGACCCGCGTCTCCTCGAACAACGGGGTGTGGGCGAGCCCGTACCCGGCCGCCTCCACGTGGGTGGCGAACCGGGCGACGAGCGCCTCCCAGCGAGCCGACTCGGGGAAGAGGACGTCGCGCGTGCCGCTCGGGGCGCGCGCCGGCTGCGTGTCGTCGGTCACCTGCGACGTCAGTCCTTCTTGCCGGGGAGGATCCGGTAGACGTCGTAGACGGCATCCAGCTGGCGGATGGAACCGACCACCGCGTCGAGGTGGGCGGGGTCGGCCAGCTCGATGTCGAAGCGCATCCGGCTGATCCGGTCGGCGTCGGTCTGCGTGTTGGCGCCGACGATGTTGAGGTGGTGCTCGGAGACCACGCTCGTGACGTCGGCGAGCAGGCGCGACCGGTCGATGGCCACGACCTCGATGGTCGCCACGAAGACGCCCGAGGAGCGGTGGTCCCACTCGACCTCGATGAGCCGCTCGCGCGACCGGCTGGCCAGGGCTGCGGCGTTGGCGCAGTCGGCGCGGTGCACCGACACGCCTCGGCCGCGGGTGACGAAGCCGACGATCTCGTCGCCGGGAACCGGGGTGCAGCAGCGCGAGAGCCGGACCATCAGGTCGTCCAGACCCTCGACGTAGACACCTGCCGCGTGCGGGCGGCTCGGGCGAGCCGACAGGCGCTGGGCGCGCGCCGTCACGGGCAGCTGCTCCTCGTAGACGCCGCCCCGCAGGTCGCGATGGAGGCGCTGGGCGACGGCGCGAGCGGACACGCGGTTGTCGCCGATGGCGGCGAACAGCGTGTCGAGGTCCGCGTAGTTCATGGCGGCGGCCAGCTCCGCCAGAGCGTGGTCGGAGGTCAGCTTCCGGACGGGCAGCCCCTCCCGCCGCAGCTCCTTCACCAGCTCTTCTCGCCCGATCTCCTTGGCGTCCTCCCGGCGCTCTCGGGAGAACCACTGGCGGATCTTCGAGCGGGCCCGCGACGACGCGACCATCGACAGCCAGTCGCGCGACGGCCCGGCCGTCTGCGACTTGGAGGTGAAGATCTCGACGGTGTCGGCCGAGGACAGCCGGGTCTCCAGCGGGACGAGCCGGCCGTTGACCTTGGCCCCGATGCAGCGGTGCCCGACCTCGGTGTGGATGGCGTAGGCGAAGTCGACCGGCGTGGCGTTCGCCGGGAGCGCGATGACCCTCCCCTTGGGGGTGAAGACATAGACCTCGTCCTGCTCGAGGTCGAGCTTGAGCGCCTCGAGGAACTCGATCGGGTC
>CAZSYT010000133.1:0-5798 GCA_964610905.1 uncultured Acidimicrobiaceae bacterium
CGAACTGGACGGGCATCCCCGTCTACCGCCTCACCGAGGAGGAGACGGCCAAGCTGCTCCGGATGGAGGAGGAGCTCCACAAGCGGGTCATCGGACAGGAGCCGGCGATCGCTGCCCTGGCGCGGTCGATCCGCCGCACCCGTGCCGGCCTGAAGGACCCCAAGCGGCCCAGCGGCTCGTTCATCTTCCTCGGCCCCACCGGCGTGGGGAAGACCGAGCTGGCCAAGACGCTGGCGGAGTTCCTCTTCGACGACGAGGACGCCCTCATCCAGCTCGACATGTCCGAGTACATGGAGAAGCACACCGTGAGCCGACTGGTCGGCTCGCCCCCGGGCTACGTCGGCTACGAGGAGGGTGGCCAGCTCACCGAGGCCGTGCGGCGCAAGCCCTTCTCGGTCGTCCTCTTCGACGAGGTCGAGAAGGCGCACGCCGACGTGTTCAACGCGCTGCTGCAGATCCTCGAGGACGGGCGGCTGACGGACGCCCAGGGCCGGTCGGTGGACTTCAAGAACACCGTCTTGATCATGACGTCCAACCTGGGGACCGCCGACCTGCGCAAGTCGTCCGTCGGGTTCGCCAAGTCGTCGGAGGCCGTCACCTACGAGCGGATGAAGACCAAGGTCAACGAGGCCCTGAAGGCGCACTTCCGGCCGGAGTTCCTCAACCGCATCGACGAGGTCGTGGTCTTCCACGAGCTCTCGAAGGAAGAGGTCGTCCAGATCGTCGACCTGATGATCCAGCGGGTCTCCACGCAGCTCGAGCTGCAGGGGCTGGGCCTCGAGCTCACCCCCGAGGCGAAGCTGTTCCTCGCAGAGCGGGGCTACGACCCCCAGCTCGGGGCGCGGCCGCTGCGGCGGGCCATCCAGCAGCTCATCGAGGACCCGCTCTCGGAGCGCATCCTGTGGAAGGAGTTCCGGGTCGGCGAGACGATCGTCGTCGACGTCGAGACGATCACCGAGGAGGACGCCGGCACGGCGGCCGAGCGCGGTGACACCTCCGTGGTGGCCGGGGAGCGACGGCTGTCGTTCCGGGCCATCGAGGGCTTCGAGCCCCCGCCCGTCGCCCTGGCCGGGAGCGGCGCCGGCACGGAGTGACGCCCGGGTCCCGACCCGCACCTCGACGTCCGATCGCCCCCGGTGCGGGGGCGATCGGCGCGTCCGGGCCCGGTACGCGTCGGGTACGCCTCGGGGGGAGCGGGCACGTCGCGGAGCGAGCAGGGTCCCCGGGGGTGGCACAGGCCGTCCCTACCATGGGAGCGTGGCCAGGACGACGACACGGCACCGCTGTCTCGACTGCGGCGCGACGACGGCCCGGTGGGTCGGGCGGTGCCCGTCGTGCGGCGAGTGGAACTCGCTCGTCGCCGAGTCGGCGCTCGACCCCCTCGTCCGCGCCGTCGACGCGCTCGACCTCGCCCCGCCGGTCCCGCTCGCCTCGGTCGACCCGCTGGTCGCCGCCGCCGTCCCCACCGGGGTGGGGGAGCTCGACCGCGTGCTGTCGGGGGGGCTCGTCCCGGGGTCGGTGACGCTGCTCGGCGGCGAGCCGGGCATCGGCAAGTCGACCCTGCTGCTCCAGGTGCTCCGGTCCCGCGCGGCGAGCGGCCAACGCGTCCTGCTGGTGTCCGCCGAGGAGTCGGCCCACCAGGTGCGCCTCCGAGCCGAGCGTCTCGGGCCCGTCCCCCCTTCGCTGCTCGTGCTGGCGGCCACCGAGCTCGAGGCCGTCGCCGCCGCCGTCGTGTCGGCCGAGGCCGCCCTCGTGGTCGTCGACTCCGTGCAGGCCGTCTCGGCCGGCACCGCCGACGACACAGGTCGACCGGGTGGGTCGCCGGGCTCGGTCGCCCAGGTGCGCGCCGTGGCAGACCGCCTCGTGTCACTGGCCAAGCGCCAGGGCGTCGCCGTCGTCCTCGTGGGCCACGTCACGAAGGACGGCGGGCTCGCCGGTCCCCGGACGCTCGAGCACCTCGTCGACACCGTCCTCGCCTTCGAGGGCGACCGCCACCACTCCCTGCGCCTGCTGCGCGCCGTCAAGCACCGCTTCGGTCCGACCGGCGAGCTCGGCCTCTTCGAGATGGGCGACCACGGGCTCTCGTCCGTCGCCGACCCCGGCCGCCTCCTTCTCGGCGACCGCTTGACCGGGGTCCCCGGAGGGATCGTCCTCCCCGCCGTCGAAGGGCGGCGCACGCTGCTCGTCGAGCTCCAGGCGCTGGTGACCCCGATGGCCCAGGCCCAGCCCAAGCGGTCCGTGGTGGGGCTCGACGGCAGCCGCCTGGCCATGGTCCTCGCCGTCCTCGCCCGCCACGCCCGCCTGCCCGCCCTCGGCGTCGACGTCTTCGCCTCGGTGGCCGGCGGCGTCCGGATCCTCGAGCCCGCCGCCGACCTCGCCCTCGCCCTGGCCGTGGCCTCGGCATCGACCGGCGTCCCCCTTCCCGCCGATGCCGCCGCCGTCGGCGAGGTGGGGCTGGCCGGCGAGGTCCGCCAGGTCACGGCGCTGGACCGCCGGCTCGACGAGTGCGCCCGGCTGGGACTGCGCCGCATCGTCGTCCCGAGGTCGGCGCCCGCGGGGCCGGCCGGGGTCGAGCTGGTCCGGGTCGACAGCGTCGCCGACGCCCTGGCTGCGCTCGAGCTCACCGGGGACGGTCGCGCCGGCCACGAAGGGCAGGGACCGGGGCCCGGCGCCGCTCCGTGGCCAGGTACGATCGCCCCGTGAGCAAGGCCCAGAGCTCCGCGCTGAGCGACGCCCTGGCCCTCGCAGCCCCCGGCCGTCCCCTGCGGGAGGGCCTCGACCGCGTCCTCCAGGCCAAGCGGGGCGCCCTCGTGGTGGTGGGCGACGACCCCGTCGTGCTCGCCATCTGCTCGGGGGGCTTCCTGCTCGACGCCGAGTTCAGCCCGCAGCGCCTCTCCGAGCTGGCCAAGATGGACGGGGCCATCGTGCTCTCACCGGACGCCGGGCGCATCGCCCGGGCCAACGTCCACCTCATGCCGAAGGCGTCCATCCCCACGACCGAGACCGGGACGCGGCACCGCACCGCCGAGCGGGTGGCCCGTTCGATCGACGTGCCGGTGATCTCGGTCTCGGCCGCCATGTCGGTCATCACGGTCTACCGGAACGACCAGAAGTACCGGCTGCAGCCCATCGGTTGGCTGCGCGACCGCGCCGACCAGGCGCTCGCCACCCTGCAGCGGTTCCGCAGCCGGTTCGACCAGGCTCTGAGCGCCCTGTCGACGCTCGAGGTCGAGGACACGGTCGCGGTCGGGGACGTGGTCGGCGTGCTGCAGGCCGCCGAGATGGTCGTCCGCATCGCCCGCGAGGTCGCCGGCTACGTCATCGAGCTGGGCGAGGACGGGCGCCTCGTCCGCCTCCAGCTCGCAGAGCTGATGGACGGCGTGGCCCCGGCCCTGCGCCTCGTGGTCGAGGACTACCTCCACGACGCCCCCACCTCGCCCGTCAGCCGGGCCGAGGCCGTCGACCGCGCCGTGGCGCTGCTCGCCGACCTCTCGTCGGAGGAGCTGCTCGACGTCCGACGGGTCTCCGAGGTCCTGGCCTTCCCCCCGGGCCTGGCCGAGGCGCAGGTGGGCGTGGAGCCCCGGGGCTACCGCCTCCTCCACCGACTGCCCCGCTTCTCCGAAGCGCTCATCGACCGCATCGTCGACCGCTTCGCCAACCTCCCCCAGATCATGCGGGCGTCGCTCGACGACCTCGAGGAGGTCGACGGCGTGGGCGAGGCCAAGGCCCGCTCGGTCAAGGACGGCCTGGCTCGCCTCGCCGAGGCCAGCATCCTCGAGCGCTACCAGTGACGGGGCCGTTTCGGCCCTCGGGACGACCGTCGTCAGGGCCCGGCGCAGGCGGCGACGGTGTACCCTGGGAGGTCTCGTCCGCAGGTCTCGGGGCTCCCGCCCGCCCACGACCGGGGCCCACCGCCAGGAGGCTCGGTGTTCGACATCGGTGACAAGGTCGTCTATCCCCATCACGGCGCGGCCGTGGTCGAGCGGCGCGAGACGAAGGAGGCCTTCGGCAAGAAGCAGGAGTACCTCGTGCTCCGGCTCGCCTACGGCGACCTCACGCTGATGGTCCCGGCCGACAACACCGAAGGGGTCGGCCTGCGCGAGGTCATCAACGACGAGGAGGTCGAGGAGGTGTTCGCCGTCCTCCGCAAGAAGGAGGCGCGGATGCCGACCAACTGGTCGCGGCGGTACAAGAACCACTCGGAGAAGCTCCGCTCCGGCGACATCTACCAGGTGGCCGAGGTGGTGCGGAACCTGTCGATCCGCGACAAGGACAAGGGGCTGTCGGCCGGCGAGAAGCGGATGCTCAGCCGGGCCAGGCAGATCCTGGTGTCGGAGCTCACCTTCGCGCTCGGCGTCGACGAGGAGGCGGCCGAGCACCGGCTCGACGAGGCCCTGCCCTGACCGCTCCCGGTCCGGTGTGGACCGTGGTGGTGGCCGGCGGGTCGGGTCGCCGCTTCGGCGGTCCCAAGCAGTTCGAAACGGTGGGTGACCGTCCGCTGGTGGCCTGGTCGATCGCAGCCGCCCGTGCGGTGTCCGACGGGGTCGTGGTCGTCGTCCCCGCCGCCCCCGGGCTGCCCGCCGACTGGGCCGACGCCGTCGCCGGCGCCGACGCCGTGGTGCCCGGAGGTGAGACACGCGCCGGGTCGGTCCGCGCCGGGCTCGCCGCGGTGCCGGAGGCGGCCGACGTGGTGCTCGTCCACGACGGCGCACGACCGCTCGCCACCCCGGCCCTCTTCCGCCTCGTGCTGGCCGCCCTCGCCGACGCCGACGCCGACGGAGCGGTGCCGGTGGTGCCGATCGCCGACACGCTTCGGCGCACGGACGGCGCGACCCTCGCCGGAGCGGTCGACCGCACCGACCTGGTCGCCGTGCAGACGCCGCAGGGGTTCCGGGCGGCCGCCCTGCGGCGGGCCCACGAGGGCGAGCCCGAGGCGACCGACGACGCCACCCTCGTCGAGCAGGCCGGCGGGTCGGTGGTCGTGGTGCCCGGCGAGGCGACGAACGTGAAGGTGACCGGCCCGGACGACCTCGTCGTGGCGGCGGCCCTCTTGGCGGCAGCCCGGTGAGCCCGGCGAGCCCTCCGAGCGCCGGGACGGGCCCCGGCGTGCCGCTGCTCCGGGTGGGCCAGGGCTTCGACGTCCACCCGTTCTCCGACGAGCCCGGTCGCCCGCTGCGCCTCGGAGGTGTCGAGGTGACCGGCCCGGGCGCGCGGGGCCTCGTCGGCCACAGCGACGCCGACGCGCTGGCCCACGCCCTCGCCGACGCCGTGCTCGGCGCCGCCGGGCTCGGCGACCTCGGGAGGCACGCCCCCGACACGGACGAGCGGTGGGCGGGCGCCGACTCGCTCGCCATCCTCGCACTGGTGGTCGGCCGGGCGCGGGACGCAGGGTGGATGCCGGTGAACGGCGACTGCACGGTGGTCGCCGAGCAGCCCCGGCTCGCCGCCTTCGTCGACGCCATGGCCGAACGCCTCGGCACGGTCCTCGGGGCCCCGGTGAACGTCAAGGCCACCCGGGCCGAGGGGCTCGGGGCCGTCGGACGCGGCGAGGGGATCGCGTGCACGGCGGTCGTGCTGCTGGCGGCGGTCGACGCAGAGGCAGACGCTGCGCCTGGCGCCCCGGCACCGTCGGGGGAGGCGCCGTGAGCCCCGGTCGGGACCGGTCGGGAGGGCCGCCGGGGCGGGGTGGCGGGCGTCCGGGTGGCGGGCGTCCGGGTGGCGGGCGTCCGGGTGGCGGGCGTCCGGGTGGCGGGCGTCCGGGTGGCGGGCGTCCGGGTGGCGGGCGTCCGGGTGGCGGG
>CAZSYT010000134.1:0-5725 GCA_964610905.1 uncultured Acidimicrobiaceae bacterium
GCAGGCGGACCGCCCCGGGGGCCACGGCCATGGTGCCCACCGCCTCCTCGTGGCCGGGGTGGCCGACGTAGAGGACGGTGTAGCCCTTGCGGGCTCGCACCCGGACCTCGTGGTGGACCTTGGTGACGAGCGGGCACACGGCGTCGACGACCACCCGACCTCGACCGCGTGCCGCTGCGACGACCTGGGGGGCCGTGCCGTGGGCCGACAGCATGAGCGGCGCCCCGTCGGGCACCTCGTCGACGTCGTCGACGAAGACGACGCCCTGGGCGGCGAAGGCGTCGACGACGTGGCGGTTGTGGACGATCTCGTGGTAGCAGTACACGGGCGGCTCGAAGACGCGCACCATCCACGCCAGCGCCTTGATGGCCTTCTCGACGCCGGCGCAGAAGCCCCGGGGCTCGGCGAGCAGGACGCGGTCCACAGCCACCGGGCCAGCGTACCGGGCGCCGGGCGGGCCCCGGGTAGCCTGGGGCCATGCCGTCGACCCGGGCACCGTCCCCGTCCCGGGCCGCGGCCCCGCCCCGAGTGGCGACGGTGCGTGCCGGCTCCGCCGCCGAGCGGGCTGGTCTCGTGCCGGGCGACGAGGTCCTCTCGCTGAACGGCGAGGTGCCCCGCGACGTCATCGCCTTCCGCCTGCTGGCCGACGAGCCCGACGTGTCGGTCGTCGTGCGACGGGACGGGGCGACGCAGACGTTGGCCGTGGCCAAGGCGGCGGGCGAGGCGCTCGGCGCCGAGGTGACGTCGGCCGTCTTCGACCGGGTGCGGACGTGCGACAACCACTGCGCCTTCTGCTTCGTCCACCAGCTCCCCCCGGGGATGCGACGCAGCCTCTCGCTCAAGGACGACGACTATCGGCTCTCGTTCCTCTACGGGAACTTCACGACGCTCACCCGCTTCACCGAGATGGACCTCGAGCGGGTGGTCACCGAGCGCCTGGGGCCGCTCTTCGTGTCGATCCACGCCACCGACCCCGAGGCCCGGGCCGGGCTGCTACGGAACCGCCGCGGAGCGACCAGCCTCCGCTGGCTCGCCGCCCTGCTCGACGCCGGCATCGAGGTGCACGGCCAGGTGGTGGTGTGCCCGGGGGTCAACGACGGGGCGGTCCTCGAGGACACCTTCGCCGGGGTGCTGGACGCCTACCCCGGCCTGGCGACGGTGGCGTGCGTGCCCCTCGGGGTGAGCAGGCACTCGTCCGAGCCGGCGATGCGGCCGCACACGCCCGCCGAGGCGTCCGCGGTGTGCTCGCTCGTGGCCTCGTGGCAGGAGACGTTCGTGGGCGCCCTGGGGCGCCGGATGGTCTTCGCCGCCGACGAGTACTACCTGCTGGCCGGCGAGGCGTTCCCGCCGGCCGACCACTACGACGGCTTCCCGCAGCACGAGAACGGCATCGGCATGGCCCGGGCGTTCGAGGCCGCCTTCGGCGGCGACGCCTCGGCCGCCTTCGGCGTCCGCCCGGGCTTCTTCGCATGGGTCGACGGCGCGCCGGCCGCCGGCTACCGTGCGCCCCGGTCCTCGCCCCCTTGCGGCGCCCAGCCGACGACGGGGCGTCGCCCCGTCACGGTCGTGACCGGCACGTACGGGGCCGACGTCCTCGGGCCGCTGCTCGCCGCCCACGGTCACGGCGACGTCGAGGTCCTCGCCGTCGCCAACGACCACTTCGGGGGCAACATCGGCGTGTCCGGGCTGCTCACCGGGGGCGACGTCGCCCGGGCGCTGCGCGGCCGACCGACCGACCGCCGCTACCTCCTGCCCGACGCGTGCCTGTCCGAGGGGCGCTTCCTCGACGACCTCGGCGTGGAGGACCTGCCGGTCGCCGTCGAGGTGGTGCCGTCCGACGGCTGGTCCCTGCGCCTCGCCCTCGACGGACCCGACGGACCCGACGGACCCGACGGACCCGACGGACCCGACGGACCCGACGGTACGGTGCCGGGGCCCGGCGCCTCGCGGGCGCTCGGGGCGCCGGTGGCCGTGGCGCTCGGGCGCCGGGGGTCGTGACCGTGCCGGCGCGCACCGGGGTGCGGTCGACGGGCTCGGGTCGGCCCGCCGGGCGGGACGGCGGGCCCGGGCGTCCCAACGTGGCAGCAGGGCGTCCCGTGGTGGCGGTGGCCGGGCGTCCCAACGTGGGCAAGTCGACCCTGGTCAACCGCATCGTGGGCCGCCGGGCGGCGGTGGTCGAGGAGCGCCCGGGGGTGACGCGCGACCGCAAGGCGGTCGACGCCGAGTGGGTGGGGCGCGCCTTCACGGTGGTCGACACGGGCGGGTGGCTGGCCACCGCCGACTCGTTGGAGGCCCAGGTCAGCCTGCAGGCCGAGCGGGCGGTCGCCGAAGCCGACCTCGTGCTGCTCGTCGTGGACGTCACCGTGGGCGTGACCGAGGAGGACCTGGCCGTCGCCCGCCTGCTGCGCCGGGCCGGGGCCCCGGTGCGGGTGGTCGTGAACAAGGTCGACTCGGACCAGCGGGAGACGGAGGCGTGGGCCGCCGTCTCGCTGGGCTTCGGGGACCCGCTGCCGGTCAGCGCCCTCCACGGGCGCGGGACCGGCGACCTGCTCGACGCCGTGGTCTCGCTGCTTCCCCCGGCGGAGGGGGAGGAAGGGGCCGACGCAGCCCCGGGGGAGGGCCGGGCCCCCGCGGTGGCCGGTGCCGTCGCTGGCGGGCCCGACCGGGGTGAGCCGGCGCCCCCGGGGGTGCCCCGCGTGGCGCTCGTGGGCCGGCCCAATGTCGGAAAGTCGACGCTGTTCAACCGGCTGGTCGGCGACGAGCGCTCGGTGACCCACGACGCCCCGGGGACCACGCGCGACGCCATCGACACCGTGGTCGAGACGCCGGAGGGAGCCGTCTGCTTCGTGGACACCGCCGGGATGCGCCGGGCGTCGCGCACCGAGCGCGGGACCGAGTACTACTCGGTGCTGCGGGCGCTCGAGGCCCTCGACAAGGCCGACATCGCCCTGCTCGTCATCGACGCGACGGCCGGCGTCACCCACCAGGACCAGCGTCTGGCCGAGCGGGTGGCGGCGGCCGGGTGCCCGGTGGTGGTCGTGCTCAACAAGTGGGAGCTCGTGGGGACAGACGACCGCCCCGAGGTCCTCGTCGACGTGGGCGACCGCCTGGCCTTCCTCGGCGAGGCGCCGGTGCTGAAGGTGAGCGCCCGCACGGGGCTCGGGGCCCACCGGATCCTCCCGGCCATCGCCGCCGCCGAGGACGCCTACCACACCCGAGTGCCCACCGGCGAGCTCAACCGGGCGCTGACGGCGATCCAGGCTGCCCACCCGCCGGTCGGGGCCCGGATCCTCTACGGGGTCCAGGCGGCGTCCGACCCGCCGACGTTCACCCTCTTCACCAACGGGCGGCTCCAGCCGACGTACCTGCGCTACGTGGAGCGGGGACTGCGCGAGCGCTTCGAGCTCGGGCCCACGCCCCTCAAGATCCGCGTGCGCACCCGTGACGGCGCGCGGCGGGGACGGCGATGACCCGGTGACGGGGAGGGAGCGGGCCACCGGGGGGTGCCGTGCCGTGGTGTGAGCAGTGCGACCTCGTGCTCGAGGACGAAGAGGTCGACGAGGAGGGCGGGTGCCCCGCGTGTGGAGGACCGCTCGCCGACCACCGGCCGTCCCCGTGGTACTTCAAGTTCATGGTGGTGGCGACCGTGATCTACCTGGGCTATCGCGCGTACCAGGGCATCACGTGGGTGGTCCACCATGCCCATCTGCACCTGTGACGGACCCCGGGGTGGGGACAATCGGGTGGCGCTCCCACTCGCGCCGGACGGCGGCGAAGGCCGGCTGCAGGTCGCCGGTCAGGTGGGCGTCGAGCATGACGGCGAAGACGCCCTCGGTGTCGACCGCGTAGCGGAGCACCGCCTCGACGCCGGCCGCGTCGTAGAAGAGCCAGCACCACCGCCGGTCCTCGGCGTCCACGTCGCGGAGCCCGTGGACGTGGCGGGCGAAGAGCCCGTAGGTCTCGTACTCGGAGGCTCCGTAGCGGGCCATCGCCGCCCACCACGGCTCGTGGTGACGCTCGTCGAGGAAGGCGAGGAGCTCGGCGACCACGCCGGCGTGGAAGGGCACGATCCACCCCGACGAGATGGTCCGGTCGTCGACGACGGCCGGGTCGAGCCCGAGGAGGCGGCAGGCAGCGGCGCGGAAGTCGAGCACTACCGGAGTGGCGTCCCCCAAGGGGAAGTCTCGCAGCTCGAGGACGAACGGCCGGCCCGACGCCGACGAGAAGGCCCCCTCGGGGGGTGGTCGGACGAAGGCCACGTCGCTGTCGACGCACAGCCACGTCGGGGTGTCGACCACGCGGCCGGCGGCGAGCTTGACGTACTGCTGGACCATCCAGCCCCAGTGGAGCCGGGTGAGCCGGCCGCCCCGGCGGCGCCCGCGGAACCGGTCGAGCGGCCGGGGCCCACGCGCGAGGCGGTCGACGAGGCCGGCGGGCAGCACCTCGGCATAGGTGCACACGCGCACCCCGGGCTCGCCGTCGAGGTCGGCGAAGGCCGGGCGTGCCGAGTCGGGCACCACGACCACGTGGGGAGCGCCGACGCCACAGGCGGCGAGGGAGGCGCGCTGGAAGTCGAGACGCCCTCGGTCGGGCGGGTAGCAGGGGGTGACCAGGCTCGTGTCCGCGAGGGGTCCGCCGCGTCTCACCGGTTCCGACCCTAGCGAACCGTCGGGTGCCGCGCTCAGGAGCGCACGTCGATGCCCGCCCCGACGCGTTCGGTGCCGTCGGGGCGGACGAGGTAGCAGGCGTAGCCGTCGACCGCCTCGACGAGCCCGAAAGCGTCGTCACCCCCGACGGCGAGCGCGGTGGCGAAGGCGTCGGCCAGGGCCAGGGACGGTCCCGTGACCGTGGCCGAGGCAGCGCGGCACCGCGGCTGTCCGCTCCGAGGGTCGACGAGGTGGGCACCTCGCTCGTAGGTGCCCGAGGTCGCCACGGCGCCGGTGACGGCGAGGACGCAGGCGAGGGCGTCGGGCCGCCACGGGTGGCGGATGCCGACGCGCCAGGGCCCGCCGGCTCCGGGCGTGCCGACGGTGGCGATGTCGCCACCGGCGTTGACGAGGGCGCCGTCGACGCCGGCGGTGGCGAGCACGTCGGCTGCCTGCTCGACGGCCCACCCCTTCACCAGGCCGGTGGGGTCGACGCCCCCGGGGAGGGCCCACGGGTCGAACCACCCGGAGGTGGCCCGTCGGGCGGTCGCCGCCAGCCTGAGGACCTCGGCGACCTCGGGGGGACAGGCCTCGAGGGGGAGCTCGCCGCGGCGGTGGCGGCTGAGCGGGCTGTCCCGCACCCACGTGGAGAAGACGGCGTCCGCCCGGTGGAGGACGTCGCACGCTTCCTCGACGGCGCGGCGGGCTGGCTCCGGCCCGGCCGTGCCGGGGAGGACGAGGAACGAGCAGACCGTCCCCATCACGGCTTCGTCGTGGACGACGGCGTCGGACGGGACGGCGCCCCCCGGGCCCGGGCCTTGCGGCCCGGTCACGCGAAGTGCAGCTTCTTCAGGGCCGCCTGGAGCGAGAGGGCGTAGGCCTCGCTGGTGTAGGTCGCCCCGGACACGCCGTTGATGTTGGCGCTCTGGGCACGGAGCACCTCGGAGCGCAGCATGGGGATGGCCGCCTGGGCGAGCTGCTGGGAGTACTGCTCGGCGGCGAGCAGCTTGGGCACGGTGACGTCGCGGATCTTGCCCCCCGACACGGTGACCTTCACGTCGAGCTCGCCGTAGCCGTAC
>CAZSYT010000135.1:0-5664 GCA_964610905.1 uncultured Acidimicrobiaceae bacterium
AGGACAACCAGCCCTCGGTGGAGGTCCACGTGCTCCAGGGCGAGCGCGAGATGGCCATGTACAACAAGACGCTCGGCAAGTTCCAGCTGGTCGACCTGCCCCCGGCTCCGCGCGGCGTGCCCCAGATCGAGGTCACCTTCGACATCGACGCCAACGGCATCGTCCACGTCTCGGCCAAGGACCGGGCCACCAGCAAGGAGCAGTCGATGACCATCACCGGTCAGTCGTCGCTGGCCAAGGACGACATCGAGCGGATGGTGCGCGACGCCGAGTCCCACGCCGAGGACGACCGGCGCCGCAAGGAGGAGGCCGAGGTCCGCAACAATGCCGACACGCTCGTCTACCAGACCGAGAAGCTCCTGCGCGACCAGGGCGACAAGTTCGAGGGCGACGAGAAGTCGAAGGTCGAGTCCTCCCTCGCCGACCTGAAGACCGCCCTGTCGGGCTCGGACCTCGAGGCCATCAAGACGGCCACCGAGGCCCTCCTCGCCGCCAGCCAGTCGTTCAGCCAACGCCTCTACGAGCAGGCCAGCCAGGCCGACCAGGCCGGCGCGGCGACCACGGGCGGCGGGACGGCCGAGGAGACCTCGGACGAAGAGGTCGTCGATGCCGAGATCGTCGACGAGAAGGAGTGATCCCCGATGGACGACCGGGAGCACGGACCGGCCGTCGACGGTGAGCGGGCCGGAGGGGACCCCGAGGGTCCCGTCGGCCCCCGACCGACGACTGGCGACAGCGGCTCGACCGCGACCGGGCCCGAGGTGACGGTCCCGCCCGCCGGCGAGGCACCGACCGAGACCGTCGGCGGGCCATCGCCCGCCGGGCCCGAGGCCGGGCCCGAGGCCGGGCCCGAGACCGGCCCCGAGGCCGGGCCGGCCGAGCCGCTCGACCCCCTGGCGGCGGTGGCGGCCGAGCGCGACGAGTACCTCGACGCCCTCCGCCGGCTGCAGGCCGAGTTCGAGAACTACCGCAAGCGTGTGGCCAAGCAGCAGGCCGAGGAGGCGGACCGCCGGGCGGCCCGTCTCGTCATCGAGCTGCTGCCCGTCCTCGACGCCCTCGACCTCGCCGCGTCCCACCTCGGCGACCCGACCTCGGACGACGGGCGTGCCCTCGTGGCGTCGGCGGCCCTGTTGAACGACGTGCTGCGCAAGGAGGGCCTCGAGCGCATCGAGCCGGTGGGCGAGGAGTTCGACCCAACGGCCCACGAGGCCGTCGGGCACCTCCCCGTCGAGGACGGGACCGAGGACGGCACCGGGCACGGGGCCGGGGGCGAGGGCGGCCCGGGCGGCACCGTCGGCCCCGACGCGCTCGGCGAGACGGAGGCCACCGCCGCGTCGGGCGTCCCCTCGACGGTCGTCGCCCAGGTGATGCGCGCCGGCTACCGGTACCGCGGCACGGTGGTCCGCCCCGCCATGGTGCTGGTGCGCGGCTGAGGGCGGGGACGCGCCGGTGGCACCGCAACGCGAATGGTTCGAGAAGGACTACTACAAGGTCCTCGGCGTGCCCTCTTCGGCCACGGCCAAGGAGATCACCAGCGCGTACCGCAAGCTGGCCAAGAAGCACCACCCCGACACGAACCCGGGCCACGAGGAGCAGTTCAAGGAGATCTCGGCGGCCTACGACGTCCTCGGCGACCCGGCGCGCCGCAAGGAGTACGACGACGTGCGGGCCATGGGCCCCATGGCCGGCGCGGGCTTCCCCGGCGGCTTCGGGGGCCCGGGCGGTGGCACGACGTTCCGGGTGGAGAACCTCGGCGACCTCGGCGACCTCTTCGGCGGGCTCTTCGGCGGGCGCCGCCGGGGCACCACGCGCACCGCTCCCCAGCGGGGAGCCGACGTCGAGGCCGAGCTGCACCTCTCCTTCGAGGACGCCGTCAACGGCGTCACGACCACCGTCAACCTGACCACCGACGCCCGGTGTCAGACGTGCGCCGGCTCGGGATCGGCCCCTGGCACGACGCCAGACACCTGCCCCCGCTGCAAGGGGACGGGCTCGCTCCAGGACGACCAGGGCCTCTTCTCCCTGTCCCAGATCTGCCCGCAGTGCGGGGGGCGGGGCACCATCGTCACCTCGCCGTGCCCGACGTGCCGCGGCACCGGCGTCGAGCACCGCAACCGCCAGGTGAAGGTGCGCGTCCCGCCCGGCGTGGAGGACGGCCAGCGCATCCGGGTGAAGGGCAAGGGGGCTGCCGGGCGGGGCTCGGCCCCGAGCGGCGACCTCTACGTGGTCGTGCGCGTGGGGCGCCACCGTCGCTTCGGTCGCAAGGGCCGCAACCTCACCCTCACCGTCCCCGTCTCCTACCCCGAGGCCGCCCTCGGCACCACGCTCACCGTCCCGACCCTCGACGGGCCGGTCACCCTGCGCGTGCCGGCGGGCACGCCGTCGGGGCGGACGTTCCGGGTGAAGGGGCGCGGCGTCCCCGGCGGGCCGCGCTCGGGCCCGGGCGACCTGTTGGTCACCGTCGAGGTGGTGGTGCCCGCCGCCCTGACCGACGAGCAGCGGGCCGCCGTCGAGGCACTCGCCGCCGTCACCGAGCCACCGGCGCGGCCGGTCGAGGAGGGATGACGTGACCGCCGATCCCTCCAGCCGCGCCGTCTACGTCATCTCGGTCGCCGCCGAGCTCGCCGGCGTCCACCCCCAGACGCTACGCGTCTACGAGCGCAAGGGGCTGCTCGACCCGACCCGCACGCGCGGAGGAAGCCGGCGCTTCTCCGAGCGCGACCTCGCCCGGCTGCGGCGCATCCAGCAGCTGACCGCCGCCGGGCTCAACCTCGAGGGCGTGCGCCGCGTCCTCGAGCTCGAGGCCGAGGTCGAGCGGTTGCGCGCCGAGCTCGAAGCGGCCCGGGCCGAGGCCCGTGCTGCCGTGGACCGCACCCACCGCCAGTACCGGCGCGACCTCGTGCCCCTCTCCCAGATGCTGGTCCCCTTCCGTCCCGCCGGACGGGCGGGCCGGGGAGGGGGGAGCCGCCCGGGCGGGCCGGGGGGGAGAGGAGGTGGCGCGACGTGACGACGAGCCCCGAGCGGTGGACGATGAAGACGCAGGAGGCGATCAGTGCCGCCGTCGAGCGCGCCCGCGCCGCCCACCATCCCGAGGTCACCCCCGACCACGTGCTCGCGGCGGTCCTCGCCCAGAGCGGCGGCGTGGCCGGGCCGGTGCTCGCCCGCCTGGGCGTCGACCCCGGTGCCGCCCTCCGCCGGGTCGAGGGCGAGCTCGACCGCCTGCCCCGGGCGTTCGGCGGGGCCGAGCCTCACGTCGACCGGGCGTTGCGCGACGTGCTCGAGACGGCGGACGCCACCCGACAGGACATGGGCGACGACTACCTGTCGGTCGAGCACCTGCTGCTCGCCATGGCCGACCGGCTGGGCGTCGAGCGCGACGCCCTGCTCGCCGCGCTGCGCGACGTGCGCGGCAGCCACCGGGTGACCACCCCGAACCCCGAGGACACCTTCCAGGCCCTCGAGCGCTACGGGCGGGACCTCACCGACCTCGCCCGCCAGGGGAAGATGGACCCGGTCGTCGGGCGTGACGAGGAGGTCCGCCGGGTCATCCAGGTCCTCTCCCGCCGCACCAAGAACAACCCCGTGCTCATCGGCGAGCCCGGCGTGGGCAAGACCGCCATCGTGGAGGGCCTGGCCCAGCGGATCGTCGAGGGCGACGTCCCCGACGGGCTGAAGGGCAAGCGGGTGGTGGCCCTCGACCTCGGCTCGATGGTGGCCGGGGCGAAGTACCGGGGCGAGTTCGAGGAGCGCCTGAAGGCGGTCCTGAAGGAGGTCACCGACGCCGAGGGCGAGGTCGTCACCTTCGTCGACGAGCTGCACACGATCGTCGGGGCGGGCGGGGGCGCCGAGGGCGCCATGGACGCCGGCAACATGATCAAGCCGCTGCTCGCCCGCGGTGAGCTGCGGCTCATCGGGGCCACCACCCTCGACGAGTACCGCCGCTACATCGAGAAGGACGCCGCCCTCGAGCGGCGGTTCCAGCAGGTCTACGTGCCGCCCCCCTCGGTCGCCGACACGATCGCCATCCTGCGCGGCCTGAAGGAGCGCTACGAGGTCCACCACGGGGTCCGCATCCAGGACGCCGCCCTGGTGGCCGCGGCGGTGCTCTCCGACCGCTACGTCACCGGCCGGTTCCTCCCCGACAAGGCCATCGACCTGATGGACGAGGCGGCGAGCCGCCTGCGCATCGAGATCGACTCGATGCCCACCGAGCTCGACGTGGTCACCCGGCGGATGCGCCAGCTCGAGATCGAGCGGGTCGCCCTGGCCAAGGAGACCGACGCGGCCTCGGCCGAGCGCCTGGCCCGCCTCGACGAGGAGCTGGCCAACCTCTCCGAGCAGGCCGCCGGCATGACCGCCCACTGGCAGGCGGAGAAGGAGGCCATCGCCGCCATCCAGAGCGCCAAGGGCGCGCTCGAAGCGCGCCGGGGCGAGGCCGAGCGGCTCGCCCGCGACGGCCACCTCGCCGAGGCCTCCGAGATCACCTACGGCCAGGTCCCCGTGCTCGAGAAGCAGGTGGAGGAGGCGACCGAGGCCCTCGCCCGCCTGCAGGACGAGCAGCGCTTCCTGAAGGAGGAGGTGGACGCCGAGGACGTGGCCGAGGTGGTCAGCCGGTGGACCGGCGTGCCGGTCAGCCGCCTGCTCGAGGGCGAGATGGCCAAGCTCGTCCGCATGGAGGACGCCCTCCACGCCCGGGTCGTCGGCCAGGACGAGGCGGTCTCGGCGGTCGCCAACGCCATCCGGCGCAGCCGTGCCGGGCTGTCGGACCCCGACCGCCCGATCGGGTCCTTCCTCTTCCTCGGGCCGACCGGCGTGGGCAAGACGGAGCTCGCCCGCGCCCTCGCCGAGTTCCTCTTCGACGACGCCCGGGCCATGGTCCGCATCGACATGAGCGAGTACATGGAGCGCCACGCCGTCTCCCGTCTCGTCGGCGCGCCCCCCGGCTACGTCGGCTACGAGGAGGGCGGCCAGCTGACCGAGGCCGTCCGGCGGCGCCCGTACGCGGTGGTGCTGCTCGACGAGCTCGAGAAGGCCCACCCCGACGTGTTCAACGTGCTCCTCCAGGTGCTGGAGGACGGGCGCCTGACCGACGGCCAGGGCCGCACCGTCGACTTCACCAACGCCGTGCTCATCATGACGTCCAACCTGCCGGGCGACCCCACGGGCTTCTTCAAGCCCGAGTTCGTCAACCGCATCGACGAGATCGTCCGGTTCCACCCCCTGAGCGAGGCCGACCTCGAGCGGATCGTCACCATCCAGCTCGAACGCCTGCGCACCCGCCTCGCCGAGCGCCGCCTCGCCCTCGAGGTGACCCCGACCGCCGAGGCGTGGCTGGCGCACGCCGGCTACGACCCCGACTTCGGGGCGCGCCCCCTGCGGCGGGTCATCCAGCGCCAGGTGGAGGACGCCCTCGCCCTCGCCCTCCTCGAGGGCCGCTACGCCGAGGGGACGACGGTCACCGTCGACGAGGCCGACGGGGCGATCGTCCTGCGCTGAGCCGCCTGTCCGCCCGGCCGCCCCGGCTGGCCCCTCGGGACCGACTGCCGGCCGCAGCCCGCCTCTCGGGACCGACTGCCGGCAAGGGCTACACTGTCGTGTAATCCGCTTTCCGCAACGGAGGATGTGCGCGTGCCCGCAACCGTGGTCGTCGGGACCCAGTGGGGT
>CAZSYT010000136.1:0-5560 GCA_964610905.1 uncultured Acidimicrobiaceae bacterium
CGACTACCTGGGCAAGACCGTCCAGGTCATCCCCCACGTCACCGACGAGATCAAGGCGCGGGTGCGGGCGCTCGGCACGGGTGACGTCGACGTCGTCATCGTGGAGATCGGCGGCACCGTGGGCGACATCGAGATCGTCCCCTTCGTGGAGGCCATCCGCCAGTTCCGGCGTGACGTCGGACGCGACAACGTGTGCTACGTGCACCTCACGCTGGTGCCGTACCTGGGCCCGACCGGCGAGCAGAAGACCAAGCCCACCCAGCACTCGGTGACCGAGCTCCGCAGCCGGGGCATCCAGCCCGACGTGATCGTGTGCCGCTCGGACCGCTTCATCTCCGACGACCTGAAGCGGAAGATCTCGCTCCTGTGCGACGTCCCCATCGAGGCGGTCGTCTCGGCGGTGGACGCGGCGAACATCTACCAGATCCCCCTGGTCCTCCACGACGAGGGCCTCGACCGCTACGTGCTCAAGACCCTCCACCTCGACGAGGCCAGCCACCCCGCGGACCTGCGCGGGTGGGAGCACCTCGTCGAGCAGGTCGACGCGGCGGACCGACCGGTCCGCATCGGGATCATCGGCAAGTACGTGGACCTCCCCGACGCCTACCTGTCGGTGGTGGAGGCGCTCCGTCACGCCGGCTTCCAGCTCGGCGCGCGCGTCGACATCGAGTGGGTCCAGGCGGCCGACGTGCCGGACCTCCTCCACACGGGGCGCCTCGACGAGTTCGACGGGCTGGTCGTGCCCGGGGGCTTCGGCGAGCGCGGCATCGAGGGGAAGATCGCCGCCGCCGGCTACGCCCGGACGCGGCAGATCCCGCTGCTCGGGCTGTGCCTCGGCCTGCAGGTGATGGTCATCGAGGTCGCCCGCCACCTGGCCGGTCTGCCGGGAGCCAACTCGCGGGAGTTCGACCCCACCACCGACGCCCCCGTCATCGACCTGATGGACGAGCAGGCCAACGTGGTCGACAAGGGCGGCACCATGCGCCTCGGGTCGTACGACGCCCGGCTCGTGCCGGGCTCGCAGGTGGCCAAGGCGTACGGCACCGAGCTCGTGTCGGAGCGCCACCGCCACCGCTACGAGGTGAACCCCCGCTTCCGCCAGCGCCTCGAGGACGCCGGGCTCCTGTGCTCGGGCACGTCGCCCGACGGTCGCCTCGTCGAGTTCGTCGAGCTGCCCGGACACCCGTTCTGGGTGGGCACCCAGGCCCATCCGGAGTTCAAGAGCCGTCCCGACCAGCCCCACCCGCTCTTTCGCGAGCTGGTGCGCGCCGCCCTCGATCGCGCCGAGGGCCGGACGCCCCGGCTACTCGACGTCTGACGTGACGGTGGGCGCCCCGACGGGAGCGGCCAGCGGGCACGGCGCCAGCGGGCACGGCGCCAGCGGGCACGATCGGCCGGGGTTCCGCCACCTCGACGAGCTCGTCGTCCACCAAGGCCACGTCGTCACCACCGTGGTGGCCGAGTTCGAGGCGCCGGACGGGCACCGCTTCCAGCGCGACGTCATCCGGCACCCCGGCGCCGTGGCGGTCGTGCCCGTCTCCGAGGCAGGGACGGTCATCTTGGTCCGCCAGTACCGGGCGCCGGTCGACCGGTGGGTCGCCGAGGTGCCCGCCGGGACGCGCGACGTCGACGGCGAGGACGAGGAGACGACGGCGCGGCGCGAGCTTGCCGAGGAGGTCGGCCTCGCCGCCGAGCGCCTGGAGCTGCTCGTGCGCACCCTCAACACCCCCGGGTTCTGCGACGAGGAGACGGCGGTCTTCCTCGCCACCGGGCTGACCCCGGTGGCCGACGGGCGGCGCGGGGTCGAAGAGGAGCACCTCGAGGTCACCGAGGTCCCGCTCGACGCGTTCGATCAGCTCGTCGACGCGGGCGCGATCGTGGACGCCGTCACCATCCTGGGCGTCGGCCTGGCCCGTCGACGGCTCGCCGGGCGCACCGGCCCGGACGGGGCGGGGTGAGCCGGGCCGTCCGGACGGAGCCGGTGCCGCGTGGGCGCGGCGTGCCCGCGCCGCTGTCGACGGCCGCCGAGGAGTACCTGTCGTGGCTGGCCGTCGAGCGCGGCCGCTCCGTCAACACGCTGCGCTCCTACCGGCGCGATCTCCTCGCCTGGGAGGCCTGGTGCGCCGTCGCCGGCATCGTGCCGACGTCGGCGACGGCGGCCGACGTCGAGGCGTACGTCGCCGACCTGAAGGGGCGGCGGCTGAGCCCGGCCACCGTGGCGCGCCGGACGAGCGTGCTGCGCGGGCGGTACCGCTTCGCCGTCGACGAGGGGCTCGGCGAGGCGGACCCGACGGCCGACCTGGCCCCGGCACGCGTGCCCCGCCGCCTGCCGAAGGCACTGGGCGAGGACGAGGTGGCCCGCCTGCTCGACTCGGTGACGGGCACGACGCCGGTGGAGCGGCGGGACCGGGCCCTCCTCGAGGTGCTCTACGGCACCGGCGCACGCATCTCGGAGGTCGTCGGCCTCACCCTCACCGACGTACGGGACGCCGAGGCGCTGGTGAAGGTCCGGGGCAAGGGCGACAAGGAGCGGCTCGTCCCCCTCGGCCGGGCGGCCCGTGACGCCCTGGCAGCGTGGCTGGCCCCCGTGGGCAGGCCCCTCCTGGAGCCAGCCCGGTGGGCCCGGCGCGACGACGCCGAGGCCGTGTTCCTCAACCGACGGGGCGGTCGGCTCACCCGCCAGGGAGCGTGGGCCGTCCTGCGGTCCCGGGCCGAGGCGGTCGGGCTCGGGGGGCGGGTCAGCCCCCACGTGCTCCGGCACTCGTGCGCCACCCACCTCCTGGCCCACGGTGCCGACATCCGGGTGGTGCAGGAGGTCCTCGGGCACGCCTCGATCGGCACCACCCAGCTCTACACCAAGCTCGGCACGGAGCACCTCGTGCGGGCCTACGACCTGGCCCACCCGCGGGCCCGGGGCGGTCCCGGGCGGTAGGATGGCAGGCGTGCCCAGCGACGCGCCTCCCATCGACCACCGTCGCCTGCTCGAGGACGAGCGGGCACAGCTGCGCGCCGAGCTCGCCGAGCTGGGCTTCGGCGAGGACGAGGGCGCAGGCCTCCACTACGACCCGAACTTCGCCGACTCGAGCCAGGTGACGGCCGAGCGGGGCGAGGTCGAGGTGCTGGCAGCGAAGCTGCGGGACAGCCTGGCCGAGGTGGCCCACGCCCTGGCCAAGCTCGACGACGGGACCTACGGACGGTGCGAGGCGTGCGGCGGGCCCATCTCGGAGGCCCGCCTCGAGGCCATGCCCGCCACCCGGTTCTGCATCGCCCACGCCACGCGGCACTGAGCGGACCGTCGGCGCGTGAGCACCTGGGGCCCCGACCGGACGAGCGGGGGGTGGCAGCAGCCGCGCCGGCGCAACCTGCTCGGCTCGACCCGCACGCGGGTGATCGTCGTGGTCGTGGTCGCCCTGGTGATCATCTTGCTGCGCACCCACCGGCTGAGCCGCTTCGAGATCATCTACTTCTGCGTGCTCATCCCGTCGATCATCTTCCACGAGGTCTCCCACGGTGTGGTGGCCCTTGCCTTCGGTGACGACACGGCCAAGCGCAGCGGCCGGCTGACCCTCAACCCCGTCAAGCACGTCGACCCGGTGGGCACGCTCCTCGTCCCGGCCATCCTGTCCCTCTCCGGCCTCGGGGCCTACGGCTGGGCGAAGCCGGTGCCCGTCAACCCCAGCCGGCTGCACAGCCCCCGCAACCACACGGTGGTCGTGTCGCTGGCCGGGCCGTTCACCAACGTCGCCCTCGCCGTCCTGTGCGGCTACGCCTACGCGGCCACGACCCCGGCGATCGTGCGCCAGATCGTGCACGTCTACGGCGGGTTCCCGCCCTCGACCTCCCTGGTCAGCGAGATCTTCTTCATGGCGGGGCTGGCCAACCTGGTGCTCGCCGTCTTCAACCTCATCCCGTGCCCGCCCCTCGACGGCGCCTCGGTGCTCGAGCGCCTGCTCCCCGCCCGGGTGCTGCCCGACTACTACCGCATCCAGCCGCTCCTCATGTTCCTGCCCTTCGTGCTCATCCTGCTCTTCGAGCCCGAGTGGCAGCACCTCGTGTCGACGGTGCTCGGCTGGTGGTCGGGCGTCTTCGCCTGACCCTGGGCCGGCCCGACGCCGGCACGGCGGGAGGGGTGGCTGCGGCGGGGCCCGTACTGGTACGGGGCCTGTCGGCGGGCCCGACCGCGGACCAGACGGCGCGGGCTCAGGCCGGGCCGAGCAGGCCGATGGCGGCGGCGGCCCGCCGGTAGACGTCGGCGGCGGTCGTCCGGGCCTTCGCCGCCCCGTCGGCCAGCAGGGCGTCGATGGCCCCGGGGTCGCGGGCGAGCTCGTCCCGCCGGGCGCGCACGGGGGCGAGCAGGTCGCACAGGGCGACAGCCACGTCGGACTTCAGGTCGCCGTAGCGGGTGTAGCCGGCGGCGACGGCGTCGGGGGTCCGCTCCGTGGCCACGGCGAGGAGCTCGAGGAGGTTGGCCAGACCGGGCTTCGCCTCGGGGTCGTAGCGCAGCTCGCCGTCGGTGTCGGTGACGGCCTTCTTGACCTTGCGCTCGATGTCGGCCGGGTCGTCGAAGAGGAGCACGGTGCCGAGGGGGGAGCTCACGGACTTGGACATCTTGCGCTCGGGGTGCTGGAGGTCCATCACCCGGGCTCCGACGGGGGGGACGGTGGCCTCGGGCACCACGAAGGTGGCGCCGTAGCGGGCGTTGAAGCGGCCGGCCAGCTCGCGGGCGAGCTCGAGGTGCTGGCGCTGGTCGTCGCCGACGGGCACCTGGTCGGTGTCGTAGAGGAGGATGTCGGCGGCCATCAGGACGGGGTAGGTGAACAGCCCCACCCGGACCGACTCGGCACCCGAGCTCTTCTCCTTGAACTGGGTCATCCGGCGCAGCTCGCCCATCGACGCCGTGCACTCGAGGAGCCAGGTGAGGCGCGTGTGCTCGGGCACGTGGCTCTGGACGAACAACGTGCAGGCGTCGGGGTCGAGGCCGGCGGCGACCAGCTCGAGGGCGGTCTGGCGGGTGCGCGCCCGGAGGTCGTCGGGGTCGGTGTCGACGGTGAGGGCGTGGAGGTCGACGATGCAGTAGAGCGCGTCGGCCTCGTGCTGGGCACGCACCCACGAGCGGATGGCGCCCAGGTAGTTGCCGAGGTGCAGCTCGCCGCTCGGTTGGATGCCGGAGAACACCCGTGGCATGGGGCGCCATCGTAGGGCCCCCGTGGAGCACCCCGGCGCACCCGCGGCTCCGGTAGGGTCGGCGCATGGCCGTGACCGTCTCGACCGGGGTGTTCGAGGGACCCATCGACCTGCTGCTGCAGCTCGTCACGTCCCACCAGGTCGAGCTGTACGACGTGCCGCTCGCCCAGGTCGTCGACGACTACCTGGCCACCCTGGCGGCGGCCGAGACGGTCGAGCTCGCCTCGCTGTCGGAGTTCCTGGTCGTCGCCTCGGTGCTGGTCGAGCTCAAGTCGCGCCGGCTGCTCCCGGGCCCCGACGACGTCGAGCCCGACGAGGAGCTGGTCGGCTGGGAGGAGCGTGACCTGCTGCTGGCCCGGCTGCTCGAGTGCCAGGC
>CAZSYT010000137.1:0-5495 GCA_964610905.1 uncultured Acidimicrobiaceae bacterium
GCGGCGCGGCGCCAGCCCGGCCGCCTGCTGCGGCCCCGCACCCGCGGCGCGCCGTCGAGCGGCAGGTGCCGCGTCGCGCACCGCAGGCGGGGGCGCCCCAGCCTGCGCACCACGACGTCGACGGTGTCCTCGGCCATCTGGCGGTACGTGGTCAGCTTCCCGCCAGTCACCGTCACGAGCCCGCCGGGCGACACGGTGACGGTGTGCCGTCGGGAGAGGTCGGCCGTCCGTTCGTTCGGTTCCCGCCCGCCTCCCGACGGTGCGAGCAGCGGCCGGAGCCCGGCCCACGTGCCCGTCACGTCGTCTCGCCCGATGGGACGGGTCGTCACCGCGTTGGCGGCGTCGAGGACGTAGTCGACGTCCTCGGGGGTCACGGTCGGGTCGTCGAGCGGCCCGTCCCAGGCCGTGTCGGTGGTGCCGAGGTAGACGTGGTCTCCCCAGGACACGACGAAGATGGACCGGTGGTCGCCGCGCACGGGGATGACCGCGGCGATGTCGCACGGGAACGCCTCGGCGCGGACGGTCAGGTGGATCCCCTTGGCCGGCCGGATGGTGGGCGGGTGGCCGGTCCCCTCGAGGGAGACCAGGTCGTCGCTCCACACGCCCGACGCGTTGACGACGACCGCCGCCCGCACGTCGAAGGGCGCGTCGGCCTCGGGCGCGACGCGGGCGCCCGTGACGCGGCCGCCGGAGGTGACGAGGGCGGTGACCGGGGCGTGGTTGACCGTGACGGCACCGAAGCTCGCCGCCGTGCGGACGACGGAGAGCGTCAGCCGGGCGTCGTCGGTGCGAGCGTCCCAGTAGAGGAAGCCGGCCGCCAGCCGCCCGGCGTCGAGCGTCGGCAGGTGGGCGAGCGCCTCGGACCGGCTCACCCGCTGGTGGCGGCGGCCGATGCGGACCCCGCCCGTGGCGTCGTAGAGCCACAGGGCGGTCCGGTAGACCCTGGCGACGCCGGCGTCGACCACGCCACCTCGGCCGAACAGCGGGATGAGGAAGGGGAGCGGCGTGACGAGGTGCGGCGCGTTGTCGAGCAGGCGCTGGCGCTCGGCGAGGCTCTCGTAGACGAGGCGCAGCTCGCGCTGTTGGAGGTAGCGCAGTCCCCCGTGGACCAGCTTGGACGACTTCGACGACGTCCCGGAGGCGAAGTCGTCGCGCTCGACGAGCGCGGTGCGAAGGCCTCGGCTTGCCGCGTCGAGGGCGACGCCGGCACCGGTGATCCCACCTCCGACCACGAGGACGTCGAAGGACTCGGCGCGCAGACGGGCGAGGTGGTCGCTCCGCCGGAAGGGTGCCCGGCCGTCGGTCGGTCGGGTGCGGGGAGCTGCGGCGTCGCCCAGGGGCACGGCGGAAGCCTGCCACAGCGCGCCCGACGCCGGCACACCCGTTCCCCGGCGCCGCCGGACCCGGGCCGGCTTGACGCAGGGTCGTGTCGGGGAGTATGCCATCTTCGCCGCTCGACGCAGTAGGGGGGAACTGATGTCCGGTCGCTCGTGGGCTCGTCTGCTTGCCATCGCACCAGCGATTGCGCTGGTCGTCGGATTGATCGCCGTCCCGCCGCCGAGCGCCGCGGCCGCCGTGCCGCCCGTGACCGGCGTGCCGCCCACGACCTCGCCGAGCGGCTACTGGCTGGCGACGGCGAAGGGCTCGGTCGCCACCTCCGGGGACGCCGGCGCCTACCAGCGGTCGGGGGGGCCCGCCCGGTCGGCCGGGTACGGCCACTTCGTCGGCATCGCCCGCACGCCGACGAGCGACGGCTACTGGCTCGTGGCCGCCGACGGCGCCGTGGTCCCCTTCGGTGACGCAGGCTTCTTCGGGTCGGCGCTCGGCCGTCCGGGTGCCCCCGTCGTCGCCATGGCCGCCACGCCCGACGGCCAGGGGTACTGGCTGCTGCGCGCCGACGGCACGGTGCTCGCCTTCGGCGACGCCGGCCAGCGGGGCTCGGCCCCCGTGACGGCCCTCGGCGCCCCGGCCGTCGCCTTCGCCCCGACCCCGACCGGCAACGGCTACTGGGTGCTCGGCGCCGACGGCACCGTCCTCGGCTTCGGCGACGCCACCCTCCACGGCTCGGCCACCGCCGCCACCCTCGGCGCCCCGGCCGTCGCCTTCGCCCCGACCCCGACCGGCAACGGCTACTGGGTGCTCGGCGCCGACGGCACCGTCCTCGGCTTCGGCGACGCCACCCTCCACGGCTCGGCCACCGCCGCCACCCTCGGGTCGCCCGCCGCCGCCATCGCCCCCACCCTCTCCGGCGGCGGCTACTGGGTCACCGGCGCCAACGGGACCGTCCTCGCGTTCGGCGACGCCACCAGCACTCCGGCACCCACCGTGCCCCCCGGAGCGGGAGCCGTCGTGGGCATGGTGCCGATGGGACCGACGGCCGGTGGGCAGGTGCTCCTCGTCGGCACCTACCACGGCATCCCCGGGCAGTTCACGTCCATCCAGGCAGCGGTCGACGCCGCCCGCCCGGGCGACTGGATCCTCGTGGCTCCGGGTGACTACCACCCGACGACCGACCTGACGTCCCCGCCGAGCGCGGCGAACGTGTCGAACGGCTGGAACGGCGGCATCGAGATCTCGACGCCCGACCTGCACCTCCGGGGCATGAACCGGGCGACCACCGTCATCGACGGCACGAAGCCGGGGTCGCCGACGTGCAGCTCGAACCCGGCGGACCAGCAGCTCGGTGAGACCCTCCCCGGCCAGACCAAGCCGATCGGCCGCAACGGCATCGTGGTGTGGAAGGCCGACAACGTCACCGTCCAGAACCTGACCGTCTGCAACTTCCTGCAGGCGAACGGGAACGGCGGCAACGAGATCTGGTGGAACGGCGGCTCGGGGTCCGGCACCATCGGCATGGCCGGCTACTCGGGCAGCTACCTCACGGCGACGTCGTCCTTCGACGGCACGCTCAGCGGAGAGCAGGCCGCCGGGCTCTACGGCATCTTCTCGAACAGCGCCGCCGGTCCCGGGGTGTGGAACCAGATCTACGCCAACAACTTCACCGACTCGGGCATGTACATCGGGGCGTGCCAGCAGGCGTGCGACGCCTGGATCCACAACGCGTGGATGGAGAACAGCGCCCTCGGCTACTCGGGGACGAACTCGGGCGGCACCATGGTCATCGACCACTCGCAGTTCGACAACAACGAGGACGGGTTCGACACCAACACCCAGAGCGTCGGTGACCCGCCGCCGCCCCAGAACGGCACCTGCCCGAACGGCGGCGTGAGCGCTATCACCAACACCACGTCGTGCTGGGTGTTCATGCAGAACTACGTCCACGACAACAACAACGCGAACGCCCCCGGCTACGGCGCCGTGGCGCAGCCGACGGGCACGGGCATGACGGTGTCGGGCGCCACCCACGACACGGTGATGAACAACCTCTTCGCCAACAACGGGGCGTGGGGCACGCTCTTCGTGCCGTACCCGGACACGAGCCCGGGCGGCCCGGGCGTGTGCACCGGCTCGGGCGGCCACCTCGCCCTCGGGGTCTGCCTCTACGACCCCGAAGCCGACGCCCTCCTCAACAACACCTACGTGCACAACGGCTTCTTCGGCAACCCCAGCAACGGGGACTACGGCGAGATCACGTTCTTCCCCGGTGAGCCGCAGAACTGCTTCGCCGGCAACGTGGCCCCCGACGGGAGCTCGCCGGCCAACCTCGAGCAGACGCAGCCGACGTGCGGTGCGCTCACCACGCAGACCGTCTCGGCGAGCGAGCTGGGCCAGCCCGGGTCCCTGATCAACCAGGTGCTGTGCGACACGGGCTTCGCCTCGTCGTTCGGGCAGACCTGCACGCCGACCGGGGACAGGTACCCGACGCCGTCGGCGAACGCGCCGGTGCTGACCTCGGTGCCGACGTCGCTGCCTACCATGCCGAACCCCTGCCAGGGCGTCCCGGCCAACGCCTGGTGCCCGCCCACGCCGGCCGGCAAGGCGGTCCCGACCACGGTGGTCGGCGTCCCCAACGGCGGCTCCACGCTCACCGGGAGCGTCTACCTCGACGCCTCGGCGTCGTCGGCGACCGGCGTGCGCCGCGTGCGCTTCGTGCTGTCGGGTGGCGGCCTCCACGACCTGGTGGTCTCGAGGTCGACGGAGACGGCCTTCGGCTACATCGGCGGCTTCGACTCGACGACCGTGCCGAACGGCACGTACCGCCTGCGGAGCGAGGCCTTCGGTGTCGACGGCGTCCACGCCTTCAGCGCACCGGTCGTCGTGCACGTGGTCAACCACCGCCTGACCACGAGCGTGCTGGTCCCGGGCAGCGGAGCGGTCCTGACCGGCGGCTCGGTGCTCGACGCGTCGGCCGCCGGCCTCGGACCGGTCACGTCGGTGCGCTTCGCCCTCGAGGGCAACGGCCTGTCGCGTCCCGTCGTCGTCGGGAGGGCCCAGCTCACCGCCTACGGGTGGATCGCCCTGCTCGACCCGGCGGGACTGGCCCCCGGGCACTACCAGCTGGTCAGCAAGGCCGTGGACGACCGGGGCGAGCACGCGGTCAGCCTGCCGGTCCCCGTCACCCTGGCCGTAGCGCCCTCGGGCTGAGCGGTGCCCGGCCGCGTGCCGGCACCCGGACCACCCCGGCGACGCGTCCGGCCAGGAGCGCCCGCTCCCTAACCTGGGGGCGGGCGCGGCCGCGCCGCCTCGGTCGGACGCGCCGCCAAGTACCAGTGATTGTTAGGTAACAATCGTTGGTGATAGGGTGGTGGTGATGCAGACGCCCGACGAGCTGACAGCGCTCTTCCGAGCCACCGGTCGGAAGGTGACGGCGCAGCGCCAGTGCGTCTTCCGGGTCCTGCAGGGGGACGCCTCCCACCCGTCCGCCGAGGCCGTGCACGCGGCTGCGCGCCGCGAGGTCGAGACGATCTCCCTGAAGACCGTGTACCAGACGCTCCACGACCTCGTCGAGCTGGGCGAGGTCAGTGCGCTCGACGTGGGGACGGGCATGGTCCGCTTCGACCCCAACGTGGAAGAGCCTCACCACCACCTCGTCTGCCGCGTCTGCGGCAAGGTGCGCGACCTTGCCGCAGAGTTCCCCGACCTCTCGGTGCCCGACGCCGACGCCCAGGGCTTCGAGCTCGGAGCCCCCGAGATCGTCTTCCGCGGTCGGTGCCCGGAGTGCCGGGCGACCGCGGTCGCCGACCTGCCAGGCCCCCGGGGAGCGACGACCCGGCCGACCTGACCGAACGACCAGGCAGTTCGCCGAGCGGGGAGCCGCGACGCGCCGGTCCGGCGGAGGGGACGGCGCCCGGCAGCGCCGGAGGGTGCCGAGCTGGCACAGAGACCGAGCTGCCACAGAGACCGAGCTGCCACAGAGACCGAGCTGGCACAGAGACCGAGCCATCGGACACCGAGACAGGAGAGAGAAGCCATGCCTGCACTGAAGAACACCAAGACGGAGGCCAACCTGAAGGAGGCGTTCGCCGGCGAGAGCCAGGCCAACCGCCGCTACCTGTACTTCGCCCAGAAGGCCGACGTCGAGGGCTACCCCGACG
>CAZSYT010000138.1:0-5436 GCA_964610905.1 uncultured Acidimicrobiaceae bacterium
CACGCCGCCGCGGCACCCGCCGCGCCAGAGCATGCCGCCGCGGCACCCGCCGGGCGGGGCCGGCGCGCGCCCGTCCGCACCGTGCTGACCGGCTGGGGGCGCACGTCGCCCAGCGCGGCCGACGTCGTCGAGGCCGTCCATCCCGACGTGGCCGTGGCGACGGTGGCCGACGTGGCCGCCGGCCGCCTCGGCTCGGGTCGGGGCGTCGTCGCCCGAGGCATGGGCCGCAGCTACGGGGACGCCGCCCAGAACGCCGGAGGGGTCGTCGTCGACGGCCGGTGGATGGACGGCGTGACCGCCGTCGACCTCGCAACCGGCCGCGTCACCGTCGGTGCGGGGGCCAGCCTCGAGTCGTTGATGGAGCGCTTCGTCCCCCAGGGGTGGTTCGTCCCCGTCACGCCGGGCACCCGGCAGGTGACCGTCGGCGGCGCCATCGCCGCCGACATCCACGGCAAGAACCACCACCGCGACGGGAGCTTCGCCTGCCACGTCCCGTCGCTCACCCTGGCCACCCCGACCGGCACCGTGCAGGTCGGCCCCGACCACGACCCGGAGCTGTTCTGGGCGACGGCCGGCGGCATGGGGCTGACCGGGGTCGTGACCGAGGCCACCCTCGCCATGATCCCCGTCGAGACGAGCTACCTGCTCGTCGACACGGAGCGGGCCCGCGACCTCGACGACGTGATGGAGCGGATGGTCACCGGCGACGACGGCTACCGCTACTCGGTGGCGTGGATCGACTGCCAGGCGACCGGCGCACGGCTCGGCCGCTCGGTCCTCACCCGGGGCGACCACGCCCGCCTGGCCGACCTGCCGGCGAAGCTCCGCTCCGACCCCCGCCGCGCCCGGGCCTTCGTCCCGCGAACCCTGGCCACGGTGCCCGTCACCCCGCCGAGCGGCCTGCTCAACCCGCTCACCGTCGGCGCCTTCAACGAGCTCTGGTTCCGCAAGGCCCCTCGTCACGAGGTGGGCCGCCCCCACCACATGACCGGGTTCTTCCACCCCCTCGACGGAGTTGCGGCGTGGAACCGCCTCTACGGCAGCCGGGGCTTCCTCCAGTACCAGTTCGTGGTGGGCGACGACCAGGGCGAGGTCGTCCGGCGCGTCATCGGCCGCCTCGCCGAGGTCCGCCTGGCGTCGTTCCTCGCCGTGCTCAAGCGCTTCGGCCCCGGCGACCCCGGCCCGCTCTCGTTCCCGATGCCGGGCTGGACGCTCGCCCTCGACCTGCCCGTCGGCCACCCCGGCCTCGGGCGGCTCCTCGACGAGCTCGACGACGAGGTCGTCGCCGCCGGCGGGCGGATCTACCTCGCCAAGGACTCGCGCGTCTCACGCGCCCACTTCGAGGCGATGTACCCGCGCCTGCCCGAGTGGAGGGCGACGCGGGCCCGGGTCGACCCGGCCGGCGTGCTCCGTTCCGACCTCGGGCGACGGCTCGGCCTGTGCGAGGACGGCCCGGCCTCTCCTGCCGCCGACGCCCCGATCGACGACCGCACGCGCACGGCGGCCCACGACCCGACCGACACCCCGAGGGAGCAGACCAGATGATCGACGCCGTCGGACAGCCCCAGTCGCTCCTCGTGCTGGGCGGCGCCTCCGAGATCGCCCAGGCCGTCGTGGCCACGGTGGCCACCCATCGGTGCCGCACCGTCGTGCTGGCGGGGCGGGAGGGCCCCCGTCTGGCCGAGGCCGCCGAAGGCGCCCGGGCTGCGGGGGTCGAACGGGTGGAGACCGTCCCCTTCGAGGCGACCGACCTCGAGGGCCACGCTGCCTTCGTGGGCTCCGTCTTCGACCGCTTCGGGGGCTTCGACGTCGTGCTCGTCGCCGCCGGCATGCTCGGCGACCAGGAGGCCGACGAGCACGACCCGGTGGGCACCGCCCGGGTCATCACCACCAACTTCACCGGCCTGGCCGCCGCCATGGTGGCGGTCGCCGACCGGCTGCGCGCCCAGGGGTACGGGCGCCTCGTGGTGCTCTCCTCGGTTGCCGGCGACCGGGCCCGCCGTGCCAACTTCATCTACGGTTCCTCCAAGGCGGGGCTCGACGCCTTCAGCCAGGGGCTCGGGGACGCCCTCGTCGGCACCGGCGTGTCGGTGATGGTCGTCCGCCCCGGGTTCGTGAAGGGGCGGATGACCGAGGGGAGGGAGCCCGCACCGTTCGCCACGACCCCCGAGGCCGTCGCCGAGGCCGTCGTCCGGGGGCTCGAGCGCGACGCCCCGGTCGTCTACGCACCCGGCGTGCTGCGGTGGGTCTTCGCCGTCATGCGCCACGTGCCCCGAGCGGTCTGGCGGCGGATGCCGGCCTGACACCGGTGGCCACGGCCGCGGCCGCCGGCTCGGCCGGCAGGGGGATGGCCGGGGCACGGCCGGGCCTGCCCGAGGCAGGCGGGAGGCCCCGTCAGGCGCGCGCGAGCGGGGCCATGCGCAACAGGAGCTGCTTGCGCCCCACCCCCGGGAAGACGACCGTCGCCTCGGCGTCGTCGCCGCTGCCCCGGGTGTCGGTGACCCGCCCTTCGCCCCACTGCCGGTGCACGACGCGGTCGCCGGCGACCAGCCCGAGGAGCTCGGCCCCCGTCGAGGCGGGCGTCCTGCCGCCTGTGGCACCGGCCGGGCTGGCTCCGCTGCCGAAGAGGGTGCGCCCCGGGGTGCCGCCGGCGTCGCCGGCCCCGGACCACGAGCTGCGGCTCGTTCCCGCCGCCGGCGCAACGGCCACCGTGGACCCGACGTCGCGCACGAGCTCGGCGGGCAGCTCGTTCAGGAACCGGCTGGGGATGTTGCTCGACAGCGAGCCCCACAGCATCCGGCTCCACGCGTGCGAGACGAAGAGGTGCCGCTCGGCCCGGGTGATCCCCACGTAGCAGAGCCGGCGCTCCTCCTCGAGCTCGACCGGGTCGCCGAGGGCCCGTGCGTGAGGGAAGACGCCGTCCTCCATGCCGACGAGGAACACGGCGGGGAACTCGAGCCCCTTGGCCACGTGCAGGGTCATGAGCGACACCCGGCTGCCGTCGCCGTCGAGCTCGTCGGCGTCGGCCACGAGGGCGGCGGCCTCGAGGAACTCGGCGACGGTGGCGTACTCGGACGCCACGCCCACCAGCTCGTCGACGTTCTCGACCCGGCCCAGCGCCTCGATGGTCCCCTCGGCGAGCAGCTGGTTGCGGTAACCGGTCAGGTCGAGCAGGCCGCGGACGACCTCGCCGGGGCCGAGGCCGCCGTGCACGGCCGCCTCCACGTCCCCGCCCTCGGGCGCCCCCGCCGGGCCCGTCCCGAGCCCGCCGACCCCCGCCGGGCCGGCCTCGTCGGGGGTCGCCATGGCGGCCCGCAGCTCGTCGAGGCCGCCGGCCAGCTCGGCCAGGGCGCCTGCCGCCTTGCCGGTCACTCCGGCCTCGGACGCCCGGGCGACCGCCTCGCCGAAGGGGACGTGCTCGAGCGCCGCCCACCCCGCCAGGCGGGCCACCGACGTCTCGCCGACGCCCCGCTTGGGGACGTTGACCACCCGCCGCCAGCTCACCTCGTCGGCAGGGTTGGCCAGCACCCGCAGGTAGGCGAGGACGTCCTTCACCTCGCGACGCTCGTAGAACCGCGTCCCGCCGACGACGCGGTAGGGGACCTCGTGGCGGACGAGGGCCTCTTCGAGGGCGCGGCTCTGGGCGTTGGTCCGGTAGAAGACGGCGACGTCGCCCCAGGGGAGGCCGTGGTCGCGGTGGAGGCGGCCGATCTCGCCGGCCACCCACGCCGCCTCGTCGTGCTCGTCCTCCGCCCGGTACCGGACGATGCGGTCGCCGCCCTGGCGGTCGGTCCACAGCGCCTTGGGCTTGCGCGAGACGTTGTTGGCGATGACGGCGTTGGCGGCGTCGAGGATGGTCTGGGTGGAGCGGAAGTTCTGGTCGAGGGTGACGACGGTGGCGTCGGGGAAGGCCTGCTCGAACTCGAGGATGTTGGCGATGTCGGCACCCCGGAAGGCGTAGACGGACTGGTCGCTGTCGCCGACGACGGCGATGTGGCCGTGCTCCTCGGCGAGCAGCACGGCCAGCGCGTTCTGCACCGCGTTGGTGTCCTGGTACTCGTCGATCAGCACGTGCGCGAAGCGTTGGCGGTAGTGCTCGAGGACGTCGGGGTGGTCGCCGAGGAGCCGGACGGCGTTGACCAGCAGGTCGTCGAAGTCCATGGCGTTGGCCGCCCGCAGCCGTGCCTGGTACTGGTCGAAGACGTCGGCCGCCAGCCGGTCGAAGATGGTCGTGGCGACGTCGCGCAGCTCGCTCGGGCCCTGCTGGCGCACCTTCGCCTGGCTGATCAGGCCGAGCACCGACCGGGGCGGCAGCCGCTTGGTGTCGAGGTCGAGGTCGCGGCTGACCAGCTCGACGAGGCGCCGCGAGTCGGCGTCGTCGTAGATGGTGAACGACCGGGAGTAGCCGAGCCGGTCCCCGTGGGCCCGCAGGATGCGCACGCAGGCCGAGTGGAACGTGGAGACCCACATGCGCTCGGCCCGGGGCCCGACGAGCTCGGCCACCCGGTGGCGCATCTCGTCGGCCGCCTTGTTGGTGAAGGTGATGGCCAGCACCTGCCAGGGGGCGGCGTCCCCGGTGGCCACCAGGTGGGCGATGCGCCGGGTGAGGACGCGCGTCTTGCCCGAGCCGGCGCCGGCGACGACGAGCAACGGGCCGCCCCGGTGCTCGACCGCGCGGCGCTGCGTGTCGGTCAGGCCCTCCAGCAGGCGCTCGGCGTCGGAGCCGCCTGGCGTCAATGACCCATGCCGACGCCCTGGGAGCGCTGGAGGTCCTTCCCCTCGGTCTGCAGTGCCGGCGCCACCATCACCTCGGCCTTCTGGAACTCCTTGACCGTCTCGTAGCCGCACGTCGCCATGGCGGTGCGCAGGGCCCCGAAGAGGTTCATCCGGCCGTCGTTCTCGTGGGCCGGGCCGAGGAGGACCTCGCGCAGGGTGCCCCGGGTGGTCGTCTTGACCCGGGCGCCCCGCGGCAGGGTCGGGTGGAACGTGGCCATGCCCCAGTGGTAGCCACGGGCTGGTGCCTCGACGGCCGACGACAGCGGCGAGCCCAGCATCACCGCGTCCGCGCCGCACGCGATGGCCTTGGCGATGTCCCCGCCCTTGGACATCCCGCCGTCGGCGATCACGTGGCAGTAGACGCCCGTCTCGTCGAGGTGGCGCATCCGGGCCCCGGCCACGTCGGCGATGGCGGTGGCCTGCGGGACGCCGATGCCGAGGACGCCACGGGTCGTGCAGGCGTTGCCCGGGCCGACCCCGACCAGCACGCCGACCGCACCCGTGCGCATGAGGTGGAGGCCGGCCTGGTAGGAGGCGCAACCGCCCACGATGACCGGGATCTCGAACTCGCGGATGAATCGCTTCAGGTTCAGGGGCTCGGTCGCCTTCGAGACGTGCTCGGCCGACACCACGGTGCCCTGGATGACCAGCAGGTCGAGC
>CAZSYT010000139.1:0-5311 GCA_964610905.1 uncultured Acidimicrobiaceae bacterium
CAACGACCCGTTTCCGCACGTCATCGAGGTTCGAATACGAGCGCCTACGGCCCACTGAGCCCGCGACCGTACGCCGCGCTTCGAACTCGGCTCGGCGCACGGCTTCGGCGGGCACGGCCCAGGGGGGCTCCGCCGGTCGGCGCGGTGGTCGTCCTCCACGACGTCCCCGGGCTCGGCCCCACCGGCCAGCGGCACGAGGTCGGGGAGGCGGGCCAGGGGAGCGGCGATCGGGCCGGCCGGGGCGGTCACGACGGCAGCGTGAAGCGCCCCTCGGCGAGGCCGCGGCGGACCACGTCGATGGTCGCCGACGGGTCGTGGTCCGAGGAGTCGACGACGTGGGCCTCGAACGGGCCGAGGTCGCAGAACGCGTCGTACATCGCCCGCACGGGCCCCTCCGTGGCGAGGTCGCGCGGGCCGCGGCGACCGACGGCGCGGTGCACGGCGACGTCGAGCGCGGGCCGCAGCACCACGTAGCGGTGCTCGCCCGGGCCGGCGGCCCGCCGGAAGCGGCCGAGGAACCACGGTCCGACGATCCCGTCGACCACCACGTCGTAGCCACCCTCCGCGAAGCGGGCGGCCGCGGCGGCGACGGCGTCGAGGACCGTGCCGTTCTGCCGGTCGGCGGACGGCGACCACGGGAGGACGTAGCCCGAGGTGATCCAGTGGAAGCACTCGTCGGCCACCAGGTGGACGCCGAGGGTGGTGGCGCGGGCGAGCCTGGCGGCGACGGTGGTCTTGCCGGCACCGGGTGGGCCGGTGAGGACGGTGATGGGCACGGGTGCGCTCCCGAGGGGTCGAGGGACGGGACGTCTCGGGGCCCGCGGCACGGGCCCCGGCGGAGGTGCCCGCGACCGCATCTCGCCCCGGCGCGGGACGCCGCGGTGGCCACGGGCTGGGATCCTCCCTGTCAGGAGCGCATGCGCCGAGCCTAGCCCGGCGGCGCAGGCGCACCGGGCCTGCCGTGCGGCGCCCGGCCCCCGACGGGTCCTCGTCTCGCTGCAACCCTTCGGCGTGCCCAGGCGTGTAAGTGGGTGGCAACGTGTGCGGGAACCGGACGGACTACGTGTGCGGGAACCGGACCAGGCGACAGCGGGTCCAAGAGCGAGCGGAGCGGGGCACGGCGGAGCCCCGCTCCGGAGGGGGAGCGGGATGGGAGCGGACGACGAGGCCAGCTTCGACGCCTTCTTCCGCGACGCCAACCAGCGCCTGCTCGGCCAGGCGTACCTCCTCACCGCCGACCTCGCTCGCGCCCAGGATCTCACCCAGGAGGCGTTCGAACGCGCCTGGGTGCACTGGCGTCGGGTCAGCCGGTACGAGCGCCCCGAGGCGTGGACCCGGCGGGTGCTGCACAACCTGTGCGTCAGCGAGTGGCGCAAGCAGCGGCGGCGCGAGGAGCGGCCACCGGGGACCCCCCTCGTCGTCGCCGCCCCGAGCGAGGACCACCTGCTCCTCCTCGAGGTGCTCCGCTCGCTCCCGCTCGACCACGCCCGGGCGCTCGTCCTCCACGACGGCGCCGGGTTGACCGTGGCCGAGATCGCCGCCGAGCTGTCGGTGGCCGAGGGGACCGTCAAGTCGTGGCTGAGCCGAGCACGTTCGCGGGCTGCCGCCGTGCTCGGGTCCGCCTACCAGCTCGAGCCGGGAGGGTGCTGAGGATGCTCCACAGAGACGACGACCGCGTCGCCCAGCTGGTCCGCGACATCGTCGAGCGCCCGTCGCGCACGTACTGGGACATCGGCCCCCAGCAGGTCCGGGCGGGAGCCCGGCTCCACAGGGTGCGGTTCGTCCCGCGACCCGGGCTCGTCGCCCTGGTCGCCGGCGTGGCCGCCCTCGTGGTCGCCGGGGTCGTCGTGGGTCGGGTGGCCCCCCGGCTCGACGCGCCCTCCGGCCTCGCGGCAGGTGCCACCAACCGGGCAAACCAGGGGGCCTCGGACTCGGCGGCGAGCGGGACCGGAAGGGGGAGCGAGCGGGCGACGTCCCGCTGCGACGCGGGAGGCCTCGTCGTCAGCTTCGGCGGCGTCCAGAGCGCGGCGCAGAGCTGGGTCTTCTCCGTCGTCTTCACCAACGCCTCGGGGGTCCCGTGCTGGCTGGGCGGCTACCCGGGTGTCTCGTTCGTCGACGCCTCCGGGGCGCAGGTCGGCCCGGCGGCTGCCCGTGCGTCGGGCGCCGAGTTCGGCGGGGTGCCCTACTCGCCCGTCACCCTCGAGCCGCACGGATCGGCCGTCGCCTCGGTCACGGAGCCGATCGCCGCGGCGGTCGTTGCCGACGGCCAGGCGTGCGCGCCGGTGACCGCCGAGGCTGTCCGAGTCTACGCACCGGGCTCGCGCACGCCCGTCGACGTCCAGGTGAACGGCCGGTCGGGGGCGCGGGCGAACGGAGCCGTGCTCACCGTCTGCACGGTCCCGAGCGTCCACGCCGTCGTGTCGTGGGTGCAGCCCGGGTGATGCCGCCCCGCTGGGCTCGCCACGGCGGGGCCGCCGCGTCCGCCTGGCCGGCCGAGCCGACCGCCCAGCCGGACGGCTGAGCCGACCGCCCACCCGGACGGCTGCCGGACGGCCGTCACGTGAGCCGACGCGCCGGGGACGGTCGACGAGCAGGGTCGAAGGACCCTGGTCGTCGGGCGTGCCGCGGGCGACGATGCCCTCACGAGGGCATGTTGGCACGGGAGGTCGGGGACGTGCGGGCAGCGGTTGTCTTCGAGAGCATGTTCGGCAACACGCGGTGGGTGGCAGAGGCGGTCGCCGCCGGGTTGCGCTCCGCCGACCCGTCGGCGGAGGTGGCGCTGGTGCCGGTAGCCGGCGCCTCGCCCGACGTGGCCGTGGGCGCCGACCTCGTGGTCGTGGGCGGGCCGACCCACCGGTTGGGGATGGCGTCTCGACGGAGCCGGGCCGTGGGGCTGCGGATCGGGGCGCGCGAGGAGCGCGAGGGCGGGACCGTCCTCGAGCCACGCGCTGCCGGCCCTGGTGTGCGCGAGTGGCTCGAGCGTGCCGTGCCAGCCCTGCCCGGACAGCACGCTGCGGCCTTCGACACGCGGCTGGGCTACCCGTTGGCCGGTGGGGCGTCGCACTCCATCGCGCGGCGCCTTCGGCGCCTCGGCTTCGAGCTCGACGCGCGTCCGATGGGCTTCGTCGTGCAGGACGTCACCGGACCTCTGGCCGGCGACCAGCTCGACGCCGCCCGTCGGTGGGGGACGAGCCTGGCGGTTCGGCGACCTGCCCTCGTGGAGTGAGCCCCGTGGAGTGAGCCTCGTGGAGTGAGCCCCGTGGAGTGAGCCCCGTGGAGTGAGCCCCGTGGAGCCGGACCGTCCGCCGAGCGCCCTCAGACGGCGCGACCGCAGAAGCCGAGGAAGACCGTCTGCGGGTCGGCTCCGGCAGGGGGCTCGAGCTTCGGGGCGAACCCGCCGGGTCGCCGGATGGCGTCGTCGATGGGCTCGAGGAAGGCATGGGCGGCGGCCACGGCCCCGGCGTCGAGCTGCTCGTCCTGACCGGTCGCCCGGGCCAGGTCCCACGTGTGGACGAGCGTGTCGGTGCACAGCAGCCGACCGACCAGTGACTCGAACGTCTGCTCGCCGAACATGCCGGACACGGTCGTCTCCGCCCGCAGCGGATCGGTGAGGGCGGCGAGCAGCTCGGTGCGGGCGCTCCGCCAGCAGGCGGCCACGTCGTCGGCGGGACCGACGACGACGGGCTCGGCCCCGTCGAGGGTGGCGAGGACGCGCCGGTGGGTGTCGACGACGTGGGCGACGACGTCTCGAGCCGACCAGCCCTCGCACGGCGAGACGGCGCCCCACTGCTCGGGAGCGACACCCGCCACCCGGCGGTCGAACCCACCGGCGACGGTCTCGTAGCGGATCGTCGTCTCGCTCACGTGGCCGACGGTAGCAGCACGGGAGCGGGCTGGCTCGGAGCGAAGGGTCGACGCGTCGTCGGCGCTGCGCTCCCGACGCCGGTGCTCTGGCCTGCACCGCGGCGTGCCTGCCCGGTACGGTTGCGGCGTCCCCGCGGAGCGCCCGAGCGGCGCGTGCGGTGGACCGGTCCGACGATCGACGAGATGGGAGCGTGCACGTGAGCGACGCCATGGCAGCCAAGACGACCACCATCACCGGGCACGGCGGAGACACCATCGAGGCCTACCTGGCCCACCCGGAGGACGGGAGCTACGGCGGCGTGGTGGTGATCCACCACATGCCCGGCTACGACGACGCCACGAAGGAGATCGCCCGCAAGTTCGCCGCCCACGGCTATGCCGCCGTCGTCCCGAACCTCTACAGCCGCGAAGCACCGGGCGCCAGCCCCGACGACGCCGCTGCGGCCGCCCGGGCGAAGGGCGGCGTCCCCGACGAGCGCCTCGTCGGCGACGTCGCCGGTGCCATCGATGCGCTGCGCGCCCTGCCGGGCGCCAACGGCAAGGTGGCGACCATCGGCTACTGCTCGGGCGGCCGCCAGTCCTTCCTCGCAGCCGTCAGCCTCGACCTCGACGCCGCCGTCGACTGCTACGGGGCCTTCGTCGTCGGCACGCCTCCCGACGGCTTCCCCCTGGCCGTCAAGCCCCTGGTCGACCGCGTCGGCGACCTCTCCTGCCCGTTGCTCGGCCTCTTCGGCGCCGAGGACCAGTACCCGGCCCCCGAGCAGGTCGCCGAACTCGAGGAGGCCTTGCAGGCCGCCGGGAAGCCCCACGAGTTCCACACCTACGAAGGTGCGGGCCACGCCTTCTTCGCCGTGGACCGGCCCAGCTACCGCCCCGAGGCCGCCGTCGACGGCTGGAACCGCATCTGGGAGTTCTTCGGCCGCCACCTGGCCGCCTGAACGGAGGGACGATGTGCACCTACCGCACCGAGAAGGTCGCCGTGAGCGGGAGCGGCAAGGGTCGTGAGGGGTGGTTCCCCCTCACCGAGGCCACGGTCTACTTCGACCACCCGGTCCACGCGCCCGCCGAGCACACCTTGAACGTCGACTTCCTCAACCCCACCCGGGGGCCGAGCGCTCGGGTCGCCGTCGAGCTCGACCCCGCGGCCGCCCGAGCGCTGGCCGAGGCCATCCTCGCCACCCTCGACTCGGTGCCGAGCGGGCTCGCCCCGGCGACCGCCTGAGCACGTCGGGCGCCCCGCAGGGGGCAGGGCGGTCCGGCTGCTGCTCAGCGCGAGGTCGTGGCGCGTGGGCCCCGCCCCTGCGTGTCGTGCGCTCGGACGCTGGCGGTCGCGGCCCGCCCCTCCTTCCGGCGCGCACGCGGGCCGGCCGAGCTTCCGCCCGCGACCCCGCCGCGCGCTCCGTCCGCCGCGCCGTCCGCCGCGCCGTCCGCCGCGCCGTCGTCGCCC
>CAZSYT010000140.1:0-5263 GCA_964610905.1 uncultured Acidimicrobiaceae bacterium
GGCCCGGCAGTCGATGGGGACACGGCGCATCTCGGTGGAGGGCAGCCGCAGTGTGGCGAAGGCGCCCTCCTTGGCCACCAGCTGGACGCTCATGCCGGCGCCGCGGGCGAGCTTGCCCCCACCGCCCGGGCGCAGCTCCACGTTGTGGACCGTCGAGCCCACCGGGATGTACCGGAGGGGAAGGGCGTTGCCCGGGCGGATCTCGGCGCCCTGGCCCGACTGGAGGCGGTCGCCCACCGCCACCTGCGCGGGCGCCAGGATGTAGCGCTTCTCGCCGTCGAAGTAGTGCAGGAGGGCGATGCGGGCGTTCCGGTTGGGGTCGTACTCGATCGAGGCGACCTTTGCCGGCACGCCGTCCTTGTCCCGCTTGAAGTCGACGATCCGGTACTGCTGCTTGTGGCCGCCGCCCCGGTGGCGGGACGTCTTGCGCCCGTGGGCGTTCCGGCCTCCCGAGGACGGCTTGGGCGCGACGAGGGACTTCTCCGGCCGGGTGGCGGTGATCTCGGCGAAGTCCGAGACGGTCTGGAAGCGCCGTCCGGCGCTCGTGGGCTTCCGTGTGCGAAGTGCCATGGTGGTCCTCGGGCTCTCAGCTCTCGAAGAGGTCGATCGAGTCGCCCTCGTGGAGGGTGACGATGGCCCGCTTGGTGTCCGGCCGGTGGCCGAAGGTGTTCGAGCGACGGTTGCGCCGCTTCTTCCCCTTGCGGTTGAGGGTGTTCACGCTGGCCACCCGCACGCCGAAGGCGCTCTCGACGGCGTGGCGGACGTCGACCTTGGTAGCAGCCGGGTCGACGACGAAGACGTAGACGTTGTCGTCCATCAGCCCGTAGGACTTCTCCGAGACCACCGGGCGGATGAGGACGCTGTGAGGGTCCTTCACGCCTCGCTCCCTTCGCTCGCCCCGCCGTCGGCATCGGAGCCGCCGGGCAGGGTGTCGTCGGTGAAGACCACCCAGTCGTTCACCAGCACGTCGTAGGCGTTGAGCTCGCCGGCCACGAGCGTCTGCACCTGGGGCAGGTTGGCGAAGGACCGGTCGGCGACCGTGTCGTCGGCGGCCAGGACGACGAGCACGCGGCCCGCCAGCCCGAGGTCCTCGAGGGCTGCCAGGGCCGCCTTGGTCCGGGGACCGTCGAACGACCACCGGTCGACCACGGCCACCCGGCCCTGGCCGGCGCGGTCGGACAGGGCCGAGCGCAGGGCCAGGCGCACCATCTTCTTCGGGGTGCGCTGGGCGTACGAGCGCGGCTTGGGGCCGAGGGCGATGCCGCCCCCCGACCACTGGGGTGCCCGGGTCGAGCCCTGGCGGGACCGGCCGGTCCCCTTCTGGCGGAACGGCTTGGAGCCGCCGCCACGCACCTCGGCACGGGTCCGGGTGGACTGCGTGCCGGCGCGGGCCGCGGCGAGCTGGGCGGTGACCACCTGGTGGAGGACGGCGACGTTGGGGACGATGCCGAAGACCTCGGGGTCGAGCTCGACGGTGCCGAGCTCGGTGCCGTCGACGGACCGGCGGGCCACCGTCCGCCTGGCCGGCTCGGGCCGGGCCGCCCGCCGTGCTTCGGCCGGCGAGGGCGCCCCGCGACCTGCGGCGACGCGCGTGCTCACGATGCCCTCCCTCCCTTGGCCGCCGGCGCCTTCACCGCGTCGCGCAGGACGACCACGCCGCCCCGGGGGCCGGGGACCGCTCCTTTGACCAGGACCAGCTCCCGCTCGGGATCGGCCTGGACCACCTCGAGGTTGAGGGTGGTGACCTGCTCGCCGCCCAGCCGGCCGGCCATCCGGGTCCCCTTGAACACGCGCGCCGGCGTGGCGCAGGCGCCCACCGAGCCCGGTGCCCGGTGCTTCTTGTGGTTGCCGTGCGAGGCGCCCTGGCCCTTGAAGTTGTGCCGCTTCATGCCGCCGGCGAAGCCCTTGCCCTTGGAGACGGCGATGGCGTCGACCCGCTCGCCGACCGCCAGCACGTCGGCCGTCAGCTCCTGGCCGACCTCGAAGCGGCCCGCGTCCTCCAGCCGTAGCTCGACGAGGCGGCGGCCGGGCTCCACGCCGGCCTTGGCGAAGTGGCCCCGCTCGGGCTGGGACAGCGTCGAGGACCGGCGGTAGCCCCAGGTCACCTGCACGGCGTCGTACCCCTCGCGCTCGACCGTCTTGACCTGCACGACGCGCACCGGTGCGACGCGGACGACCGTCACCGGGATGGCCCGGTGCTGCTCGTCCCAGATCTGGGTCATGCCGACCTTCTCGCCCACGATCGCCTTGGTGGCCACTGGAGCTTCTCCGTCTCGACTGGCTTCGTCGGGCCGTCCCGGTCGGGGCGGCCCCTCTCTCACACTCACCTGCACCGCGGGCCCCGCCGCCCCCGGGCCCTCCGGTCGCTGGCGCGCCGTGGCGCGACGCCGGGCGGCCGCCCGCAGCCTGCCCGCCCCGCGGGCTCGCCATGCCGTGCACGCAGACGCTCCGCTCGGTGGGCACCGAGCGGAGCGCTCGCCTGGTCTGGTCAGGGGTCCCCACCGAGGTGGGCTCCCGGACACGTCCTCTGGGCGGAGCACGGGGCTCCGCCTCGTGGTCGGGCCCGCTCCGCTCGCCGCGAGGCGGGTAGCGCAGGCCGGCTTCGAACTCTACACGAGCACGGGGCCGCCCGCCAAGGCGGGGGCCCCGCTCCGGTCACACGGTCTGGATCTTGATCTCGATGTCGACCCCGGCCGGCAGGTCGAGGCGCTGGAGCGAGTCGACCGTCTTCGGCGTGTGCTCGACGATGTCGACGAGCCGCTTGTGCACGCGCATCTCGAAGTGCTCGCGGCTGTCCTTGTACTTGTGCGGCGACCGGATCACCGTGTAGCGGTGCTTCTCGGTCGGGAGCGGCACCGGTCCCTGCACCTTCGCCTGGGTCCGCAGCACGGTCTGCACGATCTTCTCGGTGGACTGGTCGAGGATCTCGTGGTCGTAGGCCTTGAGCCGGATCCGGATCTTCTGACGAGGGCCTTCCTGGGCCATGGGACCTCTCCTGGTTCCGACGTCGCCCGGCCGCTCAGGCCAGGATCTTCGTCACGCGGCCCGACGCCACCGTGCGGCCGCCCTCGCGGATGGCGAAGCGCAGGCCCTCGTCCATGGCGATGGGCTTGCCCAGCTCGACCGTCATCTCCGTGTTGTCGCCGGGCATGACCATCTCGGTGCCCTCGGGCAGCGTGATGGTGCCGGTCACGTCGGTGGTGCGGAAGTAGAACTGGGGCCGGTAGTTGCTGAAGAACGGCTTGTGGCGACCGCCCTCGTCCTTGTTGAGGACGTAGACCGTGGCCTCGAACTTGGTGTGGGGGGTGATCGAGCCGGGCTTGCACAGCACCTGGCCGCGCTCGACCTCCTCCTTCTTCGTGCCCCGCAGCAGGGCGCCGATGTTGTCGCCGGCCTGCGCCTGGTCGAGGAGCTTGCGGAACATCTCGATGCCGGTGACCGTGGTCTTCTGGGTGTCACGCAGGCCGACGATCTCGACCTCCTCACCGACCTTGAGCACGCCCTGCTCGACCTTGCCGGTCACCACCGTGCCGCGGCCGGTGATCGACATCACGTCCTCGACCGACATGAGGAACGGCTTCTCGACGTCGCGCTCGGGCTCGGGGATGTAGGAGTCGACCGCCTCCATGAGCTCGGTGATCTTGCCGGCCCATTCGGGGTCGCCCTCGAGCGCCTTCAGGGCGCTCACCCGCACGATCGGCGTGTCGTCGCCGGGGAACTCGTACTCGTTGAGCAGCTCGCGCACCTCGAGCTCGACGAGGTCGAGCAGCTCCTCGTCGTCGACCATGTCGGCCTTGTTGAGGGCCACGACGATGTAGGGCACGCCCACCTGCCGGGCGAGGAGCACGTGCTCACGGGTCTGGGGCATCGGGCCGTCGGCCGCCGAGACCACCAGGATGGCCCCGTCGACCTGGGCGGCGCCGGTGATCATGTTCTTGATGTAGTCGGCGTGCCCGGGCATGTCGACGTGGGCGTAGTGCCGGTTCGGCGTCTCGTACTCGACGTGGGCGATCGAGATCGTGATGCCCCGCTGCTTCTCCTCGGGGGCCTTGTCGATCTGGTCGAAGGGCGTGAACGCCGTCGTCGGGTCGTTGTCGTGGAGCACCTTGGTGATGGCCGCGGTGAGCGTGGTCTTCCCGTGGTCGATGTGCCCCATGGTGCCCACGTTGACGTGGGGCTTCGTACGCTCGAACTTCTGCTTGGCCATGCTGGGCTGCTGCTCCCTGGTCTCGGGCGGCGCCCCCTCGGGCCCGCCGTGGCGCCGGCGTGTGCCGGACGTCTCCTCGTGGTGGTCTGTGGTGCGGTACTGCTCGGCGCCTGCGTCCTGCGGCGCTGCTCCTACCCGGTGGGCCGGCCCCGCCCCGGCCGTCGGGCCCGAGCGGTGCTACTCCCCGCGCGCCTTGGCGATGATCTCCTTGGCGATGGAGTCGGGGACCTCGTTGTAGGAGTGGAACTGCATCGAGTACGTCGCCCGTCCCTGCGTACGCGACCGCAGGTCGGTAGCGTAGCCGAACATGTCGCTCAGCGGTACCAGGGAGCGCACGATGTGGTTGGACCCCCGCTGCTCCATGCCCTCGACCTTGCCCCGCCGGGCCGAGAGGTCGCCGATCACGTCGCCCATGTACTCCTCGGGCGTCGTGACCTCGACGGCCATGACGGGCTCGAGCAGGACCGGGCTGGCCTCGTTGGCCGCCTTCTTGACCGCCATGGAGCCGGCGATCTTGAAGGCCATCTCCGAGGAGTCGACCTCGTGGTACGACCCGAAGGTGAGGGTGACGCGGACGTCGACCGTCGGGTAGCCGGCGAGGACGCCCGAGGTGAGCGCCTCTTGGATGCCGGCGTCGACCGAGGGGATGTACTCCTTCGGGATGACGCCACCGGTGATCTTGTCGACGAACTCGTAGCCCCCGCCGGGTCCGGTGGGCTCGAGGGAGATGACCACGTGGCCGTACTGGCCCTTGCCGCCGGTCTGGCGGACGTAGCGCATCTCGACCTTCTCGACGGGCTTGCGGACCGTCTCGCGGTAGGCGACCTGTGGCTTGCCGACGTTGGCGTCGACGTTGAACTCGCGCAGCATGCGGTCGACCAGCACCTCGAGGTGGAGCTCGCCCATCCCCGAGATCACCGTCTGTCCCGTCTCCTCGTCGGTCTGGACCCGGAAGGTGGGGTCCTCCTCGGAGAGCGCGTAGAGGGCCTTGGAGAGCTTGTCCTGGTCGGCCTTGGTCTTCGGCTCGACGGCCACGTGGATGACCGGCTCGGGGAA
>CAZSYT010000141.1:0-5219 GCA_964610905.1 uncultured Acidimicrobiaceae bacterium
GCCCATGGAGTACGCCGTCGAGTGGAGCCGGCTCATCGAGCTGCAGATGGAGGGCTCGGTCGGCTGACGGCCGACCCCCGACCGCCGACCGCCGGTGCCGATCCGCCCGGAGCACCGGCACGGCAGAATGACGACATGGCGATGCGCGAGGAGTGCAAGCACTTCCAGAGCCGGACCTACGACTCCGGCGAGGTGGCGCGCTTCTGCACGCTCGACCTGGCGCCGGACGCACCGTGGAAGTGCCCGGCCGACTGCCCTTCGTACGCCCCGCGCTATGCCGACGTCGGTTGGGACCACGGGTCCCTCATCGAGCCCGCCATCGAGGACATGCCCGACGTTCCCGACGAGGACGCCGCGTCCCTCCTCGACGCCGCCGAGGAGATCGTGACCGCGGTGGGTCCAGACGTGCTCGCCGAGGTACGGCGCGAGGAGGAGCAAGCCGGTCGCCGCTGGTGGCGCCGGCGGCGCTGAGCCGGCCTCGGAGCGCCCGCAGGGGCGCCGTCGGGGTCAGCCGCCGGTGAAGTGCGGCGGTCGCTTCTCGACGAAGGCGGACATGGCCTCGACGAGGTCGTCCGAGGTGAGGAACCCCGAGTTCCACGTGGCCACGTAGTCGAGCCCCTCGGCGACCGTCTGGCCGTCCCCGGCCGCCAGCACCGCCTTCGTGCCGCGCACGGCGAGCGGGGGGTTGGCCGCGATCTCCTCGGCGAGCGCCCGGGCGTCGGCGAGCACCGAAGCCTGGTCGGCCGACACCCGGTTCACCAGCCCGATGGCCGCTGCCCGCTCGGCAGGAACGTCCATGCCGGTGTAGGCGAGCTCGGCGACGTGGCCGGCGCCGAGGATGCGCGGGAGCCGTTGGAGGCTGCCGAGGTCGGCGACGATGGCCACCTTGGTCTCGCGCACCGAGAAGTAGGCGTCGGCGCTGGCCAGGCGGATGTCGCACGCCGCGATGAGGTCGACCCCGCCTCCGATGCAGGCGCCGTGGACGGCGGCGACGACCGGCACCGGGCACTCGGCCACCGCGGTGACCGAGGCCTGCATCGTGAGCACCTGGCGGCGGGTCGCCCACGCCCGCGAGGCGACCGACGCCGGCCTGGCGCCCTCGGCCGGCGGCGTGGACCCGGCAAGGCCGCTCATCGCCACGAGGTCGAGGCCGACAGTGAAGTGGGGGCCGCGGGCGGCGATCACGACGGCGCGTACGTCCTCCTCGCCGACTGCCTCCATGGCGAGCGGGAGGTCGCGCCAGAACTCCGGCCCCATGGCGTTGCGCTTGTCGGGGCGGTCGAGCCAGACGACGGCGACGTGGCCGTCGCGCTCGAGCGTCAGGACGGGTGAGGAGAAGCCGGCGATGCCGCGCTCGCGATCGGTGTGCATCGGCTCAGCGTAGGTCGGAGCGCCTGGTGCTGCCGGGTAGCATGGCGTCGAGGCCCGGGTCCGGGCCTCGACGCCCGAAGGGAAGCCTGCGCTGCGCACGTTCACGCCCGACATCGTCTCCGGCCTGCCCGGTCCCGGCTGGCTGGCGGCCCGGCGGACGGCCGCCCTCGAGACGTTCGCCGCTGCGCCCCTCCCCTCGGCCAAGGAGGAGGTGTGGCGCTACAGTCGCATCGACGACCTCGACCTCGACCGCTTCGAGCTGCTCGTCCCCACCGACGCCGGCCGAGTCCCGGCGGCGGGCCCGTCCGCTGCCCTCCTCGACGCCTTCGGGCCGAGCACGGTGGCCGTCGTGTCGGTGGACGGCGCCCTCGCCACCGCCGAGCCATCGGTCCCCGGCGGCAACGGGGTGGTCGTCGTCCCGCTCGCCGAGCACCCCGAGGGCCAGGCGCTGCTCGGCTCCGTGGCCGACCCGGGTGCCGACCTGGTGGGCCTGAACGACGCGTGCGCGCTCGACCCGCTCGTCGTCGACGTGGCCCCCGGTGCCCGCCTCGACCGGCCCGTGGTGGTGTTGCACGTGGTCACCGGAGCCGCGGGCTCGGCGGTCTTCCCGCGTGTCGTCGTCCGGGTGGGCGAGGGAGCGACCGCCTCGGTGGTCGAGGCGGTGGTCGGGGAGCAGGCGGCGCGCCGGCTCCTCCTCGCGGACGACGAGCAGGCGGCCACCGTGGAGCCGGTGGCCGGCGGCCCGGGTGCGGACGCACGTGCGGTGGCGCCGGCCGGGCGCCTCGTGGTGCCGGTGACCGAGCTGACCGTCGGAGCCGGCGGGTCGCTCGCCTTCCTGAGCCTGCAGGCACTGGCGGGGGACACGTGGTCGCTCGCCACCCAGGTGTCGTCGCTCGGGGCAGACGCCTCGCTGTCGAGCTTCGCCGTCGCCGTCGGCGCCGGCTACGGCCGGCTCCGGACCGACTCGGTGCTGGGCGGCGCAGCCGGGTCGAGCCGGCTGCGCGCGGCCTTCGTGGGCACGGGCGACCAGATGCTCGACTTCCGGACCATGCAGGACCACGCGGCCCCTCGAACGACGAGCGACCTCCTCTTCAAGGGGGCCGTGTCCGGCCGTGCCCACTCGGTCTACAGCGGGCTCATCCGCATCCGCCGCGGCGCCGTGCGCTCGGATGCCCGGCAGACCAACCACAACCTCGTGCTGGACGAGGGGGCGCACGCCGACTCCGTGCCCAACCTCGACATCGAGGAGAACGACGTCCGGTGCAGCCACGGCTCGACGGTCGGCCCGGTCGACGAGGACCAGCGCTACTACCTCGAGTCGCGTGGGATCGACCCCGGCACGGCCGAGCGGCTGATCGTCGCGGGGTTCTTCGACGACATCACCGACCAGGTGCCCGTCGCCGGAGCAGGCACTCTCGTCGCCAGGGCGCTCGGCAGGCGCCTGGTCGAGACCGAGCACGCCGAGGTGCACGGTGGGTGAGCGGGTGCGGCTGTGCGGCCGCGACGACCTCGTCTCCGGTGAGGCGCGCCGCTTCGACGTCGGCGACCTGCGGGTGGCGCTCGTCCGGATCGAGGACGAGTTCTACGCCATCGGCGACCGCTGCAGCCACGAGGACTACTCGTTGGCCGAGGGCGAGGTGTGGGAGGCCGAGCGCGAGCTCGAGTGCTCCAAGCACGGTTCGACCTTCGACCTGCGCACGGGGGAGCCGTGCTCGCTCCCCGCCACCCGGCCGGTGCCGGCCTACGACGTGAAGGTGGACGACGACGGCGTCTGGGTGGTGAGCCCGTGAGCACCGGAGAGCTCTGCATCGAAGGCCTTCGGGCCGAGGTGGCCGGACGCGAGATCCTGCGCGGGGTGTCGCTGACCGTCCGCAGCGGCGAGGTGCACGCCGTCATGGGGCCGAACGGCTCGGGCAAGAGCACCCTCGCCCACGTCGTGATGGGACGTCCGGGCTACCGGGTGCTCGAGGGGACGGTGACCCTCGACGGGGTCGACCTCCTGGCCCTGCCGACCTGGCAGCGGGCTCGGGCCGGCCTCTTCCTCGGCATGCAGCACCCCATCGAGGTCCCCGGCGTCTCCCTGCTCGCGTCCCTGACGGAGGCACGTGCCCCCCGCCCGGGGGACCTCGGCGAGGCGGCCGCCCCCCCCGACGTGGCCGAGCAGCTCGCGGCCGAGGCCGACCGGATCGGCCTGGACCGGCGGCTGCTCGAGCGGCCGCTCAACGTCGACCTGTCGGGCGGCGAGCGCAAGCGCAACGAGACGGTCCAGCTCGGAGTGCTCCGGCCCCGGTTCGCCGTCCTCGACGAGATCGACTCGGGCCTCGACGTCGACGCTCTTGCCGCCGTCGGGCGGCGGGTGCAAGAGGCCACCGCCGAGTGGGGCCTCGGCGTCCTGGCCGTCACCCACTTCGCCCGACTGCTCGACGTCCTCGTGCCCGACGTGGTGCACGTCATGACGGACGGCAGGATCGTGGCGACCGGCGGGCGCGAGCTGGCCGGCCTGGTCGACCAGGCCGGCTACGCGGCCTACCGCTGACCCGGAGGCGACCCGCTCCGGGCGCACCGACCGTCCCCCGAGGGCGTGGCGCCGCGCCGCCCGAGGAGGCAAGCTTGCCGTGATGGACCGGCGAGGCGACCGACCTGGCGCGGCACGGTCCGGGGAGGGCGGCGGAACCCGGGCCGACGTGGAGCCGTCCGCCGCGGGCGGGGTGTCGCCGGGGTCCGCCCCGTCGCGGCTGCGCGTGTCCGACGCGGAGCGCGAGGCCGCCGCCGCCCGGCTCGGCGAGCACTGCGCGGCGGGACGGCTGACCCTCGAGGAGCTGGCCGAGCGGGTGGGAACGGCCATGGCGGCGGTCACCGACGCCGACCTCGCTCCGCTCTTCGCCGACCTGCCCGGCACCGGCACCGACCTCCCCGAGGTGGCTTCCGCTGGACCGGTCGCGGTGGCGGCTGCCCCGCCGGGGCGCGCCTCGGGGCTCACCGTGGCCGTCATGGCGAGCGCGTCGCGACGAGGGAGGTGGCGGCTGCGCAGCCGGACGGCAGCCGCAGCGGTGATGGGGAGCTGCACGCTCGACCTGCGCTCGGCCGAGGTCACGACGCCTCAGGTGACGGTGGACGCGCTGGCGGCCATGGGCTCGGTCACGGTGGTGGTGCCCGAGGGGATCGACGTCGAGCTGGTCGGGTTGGCGCTGATGGGCTCGAAGCGGTTCCGGGTGCGCGACGTGCCCCCGGCACCAGGGTCGCCTCGGGTGCGCGTCCGCGCGTGGGCCGTCATGGGATCGGTCACGGTGGTCAGCCGGCCGCTCCCCCGGGGGAGGCGGGGCCGGGCACCGCTCCGCCGCTGAGCCTGCGGGACGGCGCGCCCGCGCCCGGCACCTCGGCGGGCGACGGGCCCACCGGTGCGGGTCAGCCCGCCGAGCCGACCTCGTCGAGCCCCTGGGCCAGGGTGTTCCAGCTCAGGGTGGCGCACTTGATCCGCACGGGGAACTTGACGACGCCCTGGAGGGCGGCGAGCTCGCCGAGCGCCTCCGCGTCGACGGGCTCGGGCTCGCCCGCCACGACCTCGACGGGCCCCGACGCGTCGGCACCTGCGGCTCCGTCGGCGGCGTCGTGCGGGAGGGACGCCTCGTGGATCGACATCATCCCCTTGAAGGTCCGGATGAGGTCGCGCACCTCGGTGACGGACTTGCCCTTCACGGCGGCCGACATGAGCGACGCCGAGGACTGGCTGATCGAGCACCCGCTGCCGGCGATCTTGATGTCGGCCAGCACGCCGCCGGCGACGTCGAGCGTGAGGACGATCTCGTCGCCGCAGAGGGGGTTGAAGCCTTCGACGCGGTGGGCCGGCG
>CAZSYT010000142.1:0-5102 GCA_964610905.1 uncultured Acidimicrobiaceae bacterium
CGAAGCGCCGCTCGCCGATCCCGACCCGGGCCGCCGCGGTGCGCAGCATCTCTTCCAGCTCGGCGTCGCTGGAGGCGATCGGCGCCACCTGTTCCCGCCGGCCGTCGGCGTAGCGGACCCACACTTGGTCACAGCCGTTGGCGTTGATGTTCTCGATCGACGGGTCGTCCAAGAGCCGCTGCAGGTGGTTCAGGCGGAACAGGGCGTCGAAGACCGCCCGGGACAGCTCGTCCTCCTCGGACGCCGGGAGCACCCCGGACCCGTTTCGCAATGCGTCGGTCGCCCGGCGCTCCAACGCCTCGGCGATCAGCTGGCGGCCCAGGGCCTGCTCGTCGGCTGCTCCGAGCGGCGGGCGCCCCGCGCCGGCCAGCTCCCGCTCGCGCTCGGACAGCGATGCCAGCACCTCGGCGCGCAGGTCGGCGACGAGCGTCGTGTCCGGGCTCACCGTGACACCCCGTTGGTCGCGCTCGCGTTGGCGGAAACCGCGGTCGGCTCGCTGCGCCACGGGGCGAGCACCCGCCGCCCGAGGCGCCCCGCCGCCTTCGGTGGTACAGCCTCCGCCTCGGGCTGTTGTCCGCAGTGGTCGGCGAGGTGCTCGGCGAGCGTGCGCGCCGTGCGCACCAGTGGTGCCAGCCGCAGCCGGCGGGCCGACGCCGGCACGGCCAACAGTGCCTCGGCGGCGTCGGGGTCCCACGGAAGGCGGGTCACGACCGCCACGCCGAGCGCCTCGGTGATCTCGGCGTCGGGGTAGGGACCGTCGCCGACCGCCACCAGCGCCACCGGTACGTCGGCGAGCGGGCGGGCCGCCAGCCAGGTCGCCGTCGCGTGCAGATCGGCCAGGCGTGGCCGCACCGCCACCAGCAGCCGGTCGGCTCGCGCCACGACCGGCAAGACCGGCGATCCCGGATCGAGCCTCCCGCAGTCGACGATCACGTCGGCGTCGAGCTCTCCCAGGCGGGCGAGCAGCCTCTGGGCCATGCCGAGCGCGGCCCGGGACTGCTCGGGCGCCGCCGGCCCCGCCAGCACCGCCGTCCCGCCCGGCAGCGCATTGCAGTGGTCGAAGACCAGCTCGGGGTCCGCGCCGCGCCGGGCCGCCGCGGCGAGCGAGACCAGGCTCGGCTCGCCCGGCCAGCCCGATGCGGCACCGAGCGTCCCTCCCGCCGGGTCGGCCTCCACCAGCACCACCCGCCCGGCCTCGGGCCAGGTGGCCGCCAGCCCGAGCGCGAGGGTCGTCGCCCCGCACGAGCGCACCGAGCCCACCGCCACCACCCCCACCGGCTCAGCCCCCGCCCCCGACCTCGACGAGGGCCACCTCGCCCGCCGCGGCGAGGGAGGCCACCTCGGCGGCGTCGGAGCGGGCCACCACGAGCGACACCACCGCCGGGCTCCCCGAGGTGGCCGACGGCCCCTGGACAGCCAGCACCGTCGCCGGCAGCGGGCCCTGGGCTGTCGGGTCGGCCGAGCCGGTCGCCGACGAAGAGCCTGACGCCGTGGCGCCCGACGCCGAGGTGAGGACCGGGATGACCTGCACCTTGTCCCCCGGAGCGAGTTCGGGCGGGTAGGCACCGGCCTTGAGGGCGGCGGCCACCACGTCGGACCCGGCACCGACCAGCGCCCCTGAGCCCACCTCGGCGCGGGTGAGCACCGACCCCGGGGTGAGCGGCACCGCCGCCGGCTGGCCCAGCACCGCCTGCTCCTCGCCGGCCGGCACGCTCGCCAACCCGCTCGGGGCGGACAGCTTCACCGCCCGCAGGTCACCGCCGGTGAGGACCTGGCCGGCGGGGACCGGTTGGGCCACCACCAGCACCTCTGCGCCGTGCCCCGAGCGCAGCGACACGTCAGCGAAGGCCAGGGCGCAGCCGACCACGACCAGCACCCCCACCACGGCCAGCGGCAGGTGGCGGCGCCGCCGGCCCGGCGACGCCCGAACGCCGGCCGGCCGGGCGGCAACGCTCGCCGCCGGGCCGCTATTACGAGAAGGTGCGGTCGTCGCCATGACTCCTCAGCCGCCTGTCCCGCTCGGGGTGTTGATCGCCTGGGACTCGACGACTTGCACCGCCACACCCGCCGCCGGGCCGCCCTGGACCCCGAGGCTCCCTCCGCCCGGCGCCCCGGTCGCCGTCCAGGTGACCGACCAGTAGACGGTGGCGGTCACCTGGTAGCTGCCAGGGGCGCCCCAGGTGTAGGAGCAATCCGTCGTGGCGTTCGGCTGGCTCGGGTCGTAGGCGGTGCCCGGGCCGGCACAGGTGACACTGGCGCCGTCGCCCATGTCCCAGACCACCTTGGAGGGCGTCGCCGTCGCGGTCGTCGTCACCGGACCGGCCGACGCCGACGCGCTCACCGCCTTCCATGCCGCGGGGTCGATCCACAGCCACGTCGCCACCCCGACCAGCTGCGCAGCGCCGGTCGGTGGCGCCATGCGGATCGCCGGCGACCCGAGGCTCAGCCGGCGCAGCGCCTGCTGGGCGACCATGACCGGGCTCACCTGGGCCACCGCAGCAACCGGCTGGGCGCCGGTCACCCAAAACGGCGGCATCGGGTCGATCACCCCGGGTCCCGCGCACACCGGGAACACCCACTGGCCCGGCTGGGGCCCGCCGACCCCGATCATGGCCGTCGCTTGGGGCCCGCCCGCGCTGTAGGAGCAGCCGTAGGGCTGGTTCGGGTTCGGCTTGCCCGGCGGCGGGTCGGGCTTCGCCGCGTTCGCCCAATGCGAGGCGGAAGGCGGCGTCCAGGTCGTCACACCGGCCTCGACCGTGAGCGTCCCGCCGGAGGCCTCGGCAGCCCCGCTCGTGCTCGAGTAGGCGCCCGATCCGTCTCCCGCCCAGGCCCGGGGCGCGCCGAGCACGACGAAGCCGCCGGCGGTGACCGCCCCGCAGAGCAGCGCCGTCACGACCCGGGCGCGCACTTGCCCTCCGTCACCGACTGCTGGGACACCTTCCAGGTCCCCGCGGTCAACACCAGCGTGGCACGGACGCCGTCGTGCTCGGGCGGCGTCACCGGCGGCACCGGCTGGCCGGTGCTCTTGTAGACCAGCTCGGAGCTGCTGAAGGTGCAGTCGACCACCGTCGCCGTCGACGAGGTAACCGTCACCACGTGCGGGTACAGATCCACGGGGCCACGCCCGACGATCCCCTGGCGCTGGTACGCGTACAGGTTCGCCTTCACCCGCTGCAACAGCGGGTCGACCATCGTGGCCGCCAGAGCCGGGTCGGCGGCGTTGGCGTCCGCCAACGCCCCCTGGTAGGCCGACCACCCCGCCCGATATGCAGCGAGGACCGCAGCCGCTTCGCCCGACCGGCTCGACGACGTGCTGGTCGAGGCCGTCGAGTGCCCTCGCGCCGTCGTCGTGGAGGACCGCGACACGCCGGTGCTGGCACCTCCGCCGCACGCCGACAGGACAACGGCGGCGAGCGCCACCATCGCAGCGGCGAACGCCAGCCGGGCCTGGCGCGGCGCCATACGGCGCCTACGAACGAGAGTGAAGACTTGCCGAGCAACCCTGTCCATGGCTACCCACCAGATGCTTGTACGGCCTCCGGTGACACCCTCCCTTGCCTGTGCCGCCACCGCGGGCGGACCATTCCTGGCTGGCACGGCGCCGGGCGGATCGGCGGGCCTCACCGCAGCGAGACGCCTGCAGCTTCGATGCTAGAGACGACCGGGGCCGGGGTCCACGAGGAGCCTGGTGTCATTTCACCTAGTAGTAAACGAACCAGGCGCTGGGTATCACCCAGGTATGGGGAAGAGACCCGACTCCGAAGCCGCCCGCAGAGCCGAGCTCGGCACCTACCTGCGAGCCCAGCGAGCAAGGCTCCAGCCCGAAGACGTCGGACTCAGCCCCCAGCCCGGGCGCCGCAACACGCCAGGGCTTCGCCGTGAGGAGGTGGCGCACGTCTCGGGGGTGGGCCTCACCTGGTACACGTGGCTCGAGCAGGGCAGGCACATCACGACGAGCGCCCCGGTCATGGACGCGCTCGCCGGAGCGCTCCGCCTCGACGGAGAAGCCCACGGACACCTGCGCTGCCTCGCCGACCTGCCCATGCCCGAGCCCGAGCAGATCGCCGATGGCGTGGCTGGCGAGTTCGCTCGGCTCCTCGACACGCTGCTGCCATCGCCAGCATGCATCGTCAGTCCGAGCTTCGACTTCGTCGCGTGGAACGAGACGTTCGCCGCGATCTGGCGGCCCGACAGACTCCCCGAAGGCCGGTGCAACGCCGTGTGGATGGCGTTCTGCGAGCCCGAGCACCGCCGGACGTGGGTCAACTGGGAACAGCGCAGCCACAGCCTCCTCGCCGAGCTCCGCGCGGCCGCAGGTCAGCATGCCGGCGACCCGAAGTTTGCCGAGCTCATCGGCGCCGTCGAACAGAACAGCAGCGAGTTTCGAGCGTGGTGGGCCAGCTACGAGGTACGCCAGTCGATCGCCGGGCCCCTCCGAGTCCGCACCGCAGAAGTGGGCCTCATCAGCTTCGACGTCATCGACCTGCGGCTCTGCACCCAGCCGGCACTGCGACTCTCGATCCACATCCCTGGGAGACCAGCCGATGAGCGGAAGCTCAACCACCTTGCCTCCTCGCCGCCCGTGACTCCCTCACGTGCCTCGCTGCGCCCAGCTGCCGGTGGTTGATCCACCTCGCGCCTACGGCGGCGCGGGGTTGGCGGTGTAGCACGAGGCGTCGGCAGGTGACGGAAGTCGGCCGCGCCGGTTTGTCGCCCCATTGGTACGGGACCACGCTTGCGCTGGGACAACGGAACGCGCGATGGCTTCCTGAGGTTTTCCTAGCTGACAGCAGATAAACTTAAGCCCGAGGTCCCGTCTCCGGCACGGGACACGCGGGAGGTCACTGGTATGGCACTCCAAGCTTCACCGTCGTCGCCTCTGGACGTGGACGACGACGAGGTGGCCGAGTGGCGGGACTCGGTGGATGCTCTGGTGACGGCCCACGGTCCAGAGGCGGCGGCCCGAGTGCTCGGTGCGGCGTCGGCACGAGCCCGGGCCCTCGGCTTGACGGTGCCGGGGGTGCCCGTCACCGACTATGTGAACACCATCCCGCCGGAGGCAGAGCCGGCCTTCCCCGGCGACGAGGCCCTCGAAGCGCGCA
>CAZSYT010000143.1:0-5090 GCA_964610905.1 uncultured Acidimicrobiaceae bacterium
CACGCCTACCACGGCGTCCACCCCTTCTACATGTGGTACTGGTGCGCGCACGCCCTCGACCACCTGGGTGCCGTCGTCGTCGTTGGCGGTGACCCCGCCACCGTGCGCCGTCTGGGCTTCCGCCCGGCCTCGACCCTCGCCGACGCCATCGAACTGGCCAAGGACGTGGTGGGCCCCTCGCCCACCCTGACCCATCTCCACGTCCCCCCCCTCCTCATGGCGGACGTCCAGTGACCGGCACGCCCCACGAGCGCGCCCGGCGCGCCGTGTCGTTCGCCGCCACGCTCCGTCGGTCCCGTCTGGTCGGCAGCGAGGCCCGCCTGGGGACCGTGCGTCGTCGCGCCCCGGTCTCCGACCTGGCGCGTCGCGTCGCGGCCATGCCCTTTCCCCTGGCCCCTCCCCGTTGGCCGGAGAGCATCCCCCGCCCGGCCCCCGAGCGGCGCACCGGGGTCGACTACGACACCTCGTGGGCACGCTCCTACCCGGCCCGCCTCGTCCGCGCCGTGCTGGTCGACACCGTCACCCGACCGGCGACCCTGGCCCTCGCCTCGCCACGGGTCGTGGGAGGCGAGCTGCTCTGCGACCTGCCCACCCCGGTCATCTTCGCCGCCAACCACGCCAGCCACGCCGACACGCCGCTCGTGCTCGCCACCCTGCCCGCCACCATCCGCCATCGCACCGTGGTGGCGGCAGCCGCCGACTACTTCTTCGACCGCCGCTGGAAGGCCCACCTGTGGGCGTTGGCGCTCGCCGCCATCCCCATCGAGCGCTCCAGGATCAACAGGCGCTCGACCCAGCTCGCGCTCGAGCTGCTCGCCGACGACTGGAACGTGGTCATCTTCCCCGAGGGCGGTCGCTCGCCCGACGGCTGGGGACAGGCCTTCCATCCGGCGAGCGCCGCCTACCTCGCCGTCCGCGCCGGGCGACCCGTCGTCCCCGTCCACCTGAGCGGCACCCGCCAGCTCCTCGCCAAGGGTCGCCGCGCCTTCCGGCCGGCGCCCACCACGGTCACCTTCGCGCCTCCGCTGTGGCCGGGCCCGGACGAGGACGCCCGACGCTTCAGCGCGCGGGTCGCCGACGCGGTCGCCGTGCTCGCCGACGAGCGCCGGAGCGACTGGTGGTCGGCGCGCCGCCGTGCAGCCTCGGGGACGACGCCACCGCTCGCCGGTCCCGACGTCGCCCCGTGGCGCCGCTCCTGGGCCCTCCCCGAGGACGCCCGCCCCCGCGAGGCGCGGACCGGCACGGTCGACGGCCCGGCCTGGCCGCGCCGGCATCGCTGAGCCCGCAGCGGGCTCACCGGTGCCCGTCAGGTGCGTCGGGCTCGAACCAGCACGCCGCGCAGGCGCCGGCCGGCCCTGCGGGCCTCGCGCAGACGCTCGGCCCGCAAGGCCGCCTCCGCGTGGTCGTCGAGAGGTCCGAGCGTGGCCGCTCGCCCGTCGGCCGCCGCTGCGGCGAGGGCCCAGGCGAGGAGCACGTCGGCAAGGGCGGTGTTGCGAGCGAGGAGCGGCCCGTGGAGGTACGAGCCGACGACCGTGCCGTGCCAGGCGCCCTCGGTGCCGTCGCCGGCGCCGTTGCCGACGCCGAGCTCGACACGGGCGAGCGGCGCCGCCCCGGGCCCGACGGTGGTGACCCCGCCGTGGTTCTCGAACCCCGTCAACGTCGGCAGGCCGCCCCCCCCGAGGCCGTCCGGGAGCCGAGGAGCGTCCGGGAGCGGCTCGGCGACCACCTCGCCGACGGCACGGCGCCGCCCTCCCTTCACCGTCTCGACGTCGAGGAGGCCGAGGCCCGGCTGGGGACGGCCACGTGCGTCGGGGAAGGTCCGCCCGAGCAGCTGGTAACCAGCGCAGACGCCGAGGACCGCGGCGCCGCGGGCGGCCACGGTCGCCAGGGTGCCGTCCTCGGCGAGCAGGGCGCCGGCGCGGACCTGTGGCCCGTCCTCGCCACCGCCCACGCAGTAGAGGTGGCCGGTGGGCAGCGGCTCGTCGGACGGGGCGTGGACCAGCTCGACGGGGATCCCGCGCCAGGCCGCTCGGCGCGCGAGCACCGTGCCGTTGCCTCCGTCGCCGTAGGTGCCGAGCAGGTCGGGGTAGACGACCACCACGCACAGCGGCGACGGTCCCCCCGGCTCTCCGCCCGGCTCTCCGCCCGGCTCTCCGCCCGGCCCTCCGCCCGGCGGGGCGCCCGGGGCGGTCACCACCGGTCCCGGAGCACGCGGAACGCCGTGTAGTTGGCCACGACCGTCACCGACGGCGCGCCGTCGCGGGGCGACGCCGGCCCGACCCGGGCCAGGGCGGCGTCGACCGCGGCCACCGGGTCCGCCACGCTGACGTGGTCGACGCCCGCGTAGCGGAGGCGTACTGCCAGGTCGCGGTAGCGGTCGCCGGTGGCGACCACGGCCGGCAGCCCGGAGAGGCGCTCGAAGGGAACGTCCCAGAGCCAGCTCGTGTCGGCCCCGTCGGCGACCCGGGCGTTGACCGACAGGACGAGGTGGCACGCCCCGGCAGCGGACCGTCCCACCGCGGCGCGCTCCTCGTCGAGCAGGTCGAAGAGCGCCGTCCAGCCTGCCGGGTTCTTGGCCAGCGCCAGCCGGACGCCTCGGCCGCCCCGGTCGAGGACGGCGAACCGGCCGGCGACGTCCACGACGCCGGCCATGCGGGCGAGCGCCTCCTCGACCGTCACGACCGCTGACGGCCCGGGGGGGCTCGGGGGACCCGCCGTCAGCACGGAGGCGGCGACGGCGGCCATGGCGGCGTTGGCCTGGTTGAAGCGGCCCGGGATCGTCAGGCGAACAGGCACTCGGCTGGCGTCGGGCCGGACGAGGTCTCCGTCCTCGAGCCAGGCTGCGCACGCCGGTCGGGCGAGGGTGCAGCTGTCGCACGCCCACGCCGTCCCGGGGCCGAACCGGATGCGCCCGCCGCACGCCGGGCACCCGACGGCGTCGTGCCGCCACACCTGGCCTGCACCCACCCACGAGCAGCGCCCCACAGCGACCTCAGCCGCCCAGACCACGAGGGGGTCGTCGGCGTTGGCCACGACGTGCGGGGCGGGGCCGTCGGAGGGCCGACTGGCGAGCGCGGCGCGCCACCGCTCCGCCAGCATCCGCACCTCGTTGGTGCGGTCGAGCTGGTCGCGCGAGAGGTTGAGGAGGACGACGACGCGAGGCAGCACGGCCTCGCACAGTGCGCCGAGGTAGACCTCGTCGACCTCGAGGACCGCCGTCGTCGCCTCGGGTGACGCCACCAGCGCCGCCAGATGGCCAGCGGGCATGTTGGCCCCGGTGTCGTTCGTGGCGACGCACTCGCTCCGCCCCAGGGCAGCGCTGAGCAGCCGCGTGGTGGTCGTCTTGCCGTTCGTGCCGGTCACCAGGGCGACCCGCCGCGTGCGGCCCAGCTCGGCGAGGAGGTCGGGGGCGAGGGCGAGCCCGACGCGCCCCCCGACGACGGTCCCACTACCTCGGCCCAGCCGGCGCGAGGCGCGGTTGACGGTGGCCACGGCGCCGACGGCGAGCGCCGTCCGGGCGTGCTGCGCCCGGACGGCGCCCACCCGCGAGCCCGTCACGCCGGCGGGCGGGCGCGGGCCACGTCTGCGGCGGACACCCGTGGGCGCGTCCGCGCCTCGGGGGGGAGCAGGTCGGAGATCGCCGCCATCACCGCGGAGGTGTCGGCGACCGCGTCCGCCCCGCCGAGGGTGACGGGCCGACCCACCCGCACTGTGACGCCCGGCGGGCGGAGGACACCGGCGAAGCGGGGCAGCCGGGCCGAGCGCGGCCAGACGTGCTCGGTCCCCCACAGGCCGACAGGGACCACGGGTGCCCCCGTGTCGGCAGCCAGGCGAGCCACCCCGGTGCGCCCGACCAGGACGGGGTCGAAGAACGCCTCGCCCCGGGGAATGGTCCCCTGCGGCAGGATGATGACCACCTCGCCCGCCCGCAGGGCCGCTGCCGCCCTGTCCAGCGGATCGCCGCGATGGCCGGTGCGGTCGACGGGGATGCCACCCAGCGAACGGGCCAGTGGCCCGACCACCGGCGCGTCGAAGATCTCCTGCTTGGCCAGGAACCGCACCGGCCGCCCGAGGCGCGCCGCCACGATCCCGAGGGCAGCGACGTCGAAGTAGCTGCGGTGGTTGGACGCGAGGATGACCGGCCCCCGCTCCGGGATCCCCGGCACGCCGGTGACGTGGAACCGCGCGTAGGGGAAGGCCTCGGGCCGGAAGGCCAGCCGGACCACGTGGTACGGCTCGAGCCCGCAGAGCGACGGCACCCCCGGCGCACGGTCCCACCGTTCGACCGGCCACCGCCGGGCGCGGGCCACGGCCGCCAGGCGCGGGTCGGGGTTGAGCGCGTGCGGATGCCCGACGGCGGCAAGGAGCGGCAGGTCGTAGACGCTGTCCGAGTAGGCGTGCGACGCGGCGAGGGAGACGCCGTGCCCGTCCGCCCAGGCCGTCACCGCGGCCCGCTTGGCCGGCCCCCACACGAAGCGCCCCTGCACCGACCCCGTGTAGCGACCGTCCGCCACCTCGTAGCGGGTGGCGACCACCCCGTCGAAGCCCAGGACACCGGCGAGCGGCTCGACCAGGTCGAACGGAGACGTGGTGGCGAGGACGACGAGGCGGCCGGCGGCACGGTGGGCGTCGAGCACCTGTGGGGCCCAGGGCTGGACCTGTTCCGCGAGGTGCCCGGCCGCACGCTTGCCCGCCCGTCGTGTCGCGTCCACCGGGCGGCCCCGCATGGCCGGTGCGGCCGCCCGGGCGAGGGCGATCACGCCGAGCGACTCGCCCAGGCGCTCGTAGAGTGCGTAGACGAGGGGCTCGCCCGGCAGGTGCAGGCCGGGCGCGAGCACGCCCTCCTCCACCAGCGCCTCGTGCAGCACCGGCCCGCTCGCCCCCCGCAGCAAGGTCCGGTCGAGGTCCACGAAGACCGCACCCACGGCCGACTCCATCGAGCCAGGCTACCGCCGGCGACGAGCTCGGCGGGCACCGTGGCGGGAGGGCCGCGCCCGGGCGACGGCGGCCCGACGACGCCGGTCACGAGGCCCCGGACGCGGTGAAGGGACCGCCGGGGGGGAGGGCGGTCCCTTCACACTGACACGACA
>CAZSYT010000144.1:0-5056 GCA_964610905.1 uncultured Acidimicrobiaceae bacterium
AGGTCGCCTCCGACGGGGGGATCTTCTCCTTCGGCGACGCCAGCTTCTACGGCTCCATGGGCGGCAAGCCCCTGAACGAGCCCATCGTGGGGATCGCCGCGACCCCCGACGGCAAGGGGTACTGGGAGGTCGCCTCCGACGGGGGGATCTTCTCCTTCGGCGACGCCAGCTTCTACGGCTCCATGGGCGGCAAGCCCCTGAACGAGCCCATCGTGGGGATCGCCGCGACCCCGGGGCTCGAAGTGACGACGACGGCGCTCACCCTCGCGGAGGTAGGTGCCCGCTACGCCGCCACCCTGTCCGCCGCGGGTGGCAGGGCGCCGTACACGTGGTCGACGACCGCGGGCTCGCTCCCGCCAGGGCTGACCCTCGCGTCCGACGGCGAGATCAGCGGCACGCCCACGAGCGTCGGGGACTTCGGCTTCACGGTCCGCGTGGCCGACAGCGCCGGACCGGCGCCGGGGTCCGCCACGGCGGCCTTGTCCGTCGCGGTGGTACCGCTACCCCACCTCGCCTTCAGCAAGAACTGGTCGGGCTACAGCGTCGATCACGGCCCGTACACGGAGGTGACGGGGACGTTCACGGTCACCGATCCCGTGCTCGGGGACCCGTCGTCGGACCAGCTCGCCGAGTGGGTCGGGATCGACGGGTTCGCCGACTCGACGGTCATCCAGGCGGGTGTCGACGAGGAGGTCGACCCCTACGACCCGAACCGGGTCCAGATCACTCCGTGGTGGGAGCTCTTCCCCGCCCCACAGACGAGCATCGCCGGCATGAGCGTCTCCGTCGGCGACGAGGTCACCGTGACGATCGCGCAGGTCTCCGGCACGGTCTGGTCGATCGTGCTGACCGACGACTCGACCGGGGCGAGCTACAGCACCGACCAGACGTACATGGGTCCTGCGAGCTCGGCCGAGTGGATCGTCGAGGCACCCGGGGCCCAGACGACGCTCGCTCCCTACTCGCCCGACGTGACCTTCACCGAGCTGGGCGTCGACGGATCCGTCGGGAACCTCTACGCCTTGGTGATGGTGGAGAACGGCACGTTCGTCTCGGTCCCGTCCGCACTCACCTCGGGTGGGTTCAGGGTCGGTTACGGCAGCGCTCCGCCGCCCGCTCCCTGACGGTCCGGGCACGGCGACACCCGTGCCACCTCGCAGCTCGGCCGTTCGGCGCTCCGGCGGAGCCGACGCTTCGGTGAGCCGATCCGCCGGCCGTCTCCGGACGGGACGCGTCCGCGGTGGACGGTCGCATCGAGCGGGCGCGACCGGGCCGAGCCCGACCGGAGAGGGTCATCGGGCTCGTCGAGGACCGACCGCCAGGCCGGCGACGTTCTGCGCCGTCGAGCTGACCTGGTCGAGACGAGCCCCGACGTCGACCGGCAGCGTGGTAGCCCGCGCCCCGGGCCCCGTGCCGAGCTGTCCCTCCCGGTTGTCGCCCCATGCCCACAGGCGTCCGGTCGAGTCGACGGCGTAGCTGGCGTAGCCGCCCGAGGCCACCGAGACGAAGGAGACCTTCGGTGGCACGTGCACTCGGACCGGTACGGCGGAGCTCGTCCGGCTGCCGACGCCGAGCTGGCCGCGGCTGTTGCTCCCCCAGGCCCAGACGCCGCGCCCGCGCACGACGGCGACCGTCTGGCCGTTCGTCGGCCCGCTCCCGCCCTGGTACACCTGCGTAGCGGGACCCGGGAGGTCGACCTCGACGGGCACGGCGCTGTTGGTGGTGGCGCCGTCTCCCAGCTGGCCCGCCGCGTTGTAGCCCCAGTCGTAGTACTCGCCGTTGGCGAGCAACGCTCCCGAGCCCTCCCACGACGACGCGAGGGCCCTGACACGTACGCCGGCCGGCAGCCCGACCACCGGCGTCGGCGTGGTGACGGATGCCGTCGACCCGTTGCCCAGCTCGCCGGCGTCACCGCTCCCGCAGGCGACGAGGGTTCCGTGCGCGTCGAAGAGGGCGTGGGTCCGGGCTCCGGTGGCGAGCGTGACGTCGGAGAGGGGCAGTCGCAGCGGGCGGTCGACGACGAGTCCCGACAGGCAGAGGTCGTGGACGGCGTCGAGCCCCCAACCCCAGACGTGCCCGGTCGAGTCGATGGCGAGCCCGGCGTCGAAGGGCATGGGGTCCGGGAGCGACCGGATCGTGACCCCGGGCGGGAAGGCGACCTCGACGGCCGTCGTCTCGTACGGCGTCAGCCTGCCGTCCCCGAGCTCGCCGTAGCTGTTGACGCCCCAGGCGTAGACCGCGCCGGTCGACGTCAGGGCGTAGCCGTCGGAGTTCGACGTGGCGATCTCGACGACCGTCCCGCTGATACCGGCGATCGCCGTCGGCGTGTCCAACTGGAGCTGGGTGATGGCGCCCCCGCTGCCGACGACGCCCCACCGGTAGACGGTGGTCGCGGCCGTCGTGGTGCCCGTGGTGCCCGTGGTGCCCGTGGTGCCCGTGGTGCCCGTGGTGCCCGTGGTGCCCGTGGTGGAGCCGCACGAGGCGAGCACGACCGAGGCGACGGCGAGCAGCGCTGCCGCGACGACCGCAGGAGACCGACGGAAGGCGGCGGGACCGAACGACCTGCGACCGAGCGGACGACGGCGTCGGCGACGAACCTCGCTCACGGGGTCGCAGACCGGGTCGCTCGGCTGGCTGCTCGCCGGACGAGCCGGCCACCACCGTCGGGCATGTGGGCTCCCATCGGGGATCTGCACCGACCGACGGTACTGTCATCACGTTAGACTGTCAACATCTATGACGATCGGGCGCAGCTCCGGACGGCCCGTCGGACCCGAGCCCGACGGTCCGTCGACCCTGTTGCCATGGCTCCTCCGACGGGCGAACCAGCGCTATCGCGCCGCCGTCAGGGAGCGCCTGTCGGAACGAGGGTTCGCCGGCCTCCCACAGCCCGGCTACTGGGCTCTCACGGTCATCGCGGCCGGAGGCTCCGAGGCCAACCGCCTCGTCGGCGAGCTCGGCGTGAGCAAGCAGGCGGTCTCGAAGCTCGTCGACACGCTGGTGACGGGCGGGTACGTCGAGCGACAGCCCAACCGCACGGATCGCCGCCGGACGGACCTCGTGCTGTCGGCATCCGGCCGCCGGGCCGCCGGGGTCATCACGGACGCCGTCCGTGAGACCGACGACGCGCTGGCACGCGAGCTCGGCCCCGAACGGTTCGCAGAGCTGGTAGACGTGCTCAGAACGTTGGCGCAGCGCCCAGGGTGACCCCTCACCGGCACCCACGGCACCGCGAACCCTGTTCGCTAGGCTCACCCGGCAGCGGCGCACCTGCGCCCGGCGGTTGGGAGGCGCCCGTGGACGAGCCGGTCACCCCGACGGTCACCCCTGGGGGCGCGACGCCGGCCCGCCGGCCGCTGCCCACCGACCGCTTGCGCCTCGGCGTCGTGGGTGCCGGCAACGTCGCCGACCTCAACGTGGCCGGCTACCTCGACCACCCCCGGTGCGACGTGGTGGCGGTCTGCGACGTCGACGCCGAGGTGGCGGACGCTGCCGCCCGCCGGTGGGGTGTCGCCAAGGTCTACGCCGAGCTCGACGAGCTGCTCGCCGACGGTGACGTGGACGCCGTCGAGGTCCTCACCCCCACGTACCTCCACCACGCCCACGTGCTCGCCGCGCTGCGGGCCGGCAAGCACGTGTCGGTGCAGAAGCCGCTCGCCAACTCCGTGCCCGAGGCCCGCGAGCTCGCCCGGGTGGCCGCCGAGACGGGCCTCGTCCTGCGGGTGAGCGAGTGCTTCCGCCACTACCCGCCGCTCGAGCGGGCACGCGAGCTGGTCGAGAGCGGGGTGATCGGGCGGGTGATCGGGGTGCGGGTGAAGACGGTCGTAGGACAGACCGACTCGGCCTTCCAGGCCGGGCTGCGGCTCGAGGGATACGGCTGGCGCCTCGACGGCCGCAGCCCCGGCGGCCACCTCTTCGACGACATGGCGCACAAGTACGCCATGGCGCTGTGGCTCCCCGGGCTCGACGTCGTGTCGGTGCAGGCGGTCGTCCGGCGGCGCGACCTCTACTTCGAGCCGTGCGTGGCCCTCTTCGAGTACGAGGACCCGGACGTACTCGGTGTCATGGACGTCCACTACGCGCCGGGGATGTGGCTGCACTCCAAGTACTACGGCGCCGACGAGCTCTTCGAGCTCCAGGGCGAGGAGGGCGTGCTGTGGGTGACCCGGGCCACCGGCGAGATGCTCGACGTGCCGCCGGTCGTCCTCTACCAGGGCCGCGACAACGTGTGCCGGACCGTCGCCGAAGAGGACGTCGAGTCGGACTGGGGGGAGGGCTTTCGCCGTTCGTCCGCCCACTTCGTCGACGCCCTGCTCGACGGCACGGAGCCGGCCATGACGGCCGACGAGGCGGTCCGGGTGCTGCAGCTGTGCTTCGCCGTCTACCGGGCCTCGGCCACCCGGATGGCGGTCGACCCCCGGACCGTCTCGGACCCGGTGACCGCGGAGGGCTGGCCCGAGCCGTGACGGGTCGTGGGCGGCCGGACCTGGCGCCACGTGCCGTCGACCTGGGTGGCGGTCCATTGCGCTCGTGACGAGGTGCTGGGGTGCGTGCCTCGTCCGCCGCTCCGAGCGGTGTCTTGCAGTCCCGGGCCGTTGGGACTGCAAGAAATCCCCGCTGACCTACGCGAGGGCGCGACCTGACGTCCCGGGCCGAGCCCCGCCCGGTCTGCGGGTTTGGAACGCCCTCGGCGCGGTTGTGGAACGCGTGCGCGGCTGGGCTTGGTGGGCTGCCGGTGCACTGGATGTGGGTGCCGAGGCCGGGTGACCTGACCCCCTGAGAGTGGCCCACGCGTTGTGCGAGTCCGATGCCCCAGGCTGAGGCAAGGAGGTCAGCCCGCCTCCAAGGCGGCTACGAGGTCGAGCAGGCCGGCCGCTTCCCATGAGCGGTTCCGGGCGCCCTGCGACAGCGGTAGCAGCACCCCGGCATCGGCCAACTGGCCGATGGCAACGTTCACCGACGACTTCACCCGGCCGGTCAGGGCCACCGCCACCGGAAGGCTCACCACCGGCTGGGCGACCAACACGTCGATGAGGGCCCACGCAGCCGCGTCCGC
>CAZSYT010000145.1:0-4992 GCA_964610905.1 uncultured Acidimicrobiaceae bacterium
TGAAGATCTCGCTCTGGTGCGGGTCGCGTGACGAGCAGTCGACCAGCTTGCCGGGGAGCCCGGCGCCGTCGAGCGCCGACTTCCGGCGGGTCAGGTCGCGGGCCGAGCGGGCGGCCACACGGGCCCGGGCGGCGAGGATCGCCTTCTGGACGACCTGGTTGGCCTCGCGCGGGTTCTCCTCGAACCACTCGGCGAGCTTCTCGTTGGTGGTGCGCTCGACGAGCGAGCGCACCGGCACGTTCCCGAGCTTGGCCTTGGTCTGGCCCTCGAACTGCGGGTCCTGCAGCCGGACGGAGATGATGGCCGTCAGGCCCTCGCGGATGTCCTCCCCGAGGAGGTTGTCGTCCTTCTCCTTCAGGGTCCCCTTGGCCCGTGCGTACTTGTTCACCACGTTGGTGAGGGCCTTCTTGAAGCCCTCCTCGTGCATCCCCCCGTCGACGGTCGAGATGCCGTTTGCGAAGGAGTGGATGCTCTCGTAGAAGCCGGTGTTCCACTGGAGGGCGATCTCGACCTCCATCGTCTCCTCGCGCTGGTCGAACGAGCCGACCTTGCGGAAGAGCGCCTCCTTGGAGGCGTTCAGGTGCCGCACGAAGTCGATGATGCCGTCCTTGTAGCGGAAGGTCTGGGGCTCGTTGGCGCCCGGTCGCTCGTCGGTGAAGCGGATCTCGAGGCCCTTGTTCAAGAACGCCATGATCTGGAGGCGCTCGACGACGGTCTGGGCCCGGAACTCGACCTCCTCGAAGATCGTCGCGTCGGGCCAGAACGACACCGTCGTCCCCGTGCGCCCGCGTGGTGCCGGGCCCGTGACGGCGAGCGGGCCGGTCGGGCGCCCGCCGTCGCGGAACTCCATGCGATGGTGGTCGTCGTCGCGGTCGATCTCGAGGACGACCCGGCTCGAGAGGGCGTTCACCACCGACACCCCAACGCCGTGGAGGCCGCCGGAGACCTTGTACCCGCCGCCCTCGCCGAACTTGCCGCCGGCGTGGAGGACGGTCAGCACCACCTCGGCGGCGCTCCGGTCCGGGTACTTGGGGTGGACGCCGGTCGGGATCCCCCGGCCGTCGTCGGAGACCCGTACCCCGCCGTCGGCGAGCAGGGTGACGTCGATGCGGTCGCAGAACCCGGCCATGGCCTCGTCCACGGCGTTGTCGACGACCTCCCAGACCAGGTGGTGGAGCCCGGAGGGGCCGGTGGAGCCGATGTACATGCCCGGCCGCTTGCGGACCGGTTCGAGCCCTTCGAGGACGGTGATGTCACCAGCGTCGTAGCTCGACTGCTGGTCCGTATCCTGGCTCGTCAGCGCCACGGGCGCGCCCTTTCAACGTGGTTGGATGCTGGGACCCGGACGGTGCTGTGCGCAGGCCCTCCGCGCCGTCGGAGCAGGGCTCCGGCCCGGGTGACGGGGCGCCTCGACCGTTCGGCTCCGATGCCCCAGTGTACCGCGGCGGGTCCTCCGACCGGGCCCCGCCGGGGGCGTTCAGCGCCGGACGCGCACGGCCAATGCGGTGGGCACGTCCGTGCCGGCGGCCTGCCGCAGTCGGGCCACGACCTCGTCGCCGAGCAGCCGTGTCTGGGTCGCCCAGGCCGGGTCGTCGGCCACCACGACGAGGGTGCTGCCGTCGAGCCGGGCCGGCCGCACGTGGTCGGCCAGGGCCGGTCCGACGACCCCTGGCCAGACCGACACCAGCGGGCCGAAGGCGGGGCCCCCGATCCCGAGGCGGGTCCCGAGCTGCCCGAGCGAGCGGGACAGGCGGCGTGGCTCGCTCGAACCCCCGTCGGGCACCCAGGTGGACCGCCGCGGGCTCATCGCTCCCCCGGCCTCCCGAGCACCACCGTGGCGGCGACCGGCACGTCGGACGGTGGTGGCACCGCCGTCGTGAGCAGGGTCTGGCCCGGAGGGACGCTTGCCAGCAGTGCACCGGCCCGTGCGTGGTCGAGCTCCGAGAAGACGTCGTCGAGGAGGAGCACCGGCGGGGAGCCCGCCCGCTCGGTGGCCAGGCGGTGGGCGGCCAGGCGGAGGGCGAGGGCGAGGGTCCGTTGCTCGCCCTGGGAGGCGTGCGTACGTGCCGGCAGTCCCTCGAGGGAGAGCTCGACCTCGTCCCGGTGGGGACCGACGAGGGTGGTGCCGCGGGCGAGGTCGTCCGCCCGACCGCGGGCGAGGGCGTCGGCGAGTGACCCGTCCCACGACCGCCGGTAGGCGAGACCGACGGTGGTGGGCGTGCCGGTGAGCTGCTCGACCGTCGCCGTCGCCTCGGGGGCGAGCCGCTCGAGGAGACGCCCACGGGCCTCCGCGAGGAGCGTCCCGGCGTCGGCCAGGCGCTCGTCCCACACGTCGAGGGTGGTGGCGACGTCTCCGGCGAGCCGGCCCCCGGACCGCTTGAGCAGCGCGGACCGCTGCCGTAGGACACGTTCGACCGTGTCGGCGTGGAGGGCGTCGCGCGGTGCCACGAGGGCCAGGGCGTCGTCGAGGAACCGGCGTCGTGCGGCCGGGCCCCCCCGCACGACCTCGACGTCCTCGGGAGCGAAGACGGTGGCTCGCAGGGCGTCGTCGAGGTCGGCGCGTCGGCGGACGGGCTGGCGGTTGACGAGGGTCCGGGAGCGGGCGACGAGCGACACCTCGGCGTCGATGGACACGGCCCGGTCTCCCTCCACCGCCACGCCGTGGACCACCGCGGCGCCGGCGCCGGTGCGCACCAGCGCCTCGCGGGGCACCCCTCGGAACGACTGCTGGGTGGCAAGGTACGCCACGGCCTCGAGCACGCTCGTCTTGCCGGTCCCGTTGGGTCCGGTCACCACGGTGACCCCGTCGGGGTCGGGCTCGAGGGCGAGCTCCCGTAGGCAGCGGAAGTCGGTCAGGGCGAGCGAGCGGAGGAACACCACCCGTCGCTCAGGCGACCCGGACGGGCATGAGGAGGTACTGGAACTCCGTGTCGTCGGCGGCTCGGACGGTCGCCGGCTTGGTGGCGTCGGTCGTGAGGAGGAGGACCTCGTCGCCAGGGACGGCCTCGACCCCGTCGATGAGGTAGGCGGGGTTGAAGGCGACGGTCAGGTCGGTCCCGTCGAAGTCGGCGTCGACGGTCTCGCTGGCGTCGCCGATCTCCTGGGAGACGACGGTCAGGTCGACACCGCCCTGCCGCATCGACAGGCGGACGGGGGTCGTGTTGTCGCGCACGAGCAGCCGGACGCGGCGCAAGGCGTCGAGCAGGCTGTCCTTGCCGACGTGGAGCTGGTTCGGGTACGAAGGCGGGATGAGCTGGCTGTACTCGGGGTAGGTGCCGTCGAGGAGCCGGGTGCTGATCCGGACCCTGCCGGCGGTGAAGGTGACGTCGTGGTCCCCGAACGACACGCCGATGCCAGCCGTCGGCTGCGCGCCGCTCCCCTCCGGGCCGGTTCCTCCCTCGTCCCCTCCCTGGTCGGTGGCGCCGCCCGTGACCTGGGCGAGCTGGGCGACACCGGGGACCCGCTGGAGCTCGGCGAGCGCCCGGGCGGGGACGAGGATGTGCGCGGCGTCGAGGACGGGACCACTGGTCGGAAGGTCGCGTAGGGCGAGGCGGTAGGAGTCGGTGGCAACCAGCCGGATGCCCTCTCCCTCGGAGGCCACGAGCACGCCGGTGAGCAGCGGTCTGGCGTCGTCCGTGGACGCGGCGCGGACGACCTGGCGGACGGCGTCGAGGAGGGCGTGGGCGGGGAGGGACGTGGACGCGGGGACCGGCTCCTCGAGGAGGGGGTACTCCTCGAGGAGGAACGTCCGGAGGCTGAAGCGCGATCGAGCTGCCGCGATCTCGACCACGTCGTCGCTGCTCTCGATGGTGACCGCTCCGGGCTCGAGGGAGCGGACCACCTCGACGAGCAGGCGGGCGGGGGCGACCACGGCACCGTCGTCGAGCCCGATGACCTCGGAGGTCATCGAGATCGTGAGGTCGCGGTCCGTGCCCGTCGCGGTGAGCTCGTTGCCCCGCACAGAGACGAGGACTCCACCGAGCGCCATGCTCGTCGTCCCGCGGGTGCTCGCCGCCCGGCTCGCCGTTGTCAAGGTCTCGACCAACGAGTCGCGTTCGCAACGGAACTTCACTCCTGGGTCCTTTCGTCGGGTTGCCGGTCTTCTTCTCTAGTTCTGAATTGAGAAGAGCAACGGTAGTAAGGGGTGTGGATTGGGGACAACACCCGATCGTCGCAGGTCGGAGACCGGATCACCCTGCACAGCTCGTCCACACTTTCCCCCGGTTGGCGTCGTGGGAGTCGCCGCTCGGTGACGTGCTCTGGAAATGTTCACGTCGAGCCACAGATTGGTCACAAGCGCGGGCCTTGTCGTCCACAGCTCGTCCACAGGCTCTGGATGACGTCCGGGGTGGAGCGACGGGTGGTCCGGCGGGCGGCGGGGTGCGAGCGCACTCAGGAGGACCCGTTCTTGATCCGGAGGATGAGGTCGGTGACCTGGTTGTAGATCTGGCGTCGCTCCTTCATGAGGTTCGAGATCTTCTCCACGGCGTGGATGACGGTCGAGTGGTCGCGGTTGCCGAACTCGCGAGCGATGGCGGGATAGCTGAAGTCGGTGAGCTCTCGGAAGACGTACATGCTGATCTGACGTGCGATGACGAGCGGTCGCCGCCGGTTCGGGCCCCGGAGCTCGTCGATGGTGAAGCCGAACATGTCCGAGGTGGCCTCGAGGATGATCTGGGGCGTGATCCGACGGGGCTGGTCGGCAGAGAGCACGTCGGAGAGCACGTGCTCGGCCAGCTCGCGCCGGAGCGGCTGGCGGTTGAGGCTGGCGTAGGCGGTGACGCGGATCAGGGCGCCCTCGAGCTCGCGGATGTTCTCGGTGACGTGGGTGGCGATGAGCTCGAGCACGTCGTCGGGGACCGAGACCCGTTCCCGCTCGGCCTTGGTCTGCAGGATGGCCAGGCGGGTCTCGAGCTCGGGGGGCTGGACCTCGGAGATGAGGCCGGACAGGAACCGGCTGCGGAGCCGGTCCTCGAGGGTGGCCATCGACTT
>CAZSYT010000146.1:0-4783 GCA_964610905.1 uncultured Acidimicrobiaceae bacterium
GGCGCCCCGCCCGACGGTGGCGTGAGCTTCTTCCTCGGCAGCGGTGCGAGCGCCGTGCCGATCACCGGGTGCGACGCCGCCCAGACGGCCGCCACGAGCCAGTCGAGCGGCTCCCCCGGCGCCGAGCAGACCGTCTACACGTGCACGGGCGGCCCGGCACCGACCACGCTCGGCACCGAGACGTTCGGCGCTACCTACTGCCCGGCCTCGAGCGGCGTGGCCGCGTGCGCCGACTGGACCACGGCCGGTGCCACCACGCCCTACACGCCGAGCCCCGACCCGACCACCGTGTCCGTCTCGCCGAAGGGCAGCGAGCTCAACCCGGTCAACGAGACCGGAGGCCAGCCCGTCACCCTCACCGCGACGGTCTCCCTGGCCGCCGGTGACGCCGCGCCGGGCGGAACGGTCGCCTTCGCCGAGAACGGCAACCCGGTGACGTCGACGACGGGTTCGGCCTGCACCGGCATCCCTCTCGTCGTGGAGGGATCGGGGCCGGCGGCGACGGGGACCGCCTCGTGCACCTTCGTCCCCGACCCCGGTGGCGAGGACGAGGTCGTCGCCTCCTACGTCGTGGCGACGGGCTCGCTGACCCAGCCCTCCGCCTCTCCGATCTCCTTCTACCAGGTCAGCGGAGCGCCGACGACCATGGCGCTCGCCGTCGTGGCCGGAGCGTCGGCGACCGGAACGACCGGCGGGACCGTCCTGGCCGGTGGCGCGACGGTCGCCTACGGGGTGCCGCTCACGCTCCGGGCGACGGTCACCTCCACGGGGGGCGTGCCGGTGGACCAGGGGACGGTCGCCTTCACCGAGGCCGGGGCACCCGTCACCTCGGGCGGCACGCCCGTCTGCCAGACGGTCGCGGTCACCGCCGGCGTCGCCACGTGCCAGGTGCCGAGCCCCGCTCCGGGGACGGCCACCTTCGGCGGCACCTTCGCGTACGCCGGCGGTGGGTTCCAGGACAGCAAGGCGTCCGCGTCGGTCGACGTCGTCGCCGCCGCGACGACCACCTCGCTCGCCGTCGCCCCCGATCCGGCGGCGGCGGGCGCGCTCGACCTCACGGCCACCGTCGCCGATGCCTCGGCGGGCTCGGCCGTCGCCCCGGTCGGCACGGTGGCCTTCTCCGACGGCGGCACCTCGGTCGCCGGCTGCCTCGGCGTCCCCCTCGTGGCCGGCACCGGCGGGACGGCCACGGCGACGTGCGCCGACCAGGTGGCGCCCACGACGGGGACGGCCTCCTACGGCGCCACCTACACCTCGACCTCACCCGACTTCGCCGGGTCGGCCCCGGCCACGGCGTCCTTCACGGCCGGCGCGGCGTGCTCGAGCGTCTTCGGCGGCCTGTGGGCCAAGGCGGGCTCGAGCGGAGCCACCGTCTCCTTCACGGTGGGCGGGCTGCCGACCACCGTCGACCGGGTGTCGGTCACCCTGGGTGGCACGACGGGGGGGTGCACGGCGTCGTCGGACCTCCCGGTCACCGCGGGCTCGCTGTCGCTCTTCGGCGGCACGCTGACGGTCGCCTCGGGGCTGACCGGCTACGTCGAGGACGCCCAGGTCTCCGGCGGCACGCCGACGCTGTGCCTGACGGGTGGCACGCTCGCCCTTCCTGCGGCCTGGGAGCTCGGCTCGGGGATCACCCTGGGGTCGACCGCGCCGCTGTGCCTCGCCGTGACGGGCTCGGGGAGCGGGTCCGACACTCTCGGTCGGGTGACGAGCGGCGCCCTGACCGTCCCCCTCGGGTCGCTGCCGTTCGGCAACCCCGACACCTCGGTCGCCTACGCCCTCGGGCTCACCTTCTCCGATGCCGCCGGACCCGAGGTGACCGTGACCGTCGCTCCCGTCGCCCCGCCGGCCGGCGTCCCCTCGGTCGACGCCACCGTCACCGTGGGGCTGTCGGGGACGACCCCGACGGCGAGCGGGTCGGCGGTGCTCGCCGGCCTCCCCTTCGGTCCACCCGTCCAGGCGTCGTTCACGGTGGGGACCGGCACCGGCGGCTCGCTGCCCACGGCGCTCACCTTCACCCTCGCGCCGGCGGGCGCGCCGTACGCGCCGCTGCCCGGCCTCGAGCTCGAGGACGTGACGGCGACCCTGTCGGCGCCGGGGTCGGGGAGGCCCTTCGCCCTGACCTTCGGCGCCACCGCCGTGCTCGGCGCCGCCGCCGTCTCCTCGACCAGCGCCCTCACCCTGTCGGTGACCGGCGCCTACTCCGCCGGGACGTTCACGCTCGGGGTCACCGGCGCCGACGTCGGGACGTGGTCGCCGTTCGGCTCGCTCGCCCTCTCCCTCACCTCGCTTTCGGGCTCGGTCGCCATCACGACCACGGGCACGGTGTCCTACGACTTCGAGGCCGGCACCCCGCCCGCACCCGGCACGACGCCGACGCCGGTGGTGGCCTGGGACCCGGTCACCGGCGTCGCCGTCGAGGTCGACTGCATCGCCCTCGCCTTCGGGGCGACTCCGTCGTGCACGTCGGGCTCGCTCCAGCGCCCGGCCGACCCGACCCTCTCCCTCGAGGGCGTCGTGTCGGTGGGGACGCCGGGAAGCGGTGGCCTGGCTGCCGCCGTCGAGGGCTCGATCGACCTCCGGACCGGGGGCGTCTCGTTCCGGCTCGACCCGGCGGGCTCGTCGCTGACCGTGCAGGTGACGAGCGGGATCACCGTCACGCTCACCAGCCTGTCGGTGACCGGGGGCGTCGGGACGGGGATCTCCGTCGACGGCTCGGCCAGCGCCTCCGTCCCCACCCTCAGCTCGTCACCGCTCACCGTCACGGTCTCCGACCAGGGAGGGGCCCTGGTCGTCGCCGTGGCCGGCATCGACCTCTCCAAGATCGGCATCCCCCTCCACGGGTTCTTCGCCTACTCGTCGGCGCCGGTCGCCACCTTCGACACCGGCGACGCGGCGATCGGCACGGTGGCGCTGGCCAAGGGGTTCAACGGCGACGCCGTCTACGTCCCCTCGGCCGGGGTCGCCTCGGCGCTCGAGGCCGCGGGGTTCACCCTGCCCCCCGGGGGGACGGTCACCTTCAGCGGGAGCTGGGACCCGGGCTCGTCGCCCACCTTCACGGCCGACCTCCAGGCGCCGCCCGGCTTCCCCTTCCTCACGCTCCCCGACGGCGCCGCCCTGACCGGTGCCACGCTGTCCTTCTCGTCGGGCAACCTGTCGCTCGCCGTCACGGGGACGGTCCCCGTCCCCGGGCAGGCGCCGGCCACCGTCGCCCTCGACGTCGACATCGGGCTCGCCGACGGGTCCTTCTCGGGCACGGCGACGGTCAGCGGACTCGTCGTCTTCGGCGTCGCCGTCGGCCTTCGGGGCACCGTCGCGCGGAGCGCCCAGGGGTCGGTGACCGCCGACGTGACGACGTGCCAGCCGTCGGGGTCGTCGTGCACCCCCGGCCCCATCGCCGGACCGTTCACCCCGTTCCCAGGGGTCCCGGTCACCCTCACCGACGTCGGGCTCTCGCTCGGCACCTCCGGGCTCGCCGTCACCGGCACCCTGTCGGTGGACGGCCTCGGCTCGCTGTCGGTGGACGGGACGCTCTCGTCCCTCGAGAGCTGGAGCCTGACCGTGGCGGCCGCCCAGGCGCAGGCGTGGCAGCCGGCCCCGTCGGTCACCATCGACGCCGCGCTGTCGGGGACCATCAGCGACAGCAACGGCGTGGTCACCTTCGCCCTGTCGGCCACGGGCGTCGGCGGCGGCCCGCTGTTCTCGCTGGCGGTCGGTGGCGTGTCGCTCGCCGTCGACTCGGTCCAGCTCGGGGACGCAACGCCCCCTTCGGGGTGCACCGTGGCTGCCGCGGGAGACCTGTGGCTCGCCGTGTCGGGGTCGCTCGGCATCTCCCTCGCCGGCCTCGCCGGCTCGGCCTCGGCCAGCGGCTGCTTCGACCTCACCGCCGCGAGCTTCTCGCTCTCGGCCACCTTGAGCCAGCTCTCCGCCAGCGTCGCCGGGGGCGCCGTCCGGCTCGGTGCGCCGACGTTCACCCTGAGCGAGTCGCAGGGCTCCTACCAGGTCGCCGCGCACCTCGTCCTCACCGTCGAGATGCCCGGAGGCGGGTCCCTCGTCCAGAACGCCACCTTGCAGATCGGCACGGGCGGGACGTTCGTCGTGGGCGCCGAGGCCAACCTGTCGCAGTGGCTCGGCTCGAGCGGCGACACCGCGTACCTCTACTACGCGAGCGCCGCCGTGCCCGGGTTCCAGACGGGTGACCCGGCGCTCGGGACGATCGACCTCAACCAGGGCCTCGACTTCGCCCTGTCCATCTCGCTGCCCGGCTCGGTCACCTCGGGCCTGTCGGCCATCGGGATCGACGTTCCGTCGGGGTCCGGCCTCGTCGCCGTCGGCACCGCCGACTTCGAGACGGACACCTACCTGCTCCGGGTCTCGATCTCGCTCGGCTCGGGCCTCACCGTCTTCTCGAGCGCCGGCAGCTCGCTCGTGCTCGACTCGGGCTTCCTCCAGGTGGAGCTGAGCCCGGCCGGGCCGACCTTCTCGGTGGGCATGACCGCCACCCTCGACGTCGCCTCGCCCGGCTCGATCGGGTCGTCGTCGTCGCACCAGCTGACCGGCGAGCTGACCGTGAGCGACACGGGGATCAACGTGAGCCTGTCGTTCGGGGACTGCAGCGGCCCGTCCACGGGGTGGCAGGGCGCCTTCGGCATCAGCGGGCTCACCATCAAGTGCGCGGGCCTCCAGGGAGGGATCAGCTTCGGCGACGGCATCCCCCTGCCCAACGTCGGGCTCTACGGCACGATCACCGCCCTGCCGAGCAACGTGGCGAGCACCATCGGCT
>CAZSYT010000147.1:0-4689 GCA_964610905.1 uncultured Acidimicrobiaceae bacterium
CACCGGTCCGGGCCGACGTCGTTCGGTCCCCCCTGCCCCGTGCTGCCCCTCGCAGTTGGTATCGGCACGAAGCCGAGCCAACCGAAGCGCGGAAACGCGAAAAAGCCGCCGGGGGAACCGTGCCGCGGCCGCGACCCCGGGCCCCGGGCTCCGGCGGTGTCAGGGCGCGCCCAGGCGGCGCAGCAGACCGGCGTCGAGCTCCTCGAGCGAGGTGATCCGGGCGTCGCAGAAGCCCCATCGGGGCGACGACGCCGTGGCCGCCTCGGGCACGACCACCACCCGCATGCGGGCCGCCTTGGCGGCGATGGCGCCGTTGAAGGAGTCCTCCACGGCCAGGCACGCGGTGGGGTCCGCGCCGAGCTTCGCCGCCGTGGTCAGGTAGGCGCCCGGGTGGGGCTTGCCGAGCGGCTCCCACTCGGCCGAGTGCCACACGGCCACGAGCTCCTCCACCCCGAGGCGGGCCAGGGCCGCCTCGATCACGACGGCGTAGGAGCCGGAGCACACGGCCACGGGGAGACCGAGGTCGGCACAGCGACGGAGCGCGTGGAGCGCGCCCGGCATCGGCTCGCCGGACGCTCCGATGAGCTCGGCCACACGGGCCGTGACGGCCCGCTCGACCTCGCTCGGCCCCGGGCCCGACCACGGGCGGCGCTCGAACCAGTGGCGCACGGCGTCGTCGATGCGCAACCCCATGGTCTGGCGGGCCTCCGCCTCGGTGAGGACCACGCCCACCTCGGCGAACACCTCGATCTCCGCTTGGCGCCAGAACGGCTCCGAGTCGACGAGGACCCCGTCGAGGTCGAAGACGACGGCGGCAAGCGGGTGACCGGACAGGGCGTCGGCCGACGGGACGCCGGGCGCCGCCACGGGTCCGCTCAGTCGAGCTTCCGGACGACGTCCACCATGGCCTCGCCGGCCTCGGTCGGGTTCTGGGCGACGGTGACGCCGGCCTCGGCGAGGGCCTGCATCTTCGCCTGGGCCGTGCCCTTCGAGCCCGAGATGATGGCGCCGGCATGGCCCATCTTCCGGCCCGGGGGGGCGGTCACGCCGGCGATGTACGAGACGACGGGCTTCGTCATCGACGAGGAGATGAACTCGGCCGCTTCCTCCTCGGCCGAGCCGCCGATCTCGCCGATCATCATCACGGCTCGGGTGTCGGGGTCGTCCTCGAAGGCCCGGAGGCAGTCGATGAAGCTCGTCCCCGGAACGGGGTCGCCCCCGATGCCGACGCACGTCGTCTGGCCCACGCCCTGCTGGGAGAGCTCGTGGAGCGCCTGGTAGGTCAGGGTTCCCGACCGGCTGACGATGCCCACCGGGCCGCCGGGCAACGCGATATCGCCCGCGGTGATGCCGATGTTGCACTTGCCGGGCGAGATGATCCCCGGGCAGTTCGGCCCGAGCAGGCGCGTGCCGGGGAAGTCGCGCACCAGCCGGTTGTAGGCACGGGCCTCGTCCTGGGCGGGGATGCCCTCGGTGATGCACACGACGAAGGGGATGCCCGCTGCCGCGGCCTCGAGGACGGCGTCCGCGGCGAACGGAGGGGGCACGGAGATGAACGACGCGTTGGCGCCCGTGGCCTCGACGGCCTCGGCGACCGTGGCGAAGACGGGGATGCCCTCGACCTCCTCGCCGCCGCGCTTGGGGTTGGTCCCGGCCACCACCTTCGTGCCGTACGCCCGGTTGCGCAGGCCGTGGTAGAGGCCCTGGCTGGTCGGGCTCACGCCCTGGATGACGACCTTGGTGGTCTCGTCGACGAAGATGCTCATGACTGCCCTCCTGCAAGTGCGACCACACGGCGTGCGGCATCGAGCATGGTCGGCTCTGCGACCAGGCGGTCGGAGAGGTGGTCGGCCAGGATCGCCCGGCCCGCCTCGGCGTTGGTGCCGTCGAGGCGGAGCACGATCGGCGACGCGATCTCGACCCGCGACAGGGCCTCGAGCACCCCCTTCGCCACCTCGTCGACCCGGGTGATCCCGCCGAAGATGTTGACGAAGATCGCCCGCACCTTCGGGTCGGAGTTGATGACCTCGAGGGCAGCGGCCATCACGTCGGCGTTGGCGCCACCCCCGATGTCGAGGAAGTTCGCCGCCGTGCCCCCGACCTGGTTGACGACGTCGAGGGTGCTCATGGCGAGCCCGGCGCCGTTGGCGATGATGCCGACCGTGCCGTCGAGACCGATGTAGTTGAGCCCTCGGGCCTTGGCCCGAGCCTCGCGCTCGTCCTCCACGTCGCTGCCTTCGAACTCGGCCCACTCGGGGTGCCGGAAGGCGGCGTTGTCGTCGAGGGTGACCTTCGCGTCGAGGGCGTGCACGCGGCCGTCGGGAGTGAGGATCAGCGGGTTGACCTCGGCGAGGTCGCAGTCACCCTCCGTGTAGCACGAGTACAGCTTGACCAGCAGCTCGGCGGCCTGTTCGCGTGCCTCCTCGTCGAGGCCGGCCTGGGCCACCCAGGAGCGCGCCTCGTCGATGCCGAGGCCGTCGACCGGGTTGACCCGCACGATGGCGATGGCGTCGGGGTCGGTCGCGGCCACCTCCTCGATCTCCACGCCTCCCTGGGCCGACAACATCCCGAGGTGGCACTTGGCGCTGCGGTCGAGGGTGAAGCTCGCGTAGTACTCGCGGGCGATGTCCGAGGCGTGCTCGATCCACAGTCGCTTGACCACGTGCCCCTTGATGTCGAGCCCGAGGATGTTGCCGGCGTGCGTGCGGACCTCGTCGCCGTCGGCGGCGAGCTTCACGCCACCGGCCTTGCCGCGACCACCCACCTTCACCTGGGCCTTGACCACCACGGGATAGCCGACGGCCTCGGCCCGGGCCACCGCCTCGTCGACGGTGTCGGCCACGCCCCCCGGGGAGATCGGGATGCCGAAGCGGGCGAAGTACTGCTTGCCCTGGTACTCGAACAGGTCCACGTTCCGTTCCTCTCCTCGTCTCCTCGTCGATCACCGCAGGTCCGGCTCCGGAGGCCACCTCCGGCTCCCGCGCCCGCGCCCCCGCCACGCCGTCCGCCTTCGCCACGCCCGGTGCTCGCACCGGGTCGCGGGCCGGTCCCGGCCCGCTCGTCAGTGCGCCGCGTCCGCTGCTTCCTCCCGGGCGTCGAGCGCGTCGGCCAGCCACGCCCCGATGGCGGGCAGGGGCGTCCCCGGGGTGAACACCTCGGCCACGCCGTGCTCCTTCAGCACGGGGATGTCCGCGTCGGGGATGATGCCACCGACCAGCACGAGCACGTCGTCGCGCCCGGCGGCACGCAGCCCCTCGATCACCCGGGGGACGAGCGTGAGGTGGGCTCCCGACAGGAGCGACAGGCCGACGGCGTCGGCGTCCTCCTCGAGCACCGTGCGGACCACCTGCTCGGGGGTCTGGTGCAGCCCCGTGTAGATGGCCTCGAAGCCGGCGTCGCGCAGGGCGAGGGCGATCACCTTGGCACCTCGGTCGTGGCCGTCCAGCCCCGGCTTGGCCACGACGACTCGGTACGGGCGCCTCACGGAGGCAGATACTAAGCGCGGCCCCCACGCCGGGCGCCAGCCGGGCGAGACGCGGGCCGCTCGGGAGCCGGCGGAGCTCCCAGCTCAGCAGGCCTGCTCGTGGCCGTCGCCGGGGCTGGCCATGCTACCGTCGGACCCCGGACCCACCCATGACGCTCGACGCGGAGAACGCCCTGCCCACGCCCACCGACCCCGAGGGTCTCGCCGAGGTCGCGACCGCCGAGTCCCGCCCGTCGCTGGCGGCGGGGCTCGTGAAGGTGGCCCGACCCCACCAGTGGCTGAAGAACCTGCTGGTCTTCGTCGCCCCGGGGGTTGCCGGCGTCCTGCTCCACGGCCCCGTCCTCCAGCGCACGGTGGCCGAGTTCGGCATCTTCTGCGTCAGCGCGTCGGGCAGCTACTTCCTGAACGACGCCCTCGACGCCGAGTCCGACCGGCGCCACCCCCGCAAGCGGGCCCGGCCGGTGGCCTCCGGGGTGGTCCCCGTGCCGCTGGCCGCCGGGCTCGGCACCGCCCTGCTCGTCGCCGGGGCGCTGCTCGCCTGGCCGGTCGCCGGCTGGCGGCTCGTGCTGGTGATGGCGCTCTACGGCGCCGTCAACGTCGCCTACTCCCTGGGCGTCAAGCACGAGCCGATCCTCGACCTCGTGGCCGTCAGCTCGGGGTTCGTCCTCCGGGCGGTGGCGGGCGGCGTCGCCGCCAAGGTGCCGCTGTCGAACTGGTTCCTCATCGTCGCCTCGTTCGGGTCGCTGCTCATCGTGACGGGCAAGCGCTCCGGTGAGAAGCACCTGCTCACGACCACGAGGACCGACCACGGCGACGTGCGCCAGACGCTGACCCGGTACTCGTCGTCGTTCCTCACCACCGTCCGCACGCTCTCGGCGGCGGTCACGGTCGCCGCGTACTGCCTCTGGGCGTTCGAGCGGGCGTCCCAGGTCCACCCGGGCCACGACCCGGTCTGGTTCCAGCTGACCATCGTCCCCTTCGTCGTCGCCCTCCTCCACGTCGTCCGCCTGCTGGACGCCGGCGAGGGCGCGGCACCCGAGGACCTGGCCATCCACGACCACCGGCTCCAGCTCTACGGCCTCGTGTGGGTGGGACTCTTCGCCATCGGCCTCTACGTCGCATGACCGCCCGCGCCGCGCCCGAGCACGCCGCCGCGGCACCCGCCGCGCCAGAGCACGCCGCCGCGGCACCCGCCGGGCGGGGCC
>CAZSYT010000148.1:0-4657 GCA_964610905.1 uncultured Acidimicrobiaceae bacterium
CGCGGTCGCCCGACGCGCCCCGCCGCCCGTGCGGCCCCTGCCGGTCGCCGGGCCGGACCGCCCGTCCGGGCGTGACCGGGCGGCGGTTCGCCGTGATCGCCGGGGGCGGCACGGCCGGCCACGTGCAGCCGGCGTTGGCGATCGCCACCGCCTTGGCTGCCCGGGGGCACGCCCACGAGACCATCGAGCTCGTCGGCTCGGCCCGCGGTGCGGACCGGACGGTCATGGAGGGTCGAGGCTTCCCCGTGACGGTGCTGCCCGGGCGGGGCATCGCCCGGACGCTCTCGCCAGGGGCGCTGGCGCGCAACCTCGGTGCGCTCGTCGGCATCGGCACCGCCGTGGCCCGCTCCGTGCGCCTCCTCCGCTCGGCCCGCCCCTCGGTGGTCGTGGCCGTCGGCGGCTATGCGAGCGTCGGCCCAGCGGCGGCCGCGCTCGTGACGCGCACGCCGCTCGTCGTGGTCAACGTCGACGCCGTCCCGGGCGCGGCCAACCGGCTCTTCGGACGGTTCGCCGCCGCCTGCCTGGTCGGCTGGCCGGGGACGGAGCTCCCCCGAGCGGTGGCGACCGGCACGCCGGTCCGCCCCGAGATCGCAGCGGTCGCCCACGACGATGCCGCCCGGCGGGCCGCACGCCGGCTGCTCGGCCTTCCGGAGGACCGCCCGACGGTGGCGGCCTTCGGGGGATCGCTCGGTGCCCGACGGGTCAACGAGGCGGTGGCGGGCATGGCGGCGCGCTGGGAGGGCCGCGAGGACCGCTCCGTGTTCCACATCGTCGGCCGGCGTGACTGGGACGCCGGCGTGGGGCGCAGGGGGGCAGGCCCCATCCTGCGGGTGCCCTACGAGGAGCGGATGGCCTCGGTCTACGCCGCCGCCGACGTGGTGGTGAGCCGGGCCGGGGCCATGACCGTCGCCGAGCTCGCCGCTGCCGGGGTGCCTGCCGTGCTCGTGCCACTCCCGGGTGCCCCGGGTGACCACCAGACGGCGAACGCTCGAGTGCTCGAGCGGGCCGGAGCCGCCGAGGTGCTCCCCGACCCCGAGTGCACCGCCGAACGGCTGGCCGCCCTCGTCGACGCCCTGCTCGACGACGGCGGGCGGCTGGACTCCATGGCCGCCGCCGCCCGGGCGCTCGCCCCCGTGGACGCGGCCGGCGCCGGCGCCGAGGTGGTCGAGGCCTGCGCGGGACGCGGCCGACGCGCCGGGGGGAACCGGTGAGCGGGACGCCGCTCCGCCTCGACGGGCCGCCGGTGGGCGTGCACGTGGTCGGCATCGGCGGCGCGGGCATGAGCGCCATCGCCGCCGTCCTCGCAGCGATGGGGCACCGGGTGACGGGCAGCGACGTGAAGGACACCCCGGTGCTCGACCGGCTGCGGCGGGCGGGCGTCGAGGTCGCGGTGGGCCACGACGCCGCGCACGTCGTCCACTGCGACGTGGTGACCGCGTCGACCGCCGTTCCCTCCACGAACCCCGAGGTGGCAGAGGCCCGCCGGCGCGGGGTGCCGGTGCTGCACCGGGCCGAGGTGCTCGCGGCCATCGCCGCGCTGCGCCGGTGCGTGGCCGTTTCCGGCACGCACGGCAAGACGACGACGGCGTCGATGGTGGCCCTGGCGCTCGTCGAAGCCGGCCTGCGGCCCTCGTTCCTCATCGGGGGCGACGTCAACGAGATCGGGACCAACGCCGCCTGGGACGTGGGCGAGTGGATCGTCGTCGAGGCCGACGAGAGCGACGGCTCCTTCCTCGCCCTCGCACCCGAGATCGCCGTCGTGACCAACGTCGAAGCGGACCACCTCGACCACTACGGCTCCTTCGCCGCCCTGCGCGAGGCCTTCGCGACCTTCCTCGCCGCTGCGGAGCACCGGGTGGTCGGTGGTGACGACCCGGTGGCGGCGGAGCTCGGACGCGCTGTCGGAGCGGACCTCGTGGGGACCTCCGCCGCGTGCGACGACGTGATCTCCGAGGTGCGCCCGGGCCGGAGCTCGATCTCCTTCGAGCTCACGGGCCCGCCACCGGTCGGCCGCGTCGAGGTCGCCCTGGCCGTCCCAGGCCTGCACAACGCCCGCAACGCCGGCGTGGCCGTCGTCGCCGCAGCGGCGGCCGGGGTGCCGGCCGCCGACGCCGCGCACGCGCTCGCCCGCTTCGCCGGCGTGGCCCGGCGCTTCGAGTTCCGGGGCGAGGCGCACGGGGTGACCTTCGTGGACGACTACGCGCACCTCCCGACCGAGGTCGAGGCCGCGCTCGCCACCGCGGCGGACGGCGGCTGGCGGCGGGTGGTCGCGGTGTTCCAGCCGCATCGCTACAGTCGCACGCAGGCGCTCTGGCGCTCCTTCGGGCCGGCGTTCGGCCGCGCCGACGTCGTGGTCGTGACCGACGTGTTCGGGGCAGGCGAGCCCCCGGTGCCCGGCGTCACGGGGCGGCTGGTCGCCGAGGCCGTCCGGGAGGCATCGCCGGGGACGCCCGTCGTCTTCGTCGCCGAACGGTCCGAGCTCCGCCGCACGGTGGCCGAGCTCCTCCAACCGGGTGACCTCTGCTGCACCCTGGGCGCCGGCGACCTCACCTCGCTCCCCGACGAGCTGCTCGAGGACCCGACGTGGTGACGGGTGCGGACGCCCTCCGCCGGCTCGCCCGGGCGCTCGGCTCGCTGGTCGCCTCCGACCAGCCCCTGGGCGCCTTGACCACCTACCGGGTCGGGGGACCGGCAGCCCTCCTCGCCGAGCCCACCACCGTCGACGAGCTGGCGGCCGTGGCCCGCGCCGCCGCCGGGTCGGGGGTGCCGGTGCTCGTCGTCGGGCGAGGGTCGAACCTGCTCGTCGCCGACCGCGGGTTCGCCGGGCTGGCGGTGCGGCTGGCGGGCCGCTTCGAGGAGGTCGAGCTGGCGGGGACGACCGTGCGGGCCGGCGGTGCCGTGGCCCTGCCCGCCCTCGCCCGCCGGACCGCCGCCGCGGGGCTGGCGGGGCTCGAGTGGGCGGTCGGGGTCCCGGGCTCGGTGGGCGGGGCGGTGCGCATGAACGCGGGCGGCCACGGTTCGGACACGGCCGCGACCCTCGTCTCGTACCGGTGGACCGACCTCGCCACCGGCGCGTGCCACGCGTCACGAGCTGCGACCCTGCGTGCGGCCTACCGGACGACGACGGTGGGGACGAGCCACGTCGTGACCGAGGCGGTCCACGTCCTCGCCGAAGGCGACCCTTCGGCATCGGCCGAGACCATCGCCGAGATCGTGCGCTGGCGGCGTGCCCACCAGCCCGGCGGGGCCAACGCAGGCTCGGTCTTCGCCAACCCTCCGGACCGGCCAGCCGGAGCGCTGATCGAGGAGGCCGGGCTGAAGGGGCTCCGCATCGGCACGGCCACCGTCTCGACGAAGCACGCCAACTTCGTCCAGGCCGACGAGGGCGGGAGCGCGTCAGACGTGCTCGCCGTCATCGAGCACGTCCGGACGGCCGTGCTGCGCCGGTCCGGCGTCTCGCTGCGCACCGAGCTCGTCCTGGTCGGCTTCGACGACGAACGTGACGAGGGGCGAGGGGACGAAGGGTGACGCGTCCCGCCACCGGGAGCGCCAGGCCGGAGCCGGCCATCGACCCGCGCATCCGCCAGCGGCGCGCCGCCGTCAAGCGGAGTGGCGACCGACGGCGCCTGGCCGTCGTCGTCACCGTCGTCGCCGTGGTCGTGCTGGCCGTGGCAGCGGTCGCCGTGCTGCACTCCCCGATGCTGAGCGTGCGCCGCGTGCAGGTGGAAGGCCCGCACGGCGGGACGCCCACCGTCGCCATCGTGCGCGCCGCTCGGCTCGGCGGCCACCCGCCGCTCGTCGACGTCGACACCGCTGCCGTGGCGGCCCGGGTGGAGTCCCTGCCCTTCGTGCGGACGGCACGGGTGACCCGCTCGTGGCCGAGCACGGTCCTGATCGCGGTGACGGCCCGGGTCCCCTCCCTCGTGATGGCCGTCCCCGGTGGCGGGTGGGCCGAGCTCGACCGGTCGGGCAGGGTGCTCGCCCGGGTGCCGTCCCGCCCGCCCGGGCTCGCGCTGCTCACGGTGGAGCGGGCCGGCGGCACGCTGGCGCCACCGGCGGTCGGGGCGTCGGTGGCCACCGCTGCCCGCGCCGGGGTCGAGGTGGCGGCGACGCTCCCGCCGGCGTTCTCCGCCCAGGTCACCGCCGTCACCGAGCTGGCCGCCGGCACCGTCGACCTGACGCTGTCCTCCGGGCTGACCGTGGTGCTCGGCACGGCCGCCGACCTGCACGCCAAGTACGTGGACGTCGCCTCGATCATCGCCGGTGCGCCCCTGCACGGGGCGAAGACCATCGACGTGAGCGTTCCCCAGTCGCCGACCGTGTCCGACTCGTGATCGCCAGGTGTACCGTGTGGCGTCGCGCCGGAGCGCATCGCCCGGCACGGGCCGTTGCTTGACCGGTCAACGGGCTCACCGTATCGTTGAGACTGACCCGCCGGTTGGAACGGTTTCAACCTTTGGCCGAGGGTAAGGGATTCCATGACCGTTCCTGCGCAGAACAACTACTTCGCCGTGATCAAGGTGGTGGGCGTGGGTGGCGGCGGGGTGAACGCCGTGAACCGGATGATCGAGGCGGGGCTGAAGGGCGTCGAGTTCATCGCCACCAACACCGACGCCCAGGCGCTCCTGATGAGCGACGCCGACCTGAAGCTCGACAT
>CAZSYT010000149.1:0-4618 GCA_964610905.1 uncultured Acidimicrobiaceae bacterium
CGACATGGTCGACGCCCTGGTCGCCGAGGCCGAGCGCCTGGTCGCAGAGGGCGTCGAGGCCCGGTTGGCCGCTGCCGACGCCGGCGCGGCGGCCGAGGCCGAGGCGGACCGCCGCGACCTGCTCGCCGACAAGGGGAGCGACGCGAACGCCTCCGAGGCGCGGGTCGACCTCATCCGCAAGAAGTTCGGGAGCGACGGCGGCGCCTGACGACGGGCACGGCGCGGCAGACCGCTGCCCGCCGCCCGCCGGGGCCCAACCGGTAATGTCCGCCCCCATGGCCCCGCCACGCGACGAACCTGCTGACGCGCCGCGCTCCTCGAAGGGAGCGCTCACACCGCGGCGCGCCGACTTCCCTCGGTGGTACCAGGAGGTCGTCGCCCGGGCCGAGCTCGCCGACAACGGGCCGGTGCGAGGGACGATGGTGATCCGTCCGTGGGGCTTCGCCATCTGGGAGCGCCTGCAGGCCGCCCTCGACGCGCGCATCAAGGCAGCCGGCGCCGAGAACGCCTACTTCCCCCTGTTCATCCCCGAGTCGTACCTGCGCCTCGAGGCCGAGCACGTCGAGGGCTTCAGCCCAGAGCTCGCCGTGGTCACCCACGGAGGCGGCAAGCAGCTCGAGGAGCCGGTGGTCGTCCGCCCGACCAGCGAGACCGTCATCAACAGCTACTTCGCCAAGTGGGTCCAGAGCCACCGCGACCTGCCGTTGCTCGTGAACCAGTGGGCCAACGTGGTGCGCTGGGAGCTGCGCCCCCGGCTCTTCCTCCGCACGACCGAGTTCCTCTGGCAGGAGGGGCACACGGCGCACGCCACCGAGGCCGACGCCCGGGCGTACGCGCTGCGGATCCTGCGGGACGTCTACGTGGACACCATGGAACGGGTGGCGGGCATCCCCGTCGTCACCGGGCACAAGACGGCACGGGAGCGCTTCGCGGGCGCCACGCGCACCTGGACGTGCGAGGGGATGATGGGCGACGGCAAGGCCCTGCAGATGGGCACCAGCCACGAGCTCGGCCAGAACTTCGCCCGGGTGTTCGGCATCCAGTTCGCGGACGAGCAGGGTGCGCTCCAGCACGCGTGGCAGACGTCGTGGGGCGTCTCGACCCGTCTGATCGGCGCCCTCGTGATGGCCCACGGTGACGACGCCGGGCTGCGCCTGCCACCTGACCTGGCCCCGGTCGAGGTGGTGGTGCTCCTCGTCCGCGACGAGGACGGCACCCGTCGGGCGGCGACCGCCTTGGTCGACGACCTGGCGGCGGCCGGGCACCGGGTGCGCCTCGACGACCGGACGGACACCGGCTTCGGGCGTCGCAGCGTGGACTGGGAGCTCAAGGGCGTCCCGGCGCGGCTCGAGGTCGGTCCCCGCGACCTCGCCGAGGGCACGGTGACGGTGGTGGCCCGGCACGCCCGGACCAAGGCGACCGTGCCCCTGGCCGGCGCCGTCGCCGCCGTGGAGGAGGTGCTGGCGGCCACGGCGCCCGCGCTCCGCGACGAGGCCGCCGCCGAGCTGGCCCGTCGGACGAGCGAGGTGGACGACGTCGACGGGGCGGTCGCGGCAGCGGCTGACGGGTTCGCCCGGCTTCCCTGGGCGAGCCTCGGCACGGAGGGAGAGTCTGCGCTGGCCGCCCAGGCAGTGTCCGTCCGGTGCCTGCAGGCGGCCGACGGGTCGCTGGCGGCGGAGGGCACGCCCGAGGACGAGCTCGTGGCGGTGGTCGCCCGGGCCTACTGACACCGTCTCGGGCGGTCTGGCGCAGGCGAGCGGCCGGGCGGCGGGTGGTATACTCTTGGTCCTGCCGTTCAGTGGAAGACGTGGAGTGACGCTGACGAAGCGTGGGCGGTTCGCCCACGCTTTTGTTTTCGCCAGGGGCAGCGGCCGGCGGCGGCCGCGGGGCGGTGGTGACGAGACGAACCGAGGAAGGAGGGAGCGCACATGGCCGAGGACCTGTTCTCCCTTCTGGCTCCCACCGTGGCCGCGTGCGGGCTCGAGCTGGTCGACGTCGAGCACCGCGCAGGTGCGCTGCTGGTCACCGTCGACCGCCCGGGGGGCGTCGACCTCGAGGCCCTGACCGAGGCGAACCGCGCCGTCTCCTCGGTCCTCGACGAGCACGACCCGATCCCCGGGCGCTACGCGCTCGAGGTGTCGAGCCCGGGTGTCGAGCGAACTCTGCGCACGCCAGCCCACTTCGCCCGGGCGGTCGGCGAGACCGTCTCGGTGAAGACGCGGCCCCAGGTGCCTGGCGAACGACGGCTGACCGGTACGCTCGCCGCCGCCGACGACGAGGGGTTCGAGCTGGTCTCGGACGGTCTCCCCGGAGGCCGTGTCCACCTCGGGTACCACGACGTCGACCGCGTCCGGACCGTCTTCGAGTGGGGCCCGTCCGCCACGCGACCGGGCTCGCAGGGAGGTGCCGGGAGCCGGCGCCGACCGAGCGCTGCGGAGCAGACGGAGCAGGAGCAGAAGAGGAAGCAGGTCACGACGCCATGAGCAAGACGAACTTCGAGTTCCTCGACGCGCTGGGCCAGATCGCGCGCGACAAGGGCATCTCGGTCGAGACGCTGCTCGACGCCCTGGCCAACGCCCTCGTGGCGGCGTACAAGCGGATGCCCGACGCCGCCGAGGAGGCCGTCGTGACCATCGACCCCGACTCGGGGGAGATCCGCGTGTACGGCCAGGAGCTGGACGAGGAGGGCAACGTCGTCCGCGAGTGGGACGACACGCCGGACGACTTCGGCCGCATCGCCGCCCAGACGGCCAAGCAGGTGATCCTCCAGCGCATCCGCGAGGTGGAGCGCGACCTCAAGTACGAGGAGTACGCGGGTCGCGAGGGCGACATCGTCACCGGCATCGTGCAGCAGACCGACAACCGCTACACGCTCCTCGACCTTGGCAAGGTCGAGGCACTCCTTCCGCAGGCCGAGCAGGTGTCCTACGAACGCTACGAGCACGGTGCCCGCCTGAAGGCCTACATCGTCGAGGTCCGCAAGACGTCGAAGGGTCCGCAGATCGTGGTGAGCCGGAGCCACCCAGGGCTGATCAAGCGGCTCTTCGAGCTCGAGGTCCCCGAGATCTCCTCGGGTGCCGTCGAGATCAAGGCGTGCGCCCGCGAGCCCGGCCACCGCACCAAGATCGCCGTCTGGTCGAACGACCCCAACATCGACCCGGTCGGGGCGTGCGTCGGGGCACGAGGCTCGCGGGTCCGCATGGTGACCAACGAGCTGCGAGGCGAGCGGGTCGACGTCGTCCCCTTCTCGGACGACCCCGTCGAGCTCATCCAGTCGGCGCTGGCGCCCGCCCGCGTGCGGGAGGTCCGTCTCGACGATGCCACGGGGACGGCCACGGTGGTCGTGAGCGACTACCAGCTGTCGCTGGCCATCGGCAAGGAAGGGCAGAACGCCCGCCTGGCGGCGCGGCTCACCGGGTGGCGCATCGACATCAAGAGCGAGACGCAGCTGGCAGAAGAGGAGTCGGGCTACGCCGGCGAGGAGTGGGCCGAGGGCGAGTGGGTGCAGAACGAGGCCGGCGAGATGGTCTGGCAGCCCGCCGAAGGCGGCGAAGCCGTCTCGGCCGCCGAGTGGTCCCAGGGCGCCGAGGCCGGCGGTGACCAGGCCGCCGGGGCCGCCGAGGCCGGCGGTGACCAGGGCGCCGGGGCCGCCGAGGCCGGCGGTGACCAGGCCGCCGGGGCCGGCGGTGAGGGGAGGGTCTCGTAGCCCGGCAGCGCACCTGCGTCGGCTGCCGGAGCGCGCGACCGGTTGGCGAGCTCGTCCGGGTTCGTCACGACGCCCGGGGCCGTATCGTGGTGGATGGCACCGGCGTCGGCCGCGGGGCGTGGCTGTGCCGGGCGTCGCCCGCCTGCCTCGAGCGAGCCCTCGCCCGACGGGGCCTGGACCGGGCGTGGCGCCGCTCGGTCGGTGCCGAGGAAGGGGAAGCGGTCCGCCGGGCGATCGCCGATGCGGCCGTCCAGCGGGGCGGCCCGGCTGCCGGAGTGTGCGAGAATGAGAGAACACCTGCGCCAGACGGCGCACGTGCCGTACTGGAAGGGCCGTAATCGCCGTTGCCGAAGAAGATCCGTGTCTACGAGCTCGCTCACGAGCTCGGCCTGACGAACAAGGAGGCGCTCGACCTCTGCCTGTCCCTCGGGATGGGCGTGAAGAGCCACTCGTCCTCGATCGAGGACGCGCAGGCCGACCGCGCGCGCCGCAAGGCGGACCGCGAGGGGCTCCGGCGGCCGGTGCAGCCAGAGGAGCAGGCGCCGAAGGCAGCGCGGAAGGCGTCGGGCACGGCGAAGAAGGCGGCGTCCACGGTGGCGCCCGGCTCGGAGCATCCGACGGCCGGGGAGGAGCCGACCCCGGCCGGACCGACCGCACCGGCCGGTGAGCAGCCGGCTCCCGCTGAGCAGACGACCTCGCGACGTGCCGGCACCCGCCTGGTGACGAGCCGTCCGGCGTCCGAGGTGGCGGCGGAGACCCGTCCGGCGGCGACCGCGCCGACGCCCCCGGCACCGTTGTCGCCGCGACTGGCACCGGCCGCCCCGGCCGCGCACGCGGCCCCGAGCGCCCCGGCCGCGCCGCGACCGGCACCGGCTGCCCCAGCCGCGCACGCGGCCCCGAGCGCCCCGGCCG
>CAZSYT010000150.1:0-4218 GCA_964610905.1 uncultured Acidimicrobiaceae bacterium
TTGGAGATGAGTCAACGAATGGGGCTACGCGGAGGTTTCTGATGAGTCAACGCGGTGCACACGGCCGACGTGGCGGCCACTGGTAGCGTCACGGGCGCCGTGGTCGTCCCGCCGGGCCGTTCGGGCACCGACGGTGCCCGGCCGGCGGGAGCGCGCTGGTCCGGTTCGGAGGTGGTCCCATGGCCCTGTGCCCGGTGCGGAGCCCGGTCGCCGAGCTCGTCGTCGGGCAGCTGGTGGACGACGCGCTCGCTCCGGTCCGCTCGGTCCTCGCTGCCCCGTTGCGCCGCTCCCTTGGCGAGCCACCGATCTCCTTCGACGACTCGCCCGGCGACCCGGGCCTCTTCGGGCCCGGGTCGGTCACCTGGCGCGTCCACGCCGACACGCCCTCCGTCCTCATCGGCGGCGTGTCCTCTCTCCTCGTCCAGATGCTCCACCCTGGTGCGATGGCCGGCGTCGCCGACCACTCGGTCTACGAGCGCGACCCCGTCGGCCGTCTCCGGAGGACGGGCACGTTCGTCGCCGGGACGACGTTCGCGTCGACGGCGACGGCCGAGGCGCTCATCGCCGCGGTCCGGCGGGTCCACCGTTCGGTTGTCGGCACGCGTCCCGACGGCGTGGCGTACGACGCGTCGGACCCGACGCTCCTGCGCTGGGTCCACATCGCCGAGCACGCCCAGTTCCTGCGTGCCTTCCAGCTCTTCGGGCCGCGGCCGCTGACACCGTCCGAGGTCGACCGGTACTTCGCCGAGGTGTCCGTGGTGGCCCGGAAGCTCGGCGCCACCGAGGTACCCGAGGACGCAGCGTCGGTGGCCCGTTGCTTCTCCGAGCTCCGCACGGAGCTGGCCGTCGGCGATCAGGCGCGCCGGGCGATCCGCTTCATCCTCGAGCCCAAGGCGTCGAACCCGGCCGAGCGGGCGGGCTACGTGGCCTTCGCCCAGGCCGCCGTGTCCATCCTCCCCGAGTGGGCCGCTTCGATGGCAGGGCTGTCGCAGCCGTGGCCCGTGCTCGTGGCCAACCGGGTGCGGGCGCACGGGATGTGTCGCGCCCTGCGGTGGGCGCTCGGCCCGAACGAGATCCTCGAGCAGTCGCTCCGCCGATGTGCCACAGCGAGGGACCCGGCGGCATGACGGTTCCCCGAGGACCCGGTGGCGTGGCGTTGCCCGGGGGAGCGTTCCTCCTCGTCCTGGCGCACTGAGCCGCGACGTCGGGGTCGACCGGCGCGCGCCGCCCCCGGGCACACGGGCTGGCGGCGCTCCCGTCCCCGGGCGCAGAATGGCCCTGCTCGAACGCCCGAGCAGGCCGCACCGGACCTCGGCGCGGTCGGCTGCTCGGGGTCGGGCACCGGAAGGGGGCGTGATGGCAGGCACGGGCTGGCGACGGAGCTGGTGGTCTCGGGGAGGCACCGCCCTCGCCGTGGCGCTCGTCGTCTCGGGGGTGACCGTGGTCGCGCCCACCTCGCCGGCCGTCGCCGCACCGGCCGCGCCACCGGTCCCCGCGCTCCACGCCGGCACCACCAGCGACCTCGCTCCCGGCGCCGTCGTCCCCTTCACCGTCACCGGGGAGCCGCCGGGAACGGTGCTCGTCGCCCTCGAGTGCTCCGTCGCTGCCCTCTCGGCGGGCCAGAACGGCTGCGACGACCAGCGCAACACGCTCGTCTTCGCCGGCACGAACGGCACCGCGTCAGGCGTGCTCGCCCCGACGCCGTCCATCGAGACGGCGCTCGGGACGGTCGACTGCACGACGGCGACGTGCTTGTTCGCCGTGGCCTCCGTCGCCGGGTCCGGCGCGGCGAGCGTGGTCGGCGTCGACGCGCTCTCCTTCGCACCGGGCGTGACGGCGACGACCCCCTTCGGGCCGGCCACCGGACCTCCCGGCCCGGCTCGGATCGTCTCGTCGGTGCGCCCCACCGGGCCGCTGGTCGTGGCCGGCACGCCCTGGACGCGTGACCTGGTCGCCGGCGTCGCACCCGACCTGTCCGGCGCCGATGCCGTCACGGGACCGGCGCTCCCCGCACCCGACCTGCCCGCTCCGGCCTCGCCCGTCTCGGGGCAGGGCGTCGTGGAGCTGACCTTGGACGCCCCGGGCACGTCGTGGGCCAGCACGAAGGACCGCTCGGTGGTCGTGGACGTGTCGGTCGACGGGGGGCCGAGCCAGCAGATCGTCTGCTTCGCCGGCGCGTCGCCGTTCACCTACGCCGGTTTCACCGGGCCGCTCGCCACCGGTCCGCACGCCGTCGCCGTCGCGGTCGACGCCGCCCTGTCCGACACCGGCGGCGCCCCGCCGGTCGTCCAGGTCGTGCACGCCCAGCTGCTGGTGGTGACGCCGTCCAACCCGTGGTACGACGCGGTCGCCTACGCGCCCGTCGTCTACGGGCGAGCGGACACGGCCAGGGCCGACACGCCGTTGCTCACCTACGCGGTGACCGGGTCGGGCTCGTCGGGCACGCACCTCGCGTACACGACGATCTGGTCCAAGGAGGCCCACGGCACGAGCTTCGTCCCGTTCCTCGAGTGGGGGGAGTGGGGGCGGATGACCGACATCACCGAGACGGTCGCCCTCGACGTCTCCTCCGGGGGCGCCATCTCGAACGCCACCTACAACTGGTGCGGGTGCGGGGCCGGGTTCCCCGAGAACGAGGTCTCGCTGCAAGAGGTCGAGGTCCCCTTCGGCGGCTCGTACTTCGCCGGAACCCACGCCGTCGTCCGCAACGCCTCGGGCAACGACTACCAGACCGACTTCGGCACCACGGCGTTCCGTGTCCAACAGGTCCCCGTTCCCGGGCCTCTTCCCGGGGCGACCCGTGCCTCGGTCATGGACGCCCACCCCTGGACGTACGCCGTCTCGGCCCAGGAGTGCTCACGGTGGTACACCGACGGCAGCACGGACCCGTTCTCACCCGACATCGGCGACAGCCGCCAGTACGCCGTCATCGACCTCCAGACCAGCACGACCGAGGTCGCCTCGGTGTCGGTGGGCATCCGGCTCGCCGGCTCGCCCCAGTGGTACCTGAGCGACCTGGGCAGCGGCTACCCGCTCCACACGGGCGGGCACGGGCGCACCGCCGTCAAGCTGCCCCTCGGCTGGGAGCACCGCCGCATCACGGGCCTCCGCGTGCTGTACGTGCCGTCCGGCCCCGGGGCGAGCGTGTCGGGCGTGCACGTGCAGGTGCTCGGGCTGAGCCGGACCTTCGGGATCGTCCACCCGGTTACCCCGCCCGTCGAGGTGGTGGCGACGTCGGTCGACCCGCAGACGGGGCCGTCGCCCGTGGTGCTCACCCGAGCCCTCCCTGTCGCCACCGTCGGGTCCCCCTACGTCGCCCGGCTCCGGGCCCGGGGCGGGATCGGACCGGAGGCGTGGGAGGTCACCGCCGGTTCGCTGCCCGCCGGGCTGTCGCTCGACGCGGCCACCGGGGTGGTCAGCGGCACGCCGAGCGCTGCGGGGACGTCAACGGTGTCGCTGACGCTGCTCGACGCCACCGGCGGCCGGGCGACGGCGGAGCTGTCCCTCCGCGTCGAGCCGCCGCCGCCGACCGCCTCTGTCCTCCTGCCGTCGCCCGGCGCGACCGTGTCGGGAGGCGTGTGGCTGGACGCCGCCGCACAGGGCGGCGCCGGCGTCGTGTCGGTCCGTTTCGAGGTGACCGGCGGGCCCGTCGTCGGGAGGGTCGTGGCCACGGCCGTGCCCACGCTCGACGGCTGGATCGGTGCCATGGACTCGACCGGGCTGCCGAACGGGACCTACGCGCTCGTGGCCGTGGCGACCGATGCCGAGGGCAGGACCGGCACGAGCAGCCCCGTGCCCTTCGCCGTGCACAACGGTCCACTGGCCACCCGGGTGCTCCGGCCGGCGTCTGGGGCCCTGGTGTCGCGGTCCGTGGTGCTCGCCGCCTCGGCGTCGGGGCCCCGCGACGTGCGCGGCGTCGTCTTCGTCGTCACCCGGCGCGACGGGCCACCCGTGGCGAGGCTCCCGGCCGTCCTCACCGCGTTCGGCTGGCTCGCCCGGTGGTCGACGACCGGTGTGGCGGCCGGTCGCTACGTCGTGCGCAGCGTGGCCTCCGACGGGCCGGGCCCGCCGGCGGTGAGCGCGGCCGTTCCCGTGGTGGTGGTCGCCGACAGCCCGTGAGCCGACAGGCGTGCCCCCGGAGACCGTGCACAGTCCCGAGCCGAGCAGTCCCGAGCCGAGCAGTCCCGAGCCGAGCAGTCCCGAGCCGAGCAGTCCCGA
>CAZSYT010000151.1:0-4195 GCA_964610905.1 uncultured Acidimicrobiaceae bacterium
ACCAGCCTGAGGCGTACGTGCCCTCGTCGGACACGTACATCGAGAAGGACTCGTCGATCAACGACGAGATCGACCGGCTCCGCCACGCCACCACGTCGTCGCTCCTGATGCGGCGCGACACCATCGTGGTCGCCTCGGTGTCGTGCATCTACGGGCTCGGCTCGCCGGCGGAGTACCGCGACCGCATCGCCGTGCTCCGCCCCGGCGAGACGCACGACCAGCGGGCCTTCCTGCGGCGGCTGGTGGACATGCAGTACACGCGCAACGACCTGGCGCTCTCCCGCGGCCAGTTCCGAGCCCGGGGGGACACCGTCGAGGTGCACCCGGCCTACGAGAGCCAGGCGGTGCGTATCGAGTTCTTCGGCGACGTTGTCGAGCGGATCCGACCCGTCGACGTCCTGACGGGTGAGCTCGGGGACGACCTCGACGAGCTGGTGGTCTTCGCCTCCACCCACTACGCCTCGGGCGACGAGACGCTGGCGCGCGCCGTCACCGGCATCGAGTCCGAGCTCCGCGAGCGGCTCGCCGAGCTCGAACGGGCCGGCAAGCTGCTCGAGGCCCAGCGGCTCCGCATGCGCACGGAGTACGACCTCGAGATGCTGGCCGAGACGGGGGTGTGCAGCGGCATCGAGAACTACAGCCGGCACCTCGACGGACGGGCTGCCGGGGAGGCCCCGTTCACCCTGCTCGACTTCTTCCCCGACGACTTCCTGGTCGTCCTCGACGAGAGCCACGTGGCGGTCCCGCAGCTGCGCGGGCAGTACGCGGGCGACCGGTCGAGGAAGGAGACCCTCGTCGAGCACGGCTTCCGCCTGCCCTCGGCCCTCGACAACCGGCCGCTGCGCTTCGAGGAGTTCCTCGAGCGCACCGGGCAGGTGCTCCTGCTGTCGGCCACCCCGGGCCCGTGGGAGCTCGAGCACTCGGGCCAGGTCGTCGAGCAGGTGATCCGCCCGACCGGCCTCGTCGACCCGGAGGTCGACGTGCACCCGACGACCGGCCAGGTCGACGACCTCCGCCAGCGGATCGAGGCGACCGTCGCCGCCGGCAACCGCGTCCTCGTCACCACGCTGACCAAGAAGATGGCCGAGGACCTGACCGAGTACCTGGCCGACGGTGGCGTGCGCGTCCAGTACCTCCACTCCGACGTCGACACCATCACCCGTGTCGAGCTCCTTCGGGACCTCCGTCTCGGGACCTTCGACGTGCTGGTGGGCATCAACCTCCTCCGCGAGGGGCTCGACCTCCCCGAGGTGGCCCTCGTCGCCATCCTCGACGCCGACAAGGAGGGCTTCCTCCGCTCGACGTCGTCGCTCGTCCAGACCATGGGCAGGGCGGCCCGGAACGTCGAAGGACGAGTGGTGCTCTACGCCGACACGGTGACCGCGTCCATGCGCGAGGCCATCACGGTCACCCAGCGGCGCCGGGCGCGCCAGATCGCCTTCAACGAGGCGCACGGCATCGACCCCCGCACGGTCACCAAGGCGGTCATCGACATCCTCCAGCGGGTCCGGGGGCCCGGAGGCGGTGGGCGGGAGCCCGGCGGGAGGACGTCCGGGCGGGGGCCCGAGCCCGCCAGGCGGGCCGGCTCGGCCCGTCGGAGCGACGGGGGCGGCCCGGACGGCACGGAAGGGCTCCCGACGGCTCCCGAGGAGCTGGCCGGGCTTATCGCCCAGCTCGAGGCCGAGATGACGGCGGCCGCCGAGGCGTTGCGGTTCGAGGAGGCGGCGCTGCTGCGCGACGAGGTGGCCGAGCTGCGCTCGCTCCTCGTGGCCGAACCGGGCGCCGCCCTCGCTCCCGACGGGCCACCGCGGGGCCCAGGGGCCCCCGGGGTCACCGGGGCACCCCGCACGGGGCGGGGGCCGGCACCACCGCGGCGCCGCAGCACGCGCTGAGCCGGTCCGTCGCGCCGCCCGGTGCCGGTATCCTCGGCCGGTGGCCGAGCGTCTGGTGGTCCGAGGTGCCCGCGAGCACAACCTGCAGGACGTCTCCCTCGACCTCCCGCGCGACCGCCTGATCGTCTTCACGGGCCTGTCGGGGTCGGGGAAGTCGTCGCTCGCTTTCGACACCATCTACGCGGAGGGCCAGCGCCGCTACGTCGAGTCGCTCTCGGCCTACGCCCGCCAGTTCCTCGGGCAGATGGACAAGCCGGACGTGGACTTCATCGAGGGGCTCTCCCCGGCCATCTCGATCGACCAGAAGTCGGCCTCCCACAACCCCCGGTCGACGGTCGGCACCGTGACCGAGGTCTACGACTACCTCCGGCTCCTCTACGCCCGGGTGGGCAGGCCCCACTGCCCGGCGTGCGGCCGACCGGTCGCTCGCCAGAGCCCGCAGCAGATCGTCGACCGGGTGATGGCCATGCCCGAGGGCACCCGGTTCCTCGTGCTCGCACCGGTGGTGCGGGGACGGAAGGGGGAGTACAGCAGCCTCCTCGACGAGCTGGCCAAGCAGGGCTTCGCCCGTGCGCGGGTGGACGGCACGACCGTCGAGCTGGCGGACCGGGGCGACCTCGACCTGGCGCGCTACGAGCAGCACACCATCGAGGTGGTGGTGGACCGGCTCGTGCGGCGCGACGACGTCCGCCGGCGCCTGACCGATTCCCTCGAGACGGCGCTCGGGCTCGCCGAAGGGGTCGCGGAGATCGTCGAGGTGTCCCCCGACGGCACCGAGGCCGAGGCCATCACCTTCAGCCAGCACCTCTCGTGCACCCACTGCGGCCTCAGCTTCGAGGAGCCGGAGCCCCGGACCTTCTCGTTCAACTCGCCGTACGGCGCCTGCCCGGCGTGCTCGGGCCTCGGGACCACCTTCGAGGTCGACCCGGACCTCGTCGTGCCCGACCCCGACCGTTCGCTGGCCGAGGGGGCCCTGGCCCCGTGGTCGGGCGCCCGCAGCGACTACTTCCAGCGGGTCGTCGACGCCGTGGCCGACCTCGGCGGGTTCTCGACGACGATGGCGTGGAAGGACCTCCGCCCGGCCGACCGGCGTCTGGTCCTCTACGGGGCCGGCAACCGCCAGGTCCACCTGAGCTACCGCAACCGCTACGGTCGCCAGCGGTCCTTCCACACCCGCTACGAGGGGATCGTCCCCTGGCTCCGCCGACGGCACGCCGAGGCCGAGTCCGACGCCCTCCGCGACAGCCTCGAGTCGTACCTGCGCGAGGTGCCGTGCCCGGCCTGCCAGGGCGCCCGCCTCCGCCCCGAGTCGCTGGCCGTCACGGTGGGCGGGCTGTCCATCCACGAGCTGTGCTCCCTGCCCATCGGCACGGCGGTCGACGTGGTCGCCTCGCTCGAGCTGTCGGACCGCGACCACCTGATCGCCGACCGCGTCCTGCGCGAGGTCCGCGAGCGCATGCAGTTCCTCCTCGACGTCGGGCTCGACTACCTCACCCTCGCCCGCTCGGCGACCACGCTGTCGGGCGGCGAGGCCCAGCGCATCCGGCTCGCCAGCCAGATCGGCAGCGGTCTGGTCGGCGTCCTCTACGTGCTCGACGAGCCCTCCATCGGGCTGCACGCCCGCGACAACCAGCGCCTGATCGCCACCTTGGTGCGCCTGCGCGACCTCGGCAACACCGTGCTCGTGGTCGAGCACGACGAGGAGACCATCCGGGTGGCCGACCACGTGGTCGACGTCGGCCCCGGAGCCGGCGAGCACGGTGGGCGCATCGTCCACTCGGGCCCGGTCACCGGGCCCGAGGGCATCGTGTCGAACGCCGAGTCGGTCACCGGGCAGTATCTGTCCGGGAAACGGAGCATCCCGGTCCCGGTGCGACGACGCCCGGGCACGGGCGAGTCCCTGACCGTGGTGGGCGCGCGCGAGCACAACCTCGCCGACATCACGGTGGGCTTCCCGCTCGGCTGTCTGGTGGCGGTGACCGGCGTGTCGGGATCGGGCAAGTCCACCCTGGTCAACGACATCCTGCTGCGGGCGCTCGCCCAGCAGGTGCAGCGGCGCCGGGTGGTGCCCGGGCTCCACCGGTCTATCGAGGGCGCCGAGGCAGTGGACAAGGTCGTCGAGGTCGACCAGGCCCCGATCGGCCGCACGCCGCGGTCGAACCCGGCGACGTACACGGGCGTCTTCGACCACATCCGCAAGCTCTTCGCCCAGACGCCGGAGGCGAAGGTACGCGGCTACCTGCAGGGGCGCTTCTCCTTCAACGTGAAGGGCGGCCGGTGCGAGGCGTGCGCAGGGGACGGGA
>CAZSYT010000152.1:0-4136 GCA_964610905.1 uncultured Acidimicrobiaceae bacterium
TCGGGCCGGCCGCCCTGGCCGCGCTGGCCGAGCGGGTCCGGCCCACCTCGTGGCGCGGCGACCGGCTCCTCGCCGTCCCGCCCCCGCTCGACACCCTGGTGGCCGGCGGAGGGGTCCGGCGCGGGAGCACCCTGACGGTCGTCTCCGGGCACCCGGCCACGGGCACGGTGCCCCCCGGTCGGGGTGCGCCCGCCCGAGGAGAGGTGGCCCTGGCCCTGGCCCTGGTCGCCCCGTCCACCAACCGGGGGTCGTGGTGCGCCGCGGTGGGCGTGGAGGACGTGGGCGCCGAGGCCGCCGGCGAGCTCGGGGTCGCCCTCGACCGGCTCGTCCTGGTCCCCCGCCCCGGCTCCGCCTGGGGCGACGTCACGGCCACGCTCCTCGACGGCACCGAGCTGGTGGTGGTCCACCCGCCCTTCCCGCCCCGCCCGGCCATGGCTCGGCGCCTGGTGGCCCGGGCCCGCGAGCGCCAGGCCGTCCTCGTCGTCCTCCCCGGCGACGCCGGGTGGCCGGAGCCCCCCGACCTCGTCCTGGCCGTCGAGGAGGCGCGCTGGGAGGGGGCCGGCCGGGGGGACGGCAGGCTCCTGCGGCGCCACGTCGTGGTGGTGGCCACCGGGAGGCGCGGGTCGTCCCGCCCCCGTCGGCGTGCCCTCGGGCTCCCCGGGCCAGAGGGCACGCTCGAGGACGTCGGCCCGGTCGGGCCCGGGAGCCGCGGCCCGGTCGAGGGCGGCGGGAGCCGCGGCCCGGTCGAGGGCGGCGGGGGGCGCGGCTCGGTCGAGGGCGGCGGGGGGCGGCGGGGGGCGAGCGCGCCGTGACCACCGCGCTCGAACGGCTGCTCGTCGTCTCCTGCCCCGACCTCATGGTCGAGGACGAGGGGGGACGGGTCCGGCGGCGGTTCCTCGAGGTCGTCGCGGCCGTCGAGGCCTACTGCCCGTGGGTGACGGCGGTCCAGCCCGGCATCTGCTCGCTGCCGGTCCGGGGGCCGGCCCGCTACTTCGGCGGCGAGGAGGCGCTCGTCGACCTGGTGGCCGCGGCGGTCGACCGGGCCGGGCGCGACGCGCACGACGCCGGTGACGGGCGCGGCGGCGTACCTCCCCGGGTGGTGCGCGGGGTGGGGATCGCCGACGGGCTGTTCGCCGCCGTGCTGGCCGCGCGGACGGGCCGGGTGGTCCCGCCCGGGGGGACCACCGCCTTCCTCGCCCCGTGGCCGGTGGACGTGCTGGGCGATCCCGAGCTGTCCGCCGTCCTCCCCCGCCTGGGCGTCCGCACCCTCGGCGAGCTCGCCGCCCTGCCCGAGGGAGACGTCCTCGGCCGGTTCGGCGCCGAGGCTGCCGAGGCCCACCGGGTGGCCGGCGGTCGCCAGGGAACGCTCGTCGGGGCCGATCGACGGCGCCTCCTGGCGACGGGTCGGCGCATCGACGCTCAGCGGGAGCGCCACGGGGGAGGTGGCGGACGCGGGAGGGAGGACCGTCCCCCCGCCGGACGGCAGACCGGGTTCTGGGGGGAGGTCGGGGACGCCGACCTCCGCGCCGGGCGCGCCCTGGCCGCCGCCCAGGGGGTCGTCGGGGCCGACGGGGTGGTGGTGGCCCGGCTGCGGGCCGGCAGGAGCCCGGCGGCCCGGGCCCGGTTCGTGCCGTGGACCCCTCCCGACCCGTCGGACGTCCCCCCCGTCCTGGCGGCGCCCGGCACCCGCGGCGGGGGGCCGAAGGGCCGGCGGCCCGGGCCCCCGGCCCTTCGCCGGGAGCAGGCGGTCGCCCCCTGGCCCGGGCGGATCCCCACCCCTGCCCCGGCGCTGGTCCACCTGTCGCCCCGCCGGGCCGAGCTGGTCGGGGAGGACGGGCGGGCGGTCGCCGTGTCGGGGCGCGCCCTCGTGTCGTCCCCGCCTGCCCGGCTGTCGGTCGAGGGCGGCCCGTGGACGGCGGTGACGGCGTGGGCCGGTCCCTGGCCGTCCGACGAACGGTGGTGGTCGCCGTCGCGGCGGCGGGCGGCGCGCCTGCAGGTGGTCACCGGCGAGGAGGCCCGCCTCCTCCTCGTCGAGCAGGGCCGGTGGCTGGTCGAGGCGACCTACGGCTGACCGGGCACCGACCGCACCCGCACCGACCGGACCGAGGCGACGATGGCCTACGCCGAGCTCCACGCCCACTCGAACTTCTCCTTCCTCGACGGTGCGAGCCACCCCGAGGAGCTGGTGGCCGAGGCCGCCCGCCTCGGCCTCGCCGCCCTGGCGATCACCGACCACCACGGGCTCTACGGCGCCGTCCGCTTCGCCGAGGCCGCCCGGGCCCTCGGCCTGCCCACCGTGTTCGGCGCCGAGCTGACCCTCGACGCGGCGGGCGGCCCGTCCACGCCGCGCACCGGCGTCCCCGACCCCGGGGGCACCCACCTGGTGGTGCTGGCCCGCGACCCCGAGGGCTACGCCCGCCTCAGCCGCGCCGTCGCCGAGGCCCACCTGCGGGGCGGGGAGAAGGGGCGGCCGGCCGTCACCCTCGACCTGCTGGCCGAGCGCCACGGCGGGCACTGGCAGGTGCTCACCGGGTGCCGCAAGGGGGTGGTCGCCCGGGCCCTCGAAGAGGGCGGTCCGGCGTCGGCGGGCCGCGTCCTCGACGAGCTGGTGGACCGGTTCGGCCGCGACCGGGTGGCCGTCGAGCTGTGGGACCACGCCGGGCCGCTCGACACGGCGCGCAACGACGCCCTGGCCCGGGTGGCCGTCGAGCGGGGGGTGGCGCCGGTGGCGACGAACAACGTCCACTACGCCACCCCCGACCGCTTCCGGCTGGCCACCGTGGTGGCCGCCGTCCGGGCCCGGCGGTCGGTCGACGAGCTCGAGGGCTGGCTGCCGGCGGCGGGGACGGCCTGCCTGCGCGGCGAGACCGAGCAGCTCCGGCGGTTCGCCCGCTGGCCCGGTGCCGTCGAGCACGCGGCCCTGCTCGCCGCCGAGTGCGCCTTCGACCTCCGGCTGGTGGCGCCCCGCCTGCCCGACTTCCCGGTGCCGGCGGGCCACACCGAGCAGAGCTGGCTGGTCGAGCTGGTGCGCCGGGGGGCCACCGAGCGCTACGGGGCCCGGGGGGGCGAGCGGGTCCGGGGGGCGTGGGCCCGGCTCGACCACGAGCTCGGGGTGATCGAGGCCCTCGGCTTCGCCGGGTACTTCCTCACCGTGGAGGACATCGTGGCCTTCTGCCGCCGCAACGACATCTTCTGCCAGGGACGGGGGTCGGCCGCCACCTCGGCCGTCTGCTACGCCCTCGGCATCACCAACGTCGACGCCGTCTCGCTCGGCCTGCTCTTCGAGCGCTTCCTGTCGCCGGCCCGGGACGGCCCGCCCGACATCGACGTGGACATCGAGTCGGGGCGGCGCGAGGAGGTCGTCCAGTACGTCTACCGCCGCTACGGGCGACTGCACGCCGCCCAGGTGGCCAACGTCATCACCTACCGCACGCGCTCGGCCGTGCGCGACGTGGGCAAGGCCCTCGGCCACCCGGCCGACGCGGTGGAGCAGTGGGCCTCCTCCCTCGAGCGGGGCGACGCCCTCGGCGAGCGGGAGGAGCTCCCCCCGCTGGTGGCCGAGCTGGCCGGAGCGGTCGTCGACACCCCCCGGCACCTCGGGATCCACTCGGGTGGGATGGTGCTCTGCGACCGGCCCGTGGTCGAGGTCTGCCCGGTGGAGTGGGGGCGGATGCCGGGGCGCACCGTGCTCCAGTGGGACAAGGACGACTGCGCGGCGGCCGGCCTGGTCAAGTTCGACCTGCTGGGCCTGGGCATGCTGACCGCACTGCACCACATGGTCGACCTCGTGCACGCCTACCACGGGGTGACGGTCGACTTCGCCCGGCTCGAGCAGGAGGACGCCGTCTACGACCTCCTGTGCCGGGCCGACACCGTCGGGGTGTTCCAGGTGGAGTCGCGGGCCCAGATGGCGACCCTCCCCCGGGTCCGTCCCCGGTGCTTCTACGACCTGGCCATCGAGGTGGCGCTGATCCGGCCGGGGCCCATCCAGGGGAACGCCGTGCACCCCTACATCCGCCGGCGCAACGGCAGCGAGCCGGTCACCTACCTGCACCCCCTCCTGCAGCCGGCGCTCGAGCGTACCCTCGGGGTGCCGCTCTTCCAGGAGCAGCTCATGCAGATCGCCATCGACGTGG
>CAZSYT010000153.1:0-4127 GCA_964610905.1 uncultured Acidimicrobiaceae bacterium
CGCTCCCACTGGTCGGGATGCTCGAAGAACGTCGCCATGCCCCCCGAGATCAGGTTGCGGGTCGTCTCGTTGCCGGCCACCGTGAGCAGCAGGAAGAACAGCTCGAGCTCGAAGTCCGACAGGCGCTCGCCCTCCATCTCGACCTCGGTGAGCACGCTCATCAGGTCCTGGCGGGGATCGATCCGCTTGGCGGCGAAGAGCTCGGCGGCGTAGGCGTAGAGCTCCATGGAGGCCTGTTGGGCCGCCTCCTCGTTGTTGGTCTCCGCGTACTCGGGATCTTGGTTGCCGACCATGCGGTTTGACCAGTCGAACATGCGGTGGCGGTCCTCGTTGGGGACACCGAGCAGCTCGGCAATGACCACGAGCGGGAGCTCAGCGGCGATGTCCGTCACGAAGTCGGCGCACCCCTGCTCGATCACGTCGTCGAGGATCGCGTCGGTCGCCTGGTGGATCCGGTCGTGCAGCTGGGCGACCATGCGCGGCGTGAAACCCTTGTTGACCAGCCGCCGGTAGCGGGTGTGGAGCGGCGGGTCCATGTTCAACATGACCAGCTGCTGCTGCGCGAGCGCCTCCTCGGGCAGGTCCCAGATGAAGGTGGCCTTGCGATGGGAGGAGAAGTTGCCGTGGTCGCGGTTGACGGTCACGCAGTCGTCGTAGGAGGTGACCGCCCAGAACCCTGGGCCGTCCTTCTCCTCGTGCCACCAGACGGGTGCGTTCCGCCGCAGGAACGCGAACCAGTGGTGCGGGACGCCGGAGACGAAGTGCGCCGAGTCGGTGAGGTCGATGTCGTCGAAGGTGACGGGCTCGCCGTGCTCGTCGGGGACGGCGTCGGCGCCCTGGCCGGCTGCCGACTTCGACCCGGCCGACCCCGACGCGGCTGACTCGGTGCTCGCTCCCACGGACGCCCCCTCCCACCGATCGGACAGCGTGTCCGAACGGCCGGATGGTAGGTCTGATCTGACGGTGCGTCAAGCAGTCGCGGGCCGGCCGGCCCCCACGGCCCGTCCGGCCGTGGAGCATCCGACGGTGGCTCGTCCCGCCGCGGCGGGACCGTGGCCAGGTCGAGCGGCGTCCAGGCGGGCCCGAGCCGGGACGTCGGTCCTCTCCGGCCTCGCGACCGTCCCCGTCGGGGCCGTCCCCGTCGGGGTCGTCAGCGGCCGAGGTCGTCTGGACCGTCGAGGACGACCCAGGGCTCCTCGGTCACCACGTGCTCGAGGTGGTCGACGTCGAGGAAGTGGCCGAGGTCCTCGTAGACGGCGGCGAAGTCGGGCTCGGCGACGTGGGCCCGGTACTCGTCCATCGACGCGAACCACTGCACGGTCACCCCGTCGTACCCCCGCCGGTCGTCGTCCTCGCGGTAGTCGTCGAGCGGCCGCGGATGCTGCTCGTAGCGGAGCACGTGGCTCCCGCTCCGGGTCCCGATCACGAACGGCCCGTGGTGGTCCCGCCAGTAGGCGTGGAACTCGGCCGGGCTCAGGCCCTCCTTCCGCCGCAGCAGGCACGTGAGCCTCACCATCGCGATCCCCCTTCCCTCCCGCTTGCCTCGCACTGGGGCGGCGAGCCGCACGGCCGCCGCCACTGAACACTCGCACGCGGAGGGTCACCGCGCCCGTCCGTCGAGCTGGCGGCCAAGACGCCGTCGGTTAGCGTCTGGGCCGTGCCCGAGCAGCCGACCGAGCGATGCGGTCCCTCGGCAGGCGGACCACCGTCGCGCCGCCGAGGGATCCGACGGCTGGCGCGACTCCGCCGCGACGGGTTGAACACCGCCGTCAACGCGGCGTGGGACCGGCTGTGCGCGATCGGCGCCAGCGGCGCGGGCGACCGCCGGACCCGGGGCTTCGGCGCCTTCGGCGCACGCAGCTGTCTGTCGTTCCCACCGGGCGCCATCTTCGGCGAGCGCTGGATCCACGTCGGCACCGACACGCTGATCGGCCCCTACGTCAGCCTGTCGGCGGGCATGGTCCCTGGCCAGCAGATGATCACCGACCCCGTCGTCCGCATCGGCGACCGGTGCATGATCGGTCGGGGCAGCCACATCGTCGGGCACTTCGGCATCGAGATCGGGGACGACGTCCACACCGGGCCGTACGTGTACATCACCGACCAGAACCACGGCTACGAGGCGGTCGACGAGCCGGTCCACTCGCAGTGGCCCTCCGACCGGCCCGTGCGCATCGGCGCCGGGAGCTGGCTCGGGACGGGCGTCGTCGTGCTGCCGGGCACCGAGCTCGGTCGAAACGTGGTGGTCGGGGCGGGAGCCGTGGTGCGGGGGACGTTCCCCGACCACAGCGTGATCGCCGGCGTCCCCGCCCGCGTCGTGCGGCGCTACCGACCCGGCGTGGGCTGGGAGCGTTCGTCGGAGGCCGGCGGGGCGACCGGCTGAGCCTCGGGCTCGGGGTCGACCGGCGCCGCGCCGTCGTCGGCCTGGGCCGCCGTGGCCACGGGGGACGGCATGGCCCCGACCCGGACACGAGGGAGCCGGGCGGCGAGGCTCTGGGCCGACCGCGGGACGGCTCGGAGCAGCTCGCGGGCCCGGGCGTCGTCGACCAGCTCGCGGAGCCTGCCCACCCCTCGTTGCACCTCGCCGGGAGCCGGGCCGGCTGGGTGGTCCGGCTCGTCCCCGACCAGTGCGGGCGGCTGCGGGAACGGCCCGGCCGCCGGGTCCGGGGCGTCCACCGGAACCGCTCGACCCGCCTCTGCCGCTGGGCCACCTGCGTCGGGCGCCGGCGACCGGAGGTGCGGCACCGATGGACCACGCCCCGCCGATGGAGGCGGCACTGGCCCGTCCACGACCTCTTCCTGTTCCTGTTCCTGCGAGCTCGGGCCGTGCCCGAAGGCCCCCGCCGCGTCCTCTCCGGGCGACGGTGAAGCGTGGACGGCAGGGACGGGCTCGCCCAGGCCGAGGGGCCCGAGAATCCCCATGGCGGCCTTCCGGCCCTCGGCGATGAGCTCGTCGGTGTCCGAGAAGTCCATGTAGTCGCGCGTCGCCGTGCCCCCGGCGCTGCACACGACGACCTCCACCCCCGGGGGGACCGTGGCCAGCTCGCGGGTGAACCGTGCATGCACGGCGACAAAGAGGGCGTTGAGCATGACCTCGACCGGGCGCCGGGCCGGTGGTGGTGCGTAGTCGAGCGGGCCGCACAGCAGGACCACGACCCGGGTTGCGCCCGCCTCGATGGCCCGGCTGATCGGGACGTTGTCCACCACCCCACCGTCGACGAGCCGGTCCCCGTCGAGCTCCACCGGTGGGAAGATCGCCGGGATGGCCGCCGAGGCGAGGATGGCGTCGACCGCCGGCCCGCTGGTCAGCCACCGCTCCGACCCGTCGACGAGCGAGGTGGCGACGACCTCGAAGGGGACGCGGGCGTCCTCGAGGCGCTCGAAGGTGAGCCCTTCCTCGACGATCCGCCGCAGGCCGCTGTTCGGGTGCACCGAGGGCCGTTGCTGGAGGAACTGCCACGGTCCGTGGACAAGTCGCTGAGGGTAGATGTCCCCGCTCCTGATCCCCCTCCAGACCCCGGTGATGCGCTCGACGCCCTCGACGGTGGGGTCGCCGGCGAAGCCGGCACCGTTGACCGCCCCGACGGAGGCGCCGTAGACGCGATCGGGCACGAAGCCGTGCTCGGCGAGGACCTGGAGCATGCCCACCTGGACGGCGCCGCGTGTGCCCCCGCCACCGAGCACCAGCGCCGTCACGGAGCGCGGCGCGGCATCGGTCTCCTGCCGGGCACCGGCGGCCCGTTGCTCCTGTTCCCACGCTCGGCGCGCCGCCGCCCCGTTGCGGAGGATGAACGGGACCACCAGGACGAGCAGGACGACGACCCCGGCGACGAAGAGCCCGAAGACGAGGTCGAACGCCGTGATGGCAGCAGCGTTCGTCACCCGGCCAAGGCTAGCGGCGGGGCCGGGCCGGCCGGTGCGACCGGCTCGAGGTGGGGGCGGGCTCGAGGTGGGGGCGGGCTCGAGGTGGGGGCCGTCCCTGTGACACCCGGGCGGCACACTCGCGCCATGCCCGCCCCTGAGCTCGCCACGACGCCGACGGCTCCCCCCGGCACCGGCAGCGGGCTCGCCGACGACGCCGTGGTGACCGACGACGCCGTGGTGACCGACGACGCCGTGGTGACCGA
>CAZSYT010000154.1:0-4122 GCA_964610905.1 uncultured Acidimicrobiaceae bacterium
GGCGCGGGACGCTGCGCGTGCCGCTGCGGCGCGCGCCGCCTGCACGGCCGCCTGGGCGGCAGCTCGTTGGGCGGCGGCCTGCTGGGCGACGGCCACGGCGAGCTGGCCGGTCACCTGGGCCTTCGAGGCGGCGAGCGCCGACGCGACGGCGCTGGCCTGGTGGAGGGCGCTCGTCCGGGCGTCGAGCGCCGCCCGGTCGCCGGCCTCGACGCGCTCGAGGGCGGTCTGCTGCGAGGCCAGCTGCGCCTCGGCGAGGTGCAGACGGTCGAGGGAGACGGCGACGTTGCCGACGGCGATCGACTGGTACTCGGCGTAGTCCTGCTGGGCCTGGCCCCCGCCCGACAGCAGGAGGGCCACGGCCTCTGCCGAAGCCGTCCCCGCCCCCATGTAGTCGTCGAGGGCTTGGGTCCGTGCTGCCGCGGTGGCCGTGGCCACCTGGTGACGGTCGGCGGCGAGCTCGGCGTCGAGGCGGGTGACCGCCGCCGCGTCCTGTGCCACGCGGGCGGACGCCACGGACGCCTGCTGCTGGGCGGCGTCGACCTGGAGCTGCTCGCGCACGAGCTGCTGCGCGAGCGTGTCGGCCTGCTGGCGCAGGGACGCGACGGTGCTGGCGCCGGCGCGTGGCGTCGGCCCGGCCACCAGCGCGGACGCGGCGAGGAGGCCGGAGACGAGCAGGGCCGGCACGACCCGGAGGCGGTGCCCGGCGCTCGTCGCAGTCGTCGGTCGGTACCGAGCGTGCGACACGATACGACGACGCTAGCGGCGCCCTGGTCACCGCCACAACTGGAGCCGACCGGCGAGGCCCCGGGGTCCGGGTGCCCGCCCGTGGTCCCCGCCGTCAGGCGAGGGCGACGGCGGCGTGGAGGGCCATCCCCGTGGCCAGGGCGGGCTCGTCGAGCACCAGGCGGTTCGAGTGGTTGGGCGCCGGGTGGGCGACCCCCGGGGGCGCCATGCCGAGGAGGACCATCGAGCCCGGCACGCGCTGGAGGACGAACGACCAGTCCTCGGCTCCCATGACGGCGCTCGGCATGCGGACCACGTGTCCCTCGCCGACCAGCTCCTCGGCGACGGCGAGGACCCCGTCGACGGCGGAGGCGTCGTTGACCGTCACCGGGTAGGCGGGCGGCACGGGCGCCACGGTGGCCTCGCACAGGTGGGCGGCGGCCACGTGGGCGACCACCCGCTCGAGGCCCTCGAGGGCGAGCGTTCGGCTGCCCTCGGACAGCGCCCGCACCGTGCCGAGCAGCTCGGCCGACTCGGGGATGACGTTGTCGGTGGTGCCGGCACGGACGCTCGCCACCGTCACGACCGCCGGGTCCGACACGGCGATCCGGCGGGTCACCATCGTCTGCAGCGCCGTCACGATCTCGCATGCCACGGGCACCGGGTCGACGGCGTCGTGGGGCATCGAGGCGTGCCCGCCCTTCCCCGTCACCACGACCCGGAAGGCGTCCGCCGAGGCCATGAACGCCCCGGGCCTCGAGGCGACCCACCCCGAGGGCGCGAGCGGAGTGACGTGGATGGCGAAGGCACGGTCGACCGGTCCGACGTCGTCGAGGAGGCCCTCGTCGAGCATGAGCGAGGCGCCGGCATGCCCCTCCTCGCCCGGCTGGAACATCAGCACGACCCGCCCGGCCAGCGCGGCGCGCCGGTTGACCAGCAGCTTGGCCGCCCCGACCAGCATGGCGACGTGGGCGTCGTGCCCGCACGCGTGCATCGCCCCGGGCACCTCGGACGCGAAGGGCAGCCCGGTGTCCTCGGTCAGCGGCAGGGCGTCCATGTCGGCGCGCAGCAACGTCGTCGGCCCGGGCTCGCCGCCCTCGAGCACGGCGACGACCGACGTCGCGGCCTTCCCCGTGGAGACCGAGAGGGGGAGCCCGTCGAGGGCGTCGAGGACGGCCTGCTGGGTGCGGGGCAGGTCGAGCCCGAGCTCGGGGTGCCGGTGGAGCTCGCGGCGGAGCGCGATCGTCTCGTCGAGGAGCGACGCCGCCTCGTCGCGAAGGTCGTCTCTCCGTCCGGTCATCGTCGTCCCCCTCCTCGGTCGTCGGCGCCAGCGTAGGCCGCGTGCGGGCTCGTGCCTCCCGACGGCGACCGGCCGGGCCGCGACGCCGGCCGCGGACGCCCTCAACAGAAGAACAATGACACAGTTGTGTACCGGTTTAGCAGTACACTGGCGCCGATGGACGGAGCCACGCTGCCGCACCCGCTGCCCGACCAGCTCGTCGGGCTCATCGCCCAGCGTTTCCGCGTGCTCGCCGAGCCCACCCGCCTCCGGCTCCTCGACGTCCTGCGCGAGGGCCCGGCGACCGTCCAGGAGCTGCAGGCGGCGACCGGCGCGTCGCAGCAGAACGTCTCGAAGCACCTGGCGATCCTGTTCGACGCCGGCCTGCTGCACCGGGCCAAGCACGGCACGCACGTGTCGTACACCATCGCCGACCACAGCTTGATCACGCTGTGCGAGCTCGTCTGCGGCAGCCTCCAGCGCCAGCTCGCCGAGCTCGACAGCCTGTTGAAGGGAGTGACCCCTCGATGACCCCTGGCAACCCCAAGACAGCGTCGCGCTGGCCCCTCGAGCGCGTCCTGTTCGCCTTGGCGGGCTCGGTGACCTTGGTGTCCGCGTTGCTCGCCGCCGTGGTGAGCCCGTGGTTCCTCCTCCTCACCGCGTTCGTCGGCGTGAACCAGTGGCTCTTCGCGGCCACTCGGGCGTGCCCGACGTCGCTGCTGCTGACCCGTGCCTGCGGGTTGCGCTCGTCGCTCTACCCGGCTCCCGAGGTGCCGCGGGAGCACGCCGCCGTCCGCTGACCGGCGGCCGGGGGGTGCCCCCGGACGACCCGGCCGCTGCCTCAGGTGCTGGCGACGGGCTGGTAGCGGGCGACCGAGTAGGCGAGCAGCATCGGGATGTCGACCGCGTAGACGGCGAGCATGAGGGTGAGCACGGCGAGGAGCCCGCCGCGGGTCCCGTCCAGCACGAAGACGTACTCGAGCAGGCCCGCGAAGACGAGGTAGCCGAGCAGCGCCCAGCGCGCCACGACGAAGAACCTCCGCCAGGCGAAGGGGCGGACGCGGGCCAGCACGACCACGTTCCCGACCAGCAGGGCGACGGCCACGCCGAGGAAGGCGAAGGCGGGCCCGAGCGGAGCGTGGCGCGGCAGGTAGGCGGCGAGGTAGACACCGCCCGCGACGACCACGGCGATGGAGGCGACCGCGACGGGTCCGACCGGGGGGAGGCGACGCGTGTAGACGTCGACGTCCGCCCCGTCGCTACGGGGCGTCGCCGGCGACCCGTCGCTCGTACCGGCCGAGGGGCCGCTCACGTGGCCAACCTCGTCATGATCACGAGCGTGGCGACCTGCAACAGGCCGGTGGCTCCGGCCGTGTAGGCAAAGCGCTTCATCAGCTTGCCGACGAGCTCCCCGTTGGGTCGGGGCTTCTTCAGCTCGAAGAGCACGGCCACGTTGGCGGGCTCGAGGAGGCCCAGGGCGATGACGGCCATGAGGGCGACCACCACGTAGGAGGCGACCAGCCAACCGTGGTGGGGGTAGTGGGCCGACAGGTTGCCGAGGTGACGGGCGAGCTGCCAGCCGGCGGCCAACGTCACGGCGACCAGGGTTGGCATGATCAGCAGCATCTTGGGCATGAACCGGGTCGCGAACTCGATCCGGGCCGCCACCGACAGGCGCCCGAGGATGGGGCCGATGACCAGCCCGACGAAGAGGTCGATGCCCGTCCACAGGCCGCCGCCCACGACGTGGAAGAAGTCGAGCGCCCACAGGCGGTTGGTGGCGATCGAGACGACCAGGGCGACGAGAACGACCGCCACGACGGGCAGGCCCCGCAGCGGCACGATCGAGAAGCCGGCCGGGGCAGGCGGACCGGCGAGCGGACCGGGCGCGCCACGGTCCTCGGTGACTGAGGTGTCGGCCACCACGTCGGTCACGTGCGTCCCTCCCCCTGTGCGCCCCCCGCCCCCGGGGGTGGCTCGGCCGGCGCCGACGTCGGGACGGGCCACCGAGCAGCCACACGATCGTACCCGGTCGACGGCCCCGGCGTCGGGTCCCCGCCGGGCTGGCGCGGGCGGCCGGGACGGCACGGCGGCCGGCGCCGGAACGGCGGCCTGCAGCG
>CAZSYT010000155.1:0-4106 GCA_964610905.1 uncultured Acidimicrobiaceae bacterium
CCCCCGGGCGGCGGCGCGACGCGACGGCGCGGCGCGCCCCGGCGGCCAGCGTCGCCGCCGCCCGCCGGACGGTGACGCCGGTGAAGAGGACGAGGGCCACGAGCAGCAAGGCCACGAGCACGGTGGTGGCTCCCACCCCCTCGAGGCCGGCCCGCAGCGGGTCGGCGGCGAGCGCGCCCAGCCAGCCTCCGGCCCCGGCGAGGGCCGACGTGGGCGCCGTGAGCCCCGGCGAACCGCCGGCCAGACCGGCCAGACCGGCGACGGCGAGCAGGGCCAGCGAGCCGCCGAGGACGGCTCGCACCGGCTCGCCCCTCCCGTGCCCGTCCTCCCGCCGTCCGAGGACCATCCGGACGCCGACGGCCAGGGCGACGACCGGCACGAGGAACCTGCCCCAGCCCACCACGTCTCCGGTGGCCACCCGGACCACCCGGCCCACCGGGCCGAGCGACCCGGCGTAGACGGCCACGCCGGCGAGCAACCCGACGGTGACCAGGCCGATCCCCCACACGTCGGCGGCGTGGCTCGACACCAGCTCGGCGGCGGCCGAGCGATGCGCAGCCGGGCCTGCGCCCCGGTTCCCCGCCGACCGACCGGACGCCGACCGCTGGGCGGCCGACGAACGGCGCGTCGCGGTCGCACCGGTCGAGCGGCCGGCGCCACGCGTCGCTGCCGCGCCTGACCTCGGCCGCGGCGAACCGGGCCGGCGGGACGAGCGTCTGGTCGCAGTGCGCACGGTGCGCTCAGGCTACCGCCACCGCGGGCCCGATCCGAGGACCACGGAGCGGGCCGGCACCAGCCGGGCCGGCGCCCCTCACACGGTGACGATGACGGGGACGATCATCGGCCGTCGCCGGGTGCGGGTGCCGATCATCCGGCCCAGCACCTTGCGCGCCACCCGCGAGAGCGACTCGTGGTCCTGGTTCCCCTCGGCGAGCGCACGGGCGAGGGCGTCGGAGACCGCCGCCCGGGACTCCTCGAGCACCTCTTCGGTGCCCGGATCGACCACCCAGCCCCGGGTGACGAGCTGCGGCACGCCGACGACGTCGGCCGCCCGGAGGTCGACGGTCGCCACGACCATCACGACTCCCTCCTCGGCGAGCACCATCCGGTCGCGCAGGAGGCCGTGCCCGACGTCGCCGACCGTCGAGCCGTCGACGAAGAGGTACCCGCCGGGCACCGTCCCGTCGCGCCGCAGGCCGCGCCCGTCGAGGACGATGGCGTCGCCGTCCTCGCACAGGAGCGTGCGCTCGGCCGGCACGCCCATCGTTTCGGCAAGGCGGGCGTTGTTGGCCAGGTGGCGGTACTCGCCGTGGACGGGGACGAAGTGCTCGGGGCGGACCACCGAGTGCAGTGTCGCCAGCTCGCCCCGGCGGGCATGGCCGCTCACGTGGACGGCGTCCACGCCCGAGTGGATGACCTCGACACCCAGGCGGTGCAGGCCGTCGATCACCCTGCCGACGGACCACTCATTGCCCGGGATGGGGTGGGCGCTGATGACGACGACGTCACCGGAGCGGAGGTGGAAGTAGCGGTTGTCCCCGGTGGCCAGCCGCGACAGGGCGGACATGGGCTCGCCCTGCGAGCCGGTCGAGAGCACGCACACCTCCCCGGGGTGCAGGTCGTCGACCGAGCCGATGTCGACGAGCGACTCGTCGGGGATGTGGAGGACGCCGAGCTCGCGGGCGAGCCCGACGTTCTTCTGCATCGAACGGCCCAGCGTGGCCACCTTGCGGCCGCAGGCGATGGCGGCGTCGGCCACCTGCTGGATCCGATGGAGGTGGCTGGCGAAGCTCGTCACGACGAGACGCCGGCCCGGGCGGGCGAGGAAGACCTTGCGCAGCGTCTCGCCGACGGTGGTCTCCGAGGGGGTGAAGCCGGGCTCCTCGGCGTTGGTCGAGTCGCACAGCAGCAGGCGCACGCCTGGGTCGGCGGCGAGCGCGCCCATCCGGGTGAGGTCCGTCCGCCGGCCGTCGACCGGGTGCAGGTCGAGCTTGAAGTCGCCGGAGTGGAGGACGACGCCCTGGGGGGTGTGGAAGGCGATGGCGAAGGCGTGGGGCACCGAGTGGGTGACGGGGATGAACTCGACGTCGCAGGGGCCGATCCTCCGCCGCTCGCCGTCGGTGACCGGCACCCAGGTGACCTGGTCGTCGAGCCCCGCCTCGGAGACGCGGTTCCGGGCCAGGCCGAGCGTCAGCTCCGACCCGTAGACGGTCAGCGGGAAGTCGCGGGCGAGGTAGGCGAGCCCGCCGACGTGGTCCTCGTGGCCGTGGGTGAGCACCACGCCGTCGACCCTCGCCGCGTTCTCGCGCAGGTAGGCGAAGTCGGGCAGGACCAGGTCGACCCCGGGCATGTCGGGGTCGGGGAACATGATCCCGACGTCGAGCACGAGGATGCGCCCGTCGACCTCGATGCACGCGCAGTTTCGCCCGATCTCGCCGAGCCCGCCCAGGAAGACGATCCGGACGGGGGCGGGCTGCTCGTGGCGCCCTGGTCGCCCCTCAGCCAACGGACGCCCGAGCGGCCATGCCAGTGTCGACGAGCCCGGCGACGAGCGCGGCTGCCGTCGCGTCGAGCTCGGGCGGAGCCGGTGGGTGGGGGAGGCGGCACTGGCCGACCGGCAGCCCCAGCGCCCGGCAGGCAGCCTTGGCCGGCATCGGGTTGGGGAAGCGGTCCGTCGCCTCGAAGGCGAACGAGTGGAGGAGGCCCCGGTTCACCTCGGCGGCCGCCGACACGTCGCCGGCAGCGTACGCCTCCACCAGGTGCCCCAGGGACGGCCCGGCCCAGTGCGAGGCGACGCTCACGATGCCCACCGCGCCGACCGACAGGAACGGCAGCGTCAGGGCGTCGTCGCCGCAGTAGACGACGAACCCCGCCGGAGCCTCGGCGACGGTCCGGGCGGCGCCGACGACGTCGCCCGTGGCGTCCTTGACGGCGACGATGGTCGGGTGGCTGCGCGCCAGCTCGCAGACGAGCGCGGTGCCGATCCGGCGGCCGGTCCGTACCGGGATGTCGTAGAGCACCACCGGCAGCGACGTCGCGTCGGCCACCGCGCCGAAGTGAGCGGCCAGCCCCTCGGGTGAGGGGCGGTTGTAGTAGGGGGTGACGACGAGCGCGCCGTCGACACCGGTAGCGGCGGCGGCGCGCGTGAGGGCGACCGAGTGCGCCGTGTCGTTGGTGCCCGTGGCGCCGATGACCGGCACCGTGACCGCCTCGCGCACGGCCCGGAACAGCGACAGCCGCTCGTCGTCGGTGAGCGTCGGCCCCTCCCCCGTCGTGCCCGCCACGACCAGGGCGTCGCTGCCGTGGGCGACCAGGTGGCGGGCGAGCCCGGCGGCCGCGTCGAGGTCGAGGTCGCCGGCGTCGTCGAACGGCGTCACCATGGCCGTGACGACCGATCCGAACCGGGCGGTCTCGCTGCTCACAGGCGTACCCCGCGCAGCTCCCGAGCAGGTCGCGCTTCCGACACGGTGGTCACGGTGTCCGAGCGTACCAGCAGCGACCGCCTGCCACGAAGGCCCCCGGCGGTCCCCGCTACGACGCCACGCGGTCCTTCGGCGGGGTCGACGCGAGGGCGTCGTACTCCTCGGAGGTGTCGGTCCACGACTCGAACTCGATGACCCCGAGCTCGGTGAACTTCGTCCGCAGCCAGCCGTCGGCGCCGTCGAGCAGTCCCAGCTTCTTGCAGTTCGGGACGATCTTCGAGAAGAGCAGCGCCTGGAAGGCGGTCCGATCCGGCGCCTGGGCCACGACGGGGACGATCTTCCTCGGGTCGACGCCCATGCGGTCCCACACCTCCTGCTGGAGGAACCGGTCGCGCATGCGGACGGCCGCCTCGAACGCGAACTCCTGGCGCTCCCGGAGCTCGGAGGCCGACAGGCCCTCGTAGAACTCCTGCAGGCTGAGCACACCGAAGGCGACGTGACGCGCCTCGTCGGCCATGACGTAGCGCAGCAACGTCTTGAGCAGGGGATCGCCCGTCAACTGGTGCATGAAGCCGAACGCCGCCAGCGCAAGGCCCTCGACCATGATCTGCATGCCGAGGTAGGTCATGTCCCAGCGCGAGTCGGCGATGATGTCGTCGAGCAACATCCGCAGGTGGGCGTTGA
>CAZSYT010000156.1:0-4043 GCA_964610905.1 uncultured Acidimicrobiaceae bacterium
ACGACGGTCGGTGCCCGGTGAACGACGGCCGGGCGCCCGACCCGCCGCTGTGCGAGGTCGAAGCGGCCAGAGCGCCGGCACGCCAATCGAGCACGCCGGGCTCGGAGGACGACTTCGCCCAGATGCGGGCGGACGGCTTCGACCTCGTGCGCCTGACCATCAACTGGAGCGAGCTCGAGCCGACACCCGGGCACTACTCGGCGACGTTCCTCGACCGGATCGCCCAGGTGGTCGGGTGGGCCCGCCAGCAGGGCATCCGGGTGATCCTCGACCTCCACCAGGACGGCTACTCGCGCTTCCTCACCACGCCGGCCGACGCATCGGTGCCCCAGCAGGCGCCCCCTCCCGGCTGCTCGCCGTCGAACGGCCAGGACGGCGCCCCGGCGTGGGCCGTCTTCACCGACGGCAAGCCCAGCTGCGCCCTCGACGGCCAGAGCCAGCTCAACCCGGCTGCCGCCGAGGCGTGGGCCAACTTCTGGGCCAACCGCACCGTGCCCGGCCCGCGCGGCGAGGCTCCGGGCACCGGCCTGCAGGACCACTACATCGGAGCGCTCGAGGCCCTCGCCCACCGCTTCGCCGGCAACCCGGCGGTGCTCGGCTACGAGCTGATGAACGAGCCGATGCCGGGCAGCTCGGCCGCCCTGCCGGTCGCAAACCTCTACGACTTCTCCGACCAGCAGCTCCTCCCCTTCTACGAGCGGGCGATCGAGGCGCTGACCGGGGTGCGCGACGGCAAGCCGACCTGCCCGGCCGCAGACCCGTCGGGCACGGCGGCCGAGGCCGCCCTCCACCGGGCCGTCGTCCCCCAGGTCCCCGCCGAGGTGGACCCGTGCGCCTACCCGCCGGGCCGCACCCTCGTCCACCACCAGCTGGTCCTCGTCGAGCCCACCGGCTACCGGAACCTCGTCGACTTCTCGCCGCAGCTCTCCACCGGGGCCGCCCTGGCCGCCCACCCGTTCAGCCAGTACCGGGACCTCGCCTTCGCCCCCCACGTCTACACGCACGTCTTCACCGTCGACACGCTCCTCGGCGGGGCGAGCGCCGCGGGACCGCAGTACCCGCCCTCCTACACCTTCGGCTACGCGACGGCCGAGGCCGAGGCCGCCTCCCTCGGGGCCGCCCTCGTCGTGACCGAGTTCGGCGACCCGCCCTCGGAGGACGCGACCGTCCTCTCCGGCATGGTGGCCGCCCAGCGCCGGGCTCGCGTCAGCACCGTCTTCTGGACGTGGAAGGAGGACTGCGGGTCGACGCACGGCACGTGCCCGAACGGGTGGGGCGTCTACCGACCGCCGGTGCCCGTGGGCGGCCACCTCGCCCAGAACGGCCCGCTCGACACGCGCCGGCTCGCCCTCCTCACGTCGAGCCCGGTCTTCGACGGGGTGGGCACCCCGCCGCCGGCCACCCAGCGGGTGCCGTCGCTCGCCCCGATCCCCGAGCCGGCGGCCCGGGCCCGCTTCGACGCCTACCTCGCCGCCCTCGGCGCGCCGTCGGCACCGGCGGCCGACCACGCGCTCGCCAGCGTGGTCACGTCCCTCGCCGGGCTGCTCCTCGGGCCGCCCTCGGCCGACCCCAACGTGGCAGGCGGCGGCTGACCCGGGCCACGGACGGTCGGGCCCCGTCGGATCCTCCGGGGCCGGGCGTCTCCCGGCCGCTACTCCTCGACGAGCTCGATCAGGGTGCCGAAGGCGCCCTTCGGGTGCACGAAGGCGACCGTGGTGCCCCGCGACCCCGGGCGCGGGGCGTCGTCGATGGTGCGACCACCGTGGTCCTTCACCGACTGGAGGGCGGCGGCGCAGTCGGCGACCCGGTAGCCGACGTGGTGCAGCCCCTCGCCCTTCGTCTCGAGGTACTTGGCCACCGGCGAGGCGTCGGTCGTCGGCGTGAGGAGCTGCACGTAGCTGTCGGCCACCTCGAGCAGCGCCTCCTCGACGCCGTCTGAGTCGACGCGTTCGCGGTGGACGACCTCGGCGCCGAACGTGTCGCGGTAGTAGGCGATGGCCGCCTCGAGGTCGCGCACGGCGATGGCCACGTGGTCGATCTCGGTGAGCAGGGACTTGGTCATGCGTGTCGCCTCCGGAACAGGGTGATGCGGTCCTCGCCGATGCGGGCCCGGACCTCGGGGTCGTCGATGCCGAGCCCCTCGGAGGGAGCCAGGCACAAGACGCCGATCTTGCCCTCGTGGAGGTTGTGGTGGACCTGGAGGGCGGCCTCCCCCACGTGCTCCAGGTCGAAGACGGCAGACAGGGGCGGGACGATCTTGCCCTCGCAGACCAACTGGTTGGCGTCCCACGCCTCGCGGTAGTTGGCGAAGTGCGAGCCCTTGATGGTCTTGAGCTTCATCCAGAGGTGGCGGTTGTCGTACTCGATCATGTAGCCCGAGGTCGCCGCGCACGTGACGATGGTGCCGGCGCGCTTCGTGACGAAGACCGAGGCGCCCATGGTCTGGCGGCCCGGGTGCTCGAAGACGATGTCGACGTCGTCGCCGACGAGGGAACGGATGTCCTTGCCCAGGCGGCGCCACTCGGACTCGTCCTGGGTGTGCTCGTCCTTCCAGAACCGGTAGCCGGCCGCCTTGCGGTCGATGACGGCCTCGACGCCCATCTCGCGGAGGAGGTCGGCCTTCTCGGCCGAGGAGACCACGCCGACGGGGACCCCGCCGCCGTTCAGCACGTACTGGACGGCGAAGGCGCCGAGGCCACCGGTGGCCCCCCATATCAGCACCTTGTCGCCCTGCTTCATGCCCGCCCCGTTCCGGGAGACGACCATGCGGTAGGACGTCGAGTTGCACAGGGCGTTGACGGCCGCTTCCTCCCATGACAGGTGGGCGGGCTTGGGCATGAGCTGGTTGGCCTTCACGACCGCCAGGTCGGCGAGCCCGCCGAAGTTGGTCTCGAAGCCCCAGATGCGCTGGTTGGACGCCAGCATCGAGTCGTCGTGGGCCGAGGGATCCTGGTCGTCGACGTAGTTGCAGTGGATGGTGACCTTGTCGCCGGGCTTCCAGTTGCGGACGGCCGAGCCCACCCGCACCACCACGGCGGCGGCGTCCGAGCCCACCACGTGGTACGGCAGGGCGTGACGCTCCCCCCACCGCCCCTCGCGGCCGAGACGGTCGAGGAAGCCGAAGGTGGGCAGCGGCTCGAAGATCGAGGTCCACACCGTGTTGAAGTTGATGGCGCTCGCCATCACGGCGATGTAGGCCTCGTCGGGGGCGAGCTCGGGGACGGCCACCTCCTCGACCCGTAGGGACTTCCGCGGGTCCTTGTCGTCCGAGTCGACCCCCTCGAACATGTCGGCGTCCTCGCGCCGCACCAGTGCGGCCCGGTAGGACTCGGGGAGCGGGATGGCGGCGAGCTCGTCGCCGGACGCCCCCGCCTGGATGGCGTCGAGGATCTGCTGCATGGGGGGCGAGGATAGCGTGCCGGGCCGCCGCGGCCCCGGGCCGCAGGGCGAGGCACATGGGGCGCCACCTCCGAGGTGGCCCTAGACTGACGGCCGCAAGCGAGTCGTGCCGTGGCGGACCCGTGTGGGGGGACGCCGCCCGATCGGGCCGTCTTGGCCCCGGAGGTCACCATGTCCGGATCCGTCATCGTCGCAGGCGCCCGCACGCCGATCGGCAAGCTCTCGGGGGCACTCGCCGGCTTCAGCGCCGCGGAGCTGGGTGGGTTCGCCATCGCCGCGGCGCTCGAGCGGGCCGGCGTGACGCCCGACCAGGTCGACTACGTGCTCATGGGCCAGGTGATCCAGGCCGGCGCCGGGCAGATCACCGCCCGCCAGGCCGCCACCAAGGCGGGGATCCCGATGTCCGTGCCCGCCACCACCGTCAACAAGGTGTGCCTGTCGGGGCTCAACACCATCTACCTGGCCGACCTGATGATCAACGCTGGCGACGCCGAGATCGTGGTGGCCGGCGGGATGGAGTCGATGACGCAGGCTCCCTACCTGTTGCCCGGCGCCCGCGCCGGCTACCGCCTGGGCGACGGCACCCTGGTCGACTCGATGATGTACGACGGCCTCTTCTGCGCCTTCGACCAGTGCGCCATGGG
>CAZSYT010000157.1:0-4001 GCA_964610905.1 uncultured Acidimicrobiaceae bacterium
GCAACAAGTACGAGTACGACCACGAGCGGCACCTCATCCGGCTCGACCGGCGGCTCTTCTCGGCGACCTTCTACCCGGCCGACTACGGCTTCGTGCCCGACACGCTGGCCGAGGACGGCGACCCGCTCGACGCGCTCGTGCTCCTCGACGAGCCGACCTTCCCCGGCTGCCTGGTCGAGGCCCGGCCGGTCGGCGTGTTCTGGATGTCCGACGAGCACGGGCCCGACGCCAAGATCATCACGGTGGCGAACGGCGACCCGTTGTGGGACGGCGTGACCGACCTCGACCGGCTCCCCTCGCACCTCGCCGACGAGATCGCCCACTTCTTCGAGGTCTACAAGGACTTGGAGCCGGGGAAGCTGACCAAGGTCCGCGGGTTCGAGGACGCGGCGGCGGCGTGGCGGGAGATCGAGCTGTCGCGCCAGCGGGCTGCAGCTGCCCGCTGAGCGGGCACCCTCTCCCGCGGGACCGAGCGCGGGCAGGCCGGGACCTCGCCGCCCCGGTCGGAGTCCCCTCGGGGCAGCCCGTGCGGCGGGCGGCCCTCCGAGTCGGTCTCAGCGAGCGCCGATGTACTCGAGCAGCTCGTGCCGGTCGCGCTCGAGCTCGCCGATGCGCTGCTTCACCACGTCGCCGATGCTGACGAGGCCGCAGAGGACCCCGCCCTCGACGACCGGGAGGTGCCGGACGCGACGCTCGGTCATCGTGCGCATCAGGGACTCGACGTCGTCACCGGGAGCGCACGTCTCGACCTCCGTCGACATGATCGCGGAGACGGGCTCGTCGAGGAGGCCGCCGCGGAGCTGGTGGAGGCGCTGGACGACGTCGCGCTCGGAGACGATCCCGTCGATGTGGGAGCCGTCGGCCGAGACGACGAGGGCGCCGATGCGCAATCGGGCGAGCTCGGCGACCGCCTCCGCCACGGTGGCGCCGGGCGTCACGGTGGCCACCGCGGCGCCCTTGGACTCGAGCAGGTTCGACACGCGGATCACGGTGCCCTCCCTTCAGCGGGCGACCGGCGCCGGGGCCGGGCCGTCCTCGTCGTCGGCCAGGGCACCCGGGCCCCGGCCTCCCCGAATTGTAGGGGTGCGGAGACGTCGGCGCTCGCCCACCGGGCCCAGGCCCTAGGCGAACACCACGGTCCGGGTGCCGTTGACGAGCACCCGGTCCTCGAGGTGCCAGCGCAGGCTCCGGGCCAGCACCGAGCGCTCGATGTCGCGCCCCAGCCGGAGCAGGTCCTCCACCGTGTCACCGTGGTCGATGCGGGCCGTGTCCTGCTCGATGATCGGCCCGGCGTCGAGCTCGGGGGTCACGTAGTGGCACGTCGCCCCGATCAGCTTGACCCCGCGCTCGAAGGCCTGGTGGTAGGGGCGGGCGCCGGCGAACGACGGCAGGAAGCTGTGGTGGATGTTGAGGATGCGGCCGGCGTAGCGGGTGCACAGCTCGGGCGGGAGGACCTGCATGTAGCGGGCCAGCACCATCACGTCGCCCCCGACCTCGTCGAAGATCCGGCCGACCTCGGCGAACGCCTCGTCCCGGGCATCTCGAGGCACGGGCACGTGGTGGAAGGGCACACCGTGCCACTCGACGAGCGGTGCGAGGTCGGGGTGGTTCGAGACGACGGCGGCCATCTCGCACACCAGGTCCCCGCTGCGCCAGCGGTGCAGCAGGTCGGCCAGGCAGTGGTCCTCGCGGCTCACGAGCACGACGACCCGCTTCCGGGCGTCGGTGTCGGTGAGGCGCCATTCGAGGGAGAGCCGGTGGGCGACGGGGGCGAACCGGGTGCCGAACTCCTCCGGTCCGAACGGGAGGGTGTCGGCGAGGACCTCGATGCGCTGGAAGAACCGGCCGGTCGAGAGGTCGCCGTGCTGCGCCGCCTCGACGACCCAGCCCCCGTGCTCCGCGATGAAGCCGGTCACCGCGGCGACGATCCCGGGACGGTCGGGGCAGGTCACCGTGAGCACGTAGCGGCGCACCCGCCCATCATGGCCCGAGCCGGTGCCGGCGTCTCCCCCTAAGGTGTGGGACCGTGACCGACGCCGCCCCTCCGGTGGGAGCTTCGCGACCCATCGTCCTCGTCCACGGGTTCGCCTCGTCGTTCGAGCACAACTGGCGCCAACCGGGGTGGGTCGACATCCTCGGCGACCTCGGCCGCCCCGTCGTGGGCGTCGACCTGCTCGGCCACGGCGGTGCGCCGCGACCGACCGACCCCGACGCCTACGCCGCGGTCGCCGACCGGGTCCTCGACGCCCTCCCCGGCGACGACCCCGTCGACGCCGTCGGGTTCTCGGCCGGGGCGCGCGTGCTGCTGCGGCTCGCCGTCGACCACCCCGGGCGCTTCGCCCGACTCGTGCTGCTCGGGCTCGGCGACAACGCCTTCGCCCACGAGGACCACGAGCCGCTCGCCGCCGCCCTCGCCTCGGGCGAGCCGTCCGAGGACGTCGGCGTCACGCTCTTCCAGCGCCTCGCCGAGACGGCCGGCAACGACGCGGCTGCACTGGCTGCCTTCCTCCGCCACGGCCCGCCAGAGGTCTCCGAGGACGAGCTCGGCTCGGTCACCGCCCGCGTCCTCGTCGTGGTGGGCGAGCGCGACCGGAGCGTGCCGGGGACCGAGCGGCTGGCGGCAGCGCTCCCCGACGTGCGCGTCGTGGTCGTGCCGGGCGTCGACCACTTCGCCACCACCACCGACTTCGGGGCCATCGACGCCGTGGTGCGCTTCCTCGAGGACGGGTGAGCGGGCCGGTCGAGTGGCCCCGTGCGCTCCGGAGCGGAGCCGCTGCCCCCGACGGCGCTCCAGCGGGCAGCGGGAACGCGGGAACGCGGACGCTAGGATGACGGGTGCCGCTCGGGCGGCGGGAGCCCGTGTCGTGGCCATGGGCACCTGGGGACGTAGCTCAGTTGGCTAGAGCACCTGCTTTGCAAGCAGGGGGTCGTGGGTTCGAGTCCCATCGTCTCCACTGGCTCGTGTAATACGTTTCGTGATACACTGAATTCCATGACGCACGCGGTATCGGTTCGGCTCGATGATGAAGTGCAGCGGGCGCTCCGAACGCTAGAAGCGTCGGGCATGAGTCGGTCGGACGCCATCCGCAAGTCGATCCTCGATGCCGCCACCGCGCTCCGACGGCGCGAGGCACTCAGGGCTGAGATGGCAGCGCTAGAGGCCGACGAAGCGGATCGCCGCGAGATGCAGGAGGTGGCCTCGCTCATGGAGAGCCTTCGTGCAGAGGGGTGACGTCTACGAACTACGTCCGCCTCGGCGATCTGGCCATGAGCAACGGGGTCGACGCTTCGGCATCGTGGTGCAGTCTGATGCCCTCCTGCCTCGCTCGGTCGTCCTGATCGCCCCCACGTCTCGCAGTGCGCGGTCCGCCAGTTTCCGACCCGATGTGGTGATCGAAGGCGAAACCACGAAAGTGTTGGTCGAACAGGTCGGCGCCGTCGACGTCAACCGTCTCGGCGACCACATCGGCCTGACGAGCCCAGAGGAGATGTGGGGGATCGACGAGAGCCTGAGAACCGTCCTTGGGCTGCACTGACTGAGCCGAATAGAGCGGTCAGCCGTTCCCGCAGCTCAGACGGGTTTGAATACGACATCGACTTCTCCACACGGAAGTCCCCGGTAGTCGACGTCGTGCGCCAGGGCGTGGTCGCGATGCTCCCGGCCCTGACCATGCGGAGGCGCCCGCCCGGGGCGCACCGAAAGGTGATCGTGGTCGCACGTCCCTCACCTGATCGACGCCGAGGTCGCCAACGCGCTAGGCCGAGGGGTCGCTGCCTCATGGATCGAGCCCGGCGATGCGTGGACCGCGATCGATCCGTGGCGCCGCCTTGGTATCTCCCGCTACGCCGTTTCCCATCTCTTAGAACGCATGTCGGAGCTCGGGGAGAGCCTCTCGGCCCATGCCCCGCATGTCGCCTTGGCCGAAGCGCTCGACTGCGCACTGCTCACTGCGGACGTCCGCATCGGTCGAGCCCCCGGACCGAAGAGCGCCACCCGACGA
>CAZSYT010000158.1:0-3898 GCA_964610905.1 uncultured Acidimicrobiaceae bacterium
CCTCGACGCGCCGCGGCGGGTCGTCGGCGCCGTCGTCGGCGGTGACGACCACGGCGGGCTCGTCGCGGGGCGGTTGGAAGACCTCCTGGAGCCCGAGGGCGATCCCCGTCAGCACCGCGCCGGTGGCGCTGCGCCGGCGCCAGCGGTCGAAGCTCGAGGGCCCGGCGTCCACGTCCTCGACGTCGACGAGGTCCTCGACGTCGAGCGGGTCCTCGACGGCGAGCGGGTCCTCGACGTCGAGCGGGTCCTCGACGGCGAGCGGGTCCTCGACGGCGAGCGGGTCCTCGACGGCGGGAGCGTCAACGGTTGGTGGCACCGGCTGGCCGGCTGGCTGGCGCTCGCTGCGAGGCGCGCCTCCCGCCCCTCCGGTGGTGCCGCCTCTCGAGCGGGGGGCGCCGGGCTCCTCAGGAGTGGTGGCCACGCTCCCAGCGTACCGGGCCGTCCCCCGGCGAGACCGGGCGCCGGCACCGCGCGTGGGCTCCAAGAGGTCCGAGGTGGCGGAGGGGCGCCCCGGTGGGGTGCCCCGTCGTCGGTGGGTCAGGCGGGGCCCAGCCGGCGCAGGATCGAGCGCGACGCGGCGACCACCGTGTCGCGGTCGTGGGTGACGACGAAGGCGAACCGCCGGTCGAGGTCGGGCCCGTCGTCGCCGAGGTCGCGGGCGATGAGCGCGCCCGAGTAGTGGGGGCCGACGACGACCACCGACCACTCGGACCGCAGCGGGTCGTCGGCCCCGAGGGCCACGCCCCGGACCCCGGCGGCCGGTTGCGGGCCGATGCCGGCGCCGAGGACGGCGACGAGCGGCGACCGCCGGGCCAGCACGGCGTAGCGCTGGGCCGTCGCCGGGGTGAACCGCTCGGCCGACTCGAAGGCGCCGAAGACGAGGGGCGGCGTGGGGGCGGTCTCGGCCCGGTGCTCGAAGTGCTGCGACAGGCCGAGGAGCAGCCCCTTGCGTCCCGTCCGGACGCGCGTGCAGCCGTCGACGAGGGCGAACGGGCTGTCGGGCACGTCGAGCGCGGTGGCGGCGGGGGGCAGCGGGTCGGCCGGGGCCCCCGGGGGGGCGAGCGGCCCTGCGGCCGCGAAGAGCCACCCCTGGCCGACCGTCGCGCCGAGGGCGACCGCCTGCTCGAGGTGGCGCTCCGTCTCGATCCCCTCGGCCAGCACGACGGCGCCGGTGTGCTCGGCGTGGGCCATCACGGCGGCGACGATGCGCCCCTGTGTGGCGTCGGGCCACCGCTGGACGAGCGAGAGGTCGAGCTTGACGACGTCGGGGGCGATGAAGGGCAGCATGGCGAGCGAGTCGGGGACCGCGCCGACGTCGTCGAGGGCGACGCCCCAGCCCCACGACCGGACGCGTTCGACGAGGGCGAGCAGCTCGGCCGGCCGGAGGAGCAGCGCCCGCTCCGTCAGCTCGACCACCACCCGGAGCCGCTCCTGGGCCTGCCCGAGCACGGCGCCAGCTCCCCGTGGGCCGGGCCTGCCGAGGGTGGACGGCTCGACGTTCACGAACAGGGCGACGTCGCGGGGGAGCCCGGCGGCGAGCGCTCCTTCGATGGCGGCGAGGCGGCATGCCCAGTCGAGCTCGGCCACCCGCCCGGCTTCGGTGGCCAGGCCGAACGCCTCGTCGGGGCGGATGTCGAGGCCCGGCCAGCGGGCCAGGGCCTCGAAGCCGACCGTCTCGCCGGAGGCGAGGTCGACGATCGGCTGGTAGGCGGGCTGCAGGACGCCCGGGGCGACGAGCTGGTCGACGCCCAGCTGCTCGAGGACGGTCACCGTCGCGCTCGTCGTCCTGCCGGCGGGGTGCCGGGCGCGTCGCGACGGTCGGGCCGGTCGTGGCCGGTGCCGGGAACGCGCGTCGTCGCCTCCATGCCCTCGTGATCGGCGCACGTGGACCGGTGCTTGAGCCGGGACGGCTGCCCGCCGCGTCGTCGCGGCTACGGTTGCCGCCGTCGGGGCGGATCGGGTGCGGGACCGGCAGGGGGGAAGACGGCAGTGGCCTCTGGCACCGAGCGGTCGCGTGGCTCCGGCGACCGGCAGGTGGACGTCGTGGTCGTCGGGGCGGGCTATTCGGGCCTGGCCGCGGCCCGGCGCCTGGTCGCCGCGGGCCTCGACGTCCTCGTCCTCGAAGCGCGCGACCGGGTCGGCGGGCGCGTCTGGACCGAGACGACGCCCGGCGGCGCCGTCGTCGACCACGGCGGGCAGTGGCTCGGCCCGACCCAGGAGCACCTCGCCGCGCTCGCCGCCGAGCTGGGCGTCTCCACGTTCGGCACCCACACGGCGGGGGCCAGCGTCGAGCTGCGCTCCGGCGTGCGGCACGAGTTCACCGGCCTCGTCCCCACGTCGGACGCTGCCGCCTCGGCCGACGCCGTCGCCGCCCTCCTCGAGCTCGACCTGCTCGCCCAGGAGGTGCCGGCGGGCGATCCCTGGACGCACCCGGACGCCGGCGACCTCGACCGGCGGACCCTCGAGGCGTGGATGGCCGACGAGGTCGGGAGCCCCGGGGCCCACGCCCTGATGACCACCGCGTCGCTCGGCGTCTACGGCGCCGAGCCGTGCGAGCTGTCGCTCCTCTTCGCCCTGGCGTACGCGCACGGGGGCGGGAGCATGTCGGCGCTCGTGCGGACCGCCGGGGGAGCCCAGGAGCGACGGTTCGCCGGCGGTGCCCAGCAGATGGCCGTCCAGCTCGCCGCCGAGCTCGGCGACCGCGTCGTCTGCGGCGCGCCGGTCGAGGGCGTCCGGTGGGACCCGGCGACCGACCGGGGGGCGACCGTCCGGGCCGGCGACCTCGTCGTCGACGCCCGTCGGGTGGTGGTGGCGACGCCGCCGGTCACCCAGGGGCGCATCGACTTCGACCCTCCGCTGCCGGGCCGACGAGACCAGCTGGCCCAGCGCGCGGTGATGGGATCGGTCACCAAGGTGCACGCCGTGTACCCCCGGCCGTTCTGGCGGGACCGGGAGCTGTCGGGCCAGGTCGTGGCCGACGCCGGTCTGCTCCGTCTTGCCTTCGACGACTCTCCGGAGGACGCGAGCTGCGGCGTCGTCACCGGGTTCGTCGCCGGCGCGGCCGATCGGGCCGCCGAGCAGCTCGGTCCCGACGGCCGCCGTGGCGCGGTCCTGGCCACCCTCACCGAGGCGTTCGGCCCCGAGGCGGGGGCTCCCGTCGAGTGGACCGAGCAGCGCTGGTCGGCCGAGCCCTTCACGCGGGGCGGCCCCGTGGCGTGCCTCGGACCGGGCGTGCTGACCTCCGCCGGCCCGGCGCTGCGCGAGCCGGTCGGCCCGCTGCACTGGGCGGGGACCGAGACCGCCGAGCGGTGGAGCGGCTACATCGACGGTGCGCTCTCGGCCGGTGAGCGAGCTGCTGCCGAGGTGGCGGCCGGGCTCGGTGCGGTCGCCACCGACGGTCGCGGGGCGACCGGTGCGGCCTCCGCCCGCCCCGGCGCCGGCGAGCCAGCGAAGGCCTGATCGCCGTGGCCACGTCCGAGGAGGTCGCCGAGGCGTACGCCGACTGGCAGGAGCGCTGCAACGCCAACACCCGGTTGGCCAAGATGCTGCGCGGGTGGGACCGGGTCGTCCACCTCGTGGCGAGCGACACGGGCGACGTCTTCACGGTCGTCGTCGAGGCGTGCCGTCTCGCCGACCTCGCTGCCGGGCCGGTCGGCCAGCCCGACCTCGTCGTGACTGCCACGAGCGAGGACTTCTGCGACCTCTTCTGGGGTGACCTCAACCCGTCGGAGAAGTACGTGAACGGCGAGATCACCCTGGCCGGCCAGGCCGACGACGTGCTCCGGCTCGACGCGCTGTCGATGGTCGCGTTCCTCGACCAGTGACGCCAGGCTCCGCCTCCGGCGGCTCCGGCGGCTCCGGCTCCGGCGGCTCCGGCTCCGGCGGCTCCGGCTCCGGC
>CAZSYT010000159.1:0-3782 GCA_964610905.1 uncultured Acidimicrobiaceae bacterium
GATGACGAGGAAGCGCTCGTCGAGCTCGGCCCGGGCGTTTCGCACCGACCCCGCCGTGCCGAGCGGGGTCTCCTCGGTGGCGTACACCATCCGCACGCCGAACTCCGAGCCGTCCCCGAAGTACGTCCGGACGGCGTTCGCCATGAACGCCACCGTCACGACGATGTCCTCGAAGCCGTGCTGCCTGAGCAGGTTGACGACGTGCTCCATCATCGGCAGGTTGACCATCGGGAGCATGGGCTTGGGCTGGTTGGAGGTGAGCGGGCGGAGGCGCGTGCCCTCTCCGCCCGCCATGATGACGGCCTTCACCGGCCACCGCCCTCCGCCACGCCGGCACCGGCGACGTCGCCGGCCCTGGCCGCCCGGCCGGCGGCCAGGGCACGTCGGGCCACGGGCACGTAGGACCCGGCAGCCACCCACGCCAGGGCGAGGCCCACGCCGCCGGACACCCAGGCGAAGACGTGGAAGGGCACCTGCCAGCCGGCCGCCCCGTGGCTCAGGAGGAACGCCGGGTAGGCGAACATCAGGGCGAACGTCCCCGCCTTTCCCACCCAGAGCACGTCGATGCGCGTGGCCCCGAGCGAGGCCAGGGCGACGACCGCGAGGGAGACCACCGCCTCGCGCGTCAACGTCGCCGCGGCGAACCAGACGGGCACGGCGCCGTGGACGACGATCGTGATGACCGCCGTGGCCACGAGGACCCGGTCGGCGACTGGGTCGAGGACCTTGCCGACCGTCGAGACCTGGCGGAACCGACGGGCCACGGCGCCGTCCACCCAATCGGTGGCGCCGAGGACGCCGAGGAGGACGGCCGCTGCCGTCTGGCGCCCGGCGCCGAAGAGGAGCCACACGTAGACGGGGACGCACGCCAGCCGCGCGGCGGTGACCAGGTTGGGCACCGTCAGGACGCGCGAGAGGTCGTCGCCCGTGGCCTCGCTGGCCACGGAGGCCGGCGTGGGCCGCGACGGGTCGGCGACCGCCTGGTGGGTGTCGTCGGTGCTCCCCTCCACCGGGCCGAGTCTACGAGACCCGCCGGCCAGGCGAGACGACCTCGGGCGCCCGTCCGAGGCGCGTCCGCAGCCCGCCCGGCGCCTCGCCGGCCACCCGTAGGCTGTGGTCTCCGTGGACGACCCGACGACGACCGCTCCCGCTCACGACGCGCCCCCCGACGGACGCCACGCGGCGCCGGACCCGACCGGGGCCCCGAGCACAGCTCCGGCGGAGGGCGACCGAGCGCCCCTTCGGCGCTCCCTCGTCGTCCTCTTCGCCGTGTCGTGCGGCGTGTCGGTCGCCACCCTCTACTACGCGCAGCCACTGCTCCCCTCGGTCGCCCGTTCGCTCCACGTGGGCTCGGCGACCGCCGCCCTCGTCGTCACGGCCGGTCAGGTCGGCTACGGCGTGGGCCTCGCGCTCGTGGTCCCGCTCGGGGACGTGGTGGTCCGCCGGCGCCTGGTGCCGGTGCTCCTGGTCGGCGCGGCCGTCGCGCTGGGTGCCGCCGCGGCGGCACCGACCCTGCTCGTCCTGGCCGTGGCCATCGCCGTGGCCGGAGCCTGTTCCGTCGCCGCTCAGGTCCTCGTGCCCTTCGCCGCGCACCTGGCGGACGACCGTCACCGCGGGCGCGTGGTGGGCACGGTGATGAGCGGCCTCCTGGTCGGCATCCTGCTCGCCCGGACGTTCTCGGGCGCCGTGGCCCAGCTCGCCGGGTGGCGCACCGTCTACGCGGTGGCCGCCGTCCTCGTCGTCCTCCTCGCCCTGGTCCTCGCCCGCGCCCTGCCCGGCGAGGACCCTCGGCCCCGCGTCCGCTACGGCGCCCTGCTGCGCTCGGTCGCCGCCCTCCTGGCGACCGAGCGCCTGCTCCGTCTGCGCTCGGCACTGGGGGCGCTCGTCTTCGCGGCCTTCAACGTCGTGTGGACCAGCCTGGCGTTCCTCCTGACCGGCGCGCCCTACCACTACAGCCGGGTCGTCATCGGGCTCTTCGGGCTGCTCGGAGCGGGCGGGGCGCTCGGGGCAGCCTTCAGCGGCCGGCTCTCCGACCGCGGCCACGAGCACCTGGTGACCACCGCCTCCCTCGCCACCCTGCTGGGGTCGTTCGGCCTCCTGGCGCTCGGACGCTCCCAGTTGTGGGCGCTCGTCGTGGGCATCGTCGCCGCCGACCTGGCCATCCAGTCCGTCCACATCCAGAACCAGCAGCTGGTCTTCGGGATCGACCCCGACGCACGCTCCCGGCTCAACACCGCCTACATGGTCGCCTACTTCGTCGGCGGGTCGGCGGGGTCGGCGGCGACCGGCCTCGCCTACGGGCTGGCGCGCTGGGGCGGGGTCGTCGTCCTCGGCGCTGCCGTCTCGGCGACCGGCCTCGCCGTGTGGTCCCTCGCCCAGCTGCGCCGTCGCGAGGCGCCCGTGGGCGGCGCACCCTGACGACGGCAGGCCGAAGGCCGCGGGACGGCCGCCGTGCCCCTGCGCTCAGCCGCTCCTCCGGGGCTCGCTGGACGCCGGCTCGGCCTCGAGCTCGGCCAGCAGCCGGCGGTAGCGGGCGTGCTTCTCCTCGAGGGTGGCGAGCATCGCGGCGAGACGCTCCTGCTTGCTCGCCACGACGGAGCGGAGCTTGTCGTTGATCGAGGAGGCCTCGCGGAGGATCTCGCGTCGGCGGGCGCCGTCGGCACGCGAGCGGTACTCGACGCGCAGGCCGGCCAGGTCGTCCTCGCCGCGCAGGATGTCACGGATCTCGCCGAGGTCGAAGCCGAGCAGCGACTGCAGCTCGCGGATGTGGACGATGCGCGCGACGTCCTCGTCGTCGTAGCGCCGCGCCCCCCCGCTCGAGTGACCCGACGGGACGAGCAGGCCCAGCTCCTCGTACCAGCGCAGCGTCCGGGCCGACACGCCCGCCCGCTCGGCCGCCTCGCCGATGGGCACGAGCGCCCCGGTGGCTCCGCTCCCGGCAGGCCGCCGGGCCCCGTCCTGCGCCGTGCCCGTCTCCTTGCGCGTCATGTCCACAGTTTACGTCAACGTCAGGAATGACGGGCGAGCGCGTCCCGCAGGGAGCGCGGAGAGGCCGCCTCGCTCCCGTCGCCCCGGGCCGGCGCCGCGTCGGGAGGGCGTCGACCGGACCTGCTCAGCCGACCTGCCAGGTCGAGCCCGACCGCAGGAGGGCGGCGAGGTCACCCGTGCCCTTCCGGGCAACCGCCGCGTCGATCTGCTCGGTCATCTGGGCACCGTACTCGGGTCGCTCGACGTCGCGGAAGACGCCGATCGGCGTCGGCTCGAAGGGGCCGTGCGACAGCCGGCTGAGCTGGAACGCCAGCCCGGGGTTGTCGTGGTGCTCGTCGTGGACGAGGAGGGCGTCCTCCCCCACCTCCGACACCTCCGCGACGGCGAGCGAGCCGTCGGACGCCATGACCACCCCGCGCTCCCCGTCGGCACCGAAGCGGATCGCTTGGCCGTGGACGAGCGGGACGAGCATGTCGGCACGGTTGTCCTTGCCGGTGATGGCCTCGAACGCGCCGTCGTTGAACACGTTGCAGTTCTGGTAGATCTCGACGAACGAGGCGCCCCGGTGGTCGTGGGCCCGACGCAGGGTCTCCATCATGTGCTTGCGGTCCATGTCGTGCGTCCGTGCCACGAAGGTCGCCTCCGCCCCGAGGGCGAGGCTGAGCGGGTTGAAGGGCTGCTCGAGCGAGCCGAACGGCGTCGACTTGGTCACCTTGGCGACCTCCGAGGTGGGCGAGTACTGGCCCTTGGTCAGCCCGTAGATCTGGTTGTTGAAGAGCAGGATGGTGATGTCG
>CAZSYT010000160.1:0-3707 GCA_964610905.1 uncultured Acidimicrobiaceae bacterium
GTCGCTAGGATTGGCCCGCCATGAGCTCCCTCGCCGACGTCTTCAAGGCCTACGACATCCGCGGCACGGTGCCCGACCAGCTCGACGCCCGGCGGCTCCGGGCCATCGGCGCGGCGGTCGCCCGCTTCGTCGGCGGGCCCCGGCTCCTCGTCGCCCGCGACATGCGGCCGTCGGGGGTCGAGCTCTCGCGGGCGTTCGCCGACGGCGTGCGCAGCGAGGGCGTCGCCGTCGTCGACCTCGGCCTCGCCTCGACCGACTTGCTCTACTTCGCCGCCGGCGACCTCGATGCCCCCGGGGCGATGTTCACCGCGTCGCACAACCCGGCCCAGTACAACGGGTTGAAGCTCTGCCTGTCCGGGGCTCGGCCGATCGGGCGTGACACGGGCCTCGGCGACATCCAGGCGACCGCCGAGCGCCTGCTGGAGGAGTGGGGCGAGCGTGGTGCGCCGCCCGGAGGCCCGCTCGCCCCGATCGAGGAGCGCACGGTGCTCGACCGCTACGCCGCCCACGTGCGCTCGTTCGTCGACGTTGGCGCCCTCCGGCCGCTCAAGGTGGTGGCGGACACGGCGAACGGGATGGGTGGCCTGGTCGTCCCCGCCGTCTTCGAGGGCCTCCCCTTCGACGTCGAGGTGCTCTTCCCCGAGCTCGACGGGACGTTCCCCAACCACCCCGCCGACCCTATCCAGCCCGAGAACCAGGTTGCGCTCAAGCAGGCGGTGCTGGAGCACGGCGCCGACGTCGGCCTCGCCTTCGACGGCGACGCCGACCGGGTCTTCCTCGTCGACGAGCGGGCGGAGGGCGTCTCGGGATCGCTCACCACCGCGCTCGTCGCCGCGTCGATGCTCACCAAGCACCCCGGCGCCACCGTGCTCTACAACTGCATCTGCTCGCGGGTGGTGCCCGAGGTCGTCGCCGAGCACGGGGGCCGGGCCGTGCGCACGAGGGTCGGCCACAGCTTCATCAAGCAGGTGATGGCCGAGACGGGCGCCGTCTTCGGCGGTGAGCACTCGGGGCACTACTACTTCCGCGACAACTTCCGCGCCGACTCCGGCATCATCGCCGCGCTGGTGGTGCTCGAGCTCATGAGCGTGGCCGCCGCCCCGCTCTCCAAGCTGCTCGAGCCCTACCGCCGGTACGTCGACTCGGGCGAGATCAACACGGAGGTGCCCGACCCGGCACGGGCCGTGGATGCGATGGCGGCCGAGGTGGAGGCGGCAGGCGGAGCCCTCGGCACGGTGGACCGCCTCGACGGTCTCACCGTGGACCGCGGCGACTGGTGGTACAACCTGCGCCCCTCGAACACCGAGCCGCTCCTCCGGCTGAACGTCGAGGCGCCCGACGAGGCGTCGTGCGCGCACCACGTCGAGGAGATCCGTGCCGCCGTCGCCCGCCTCGTCTCCGTGTGAGCCCGCGAGCCCCATGCCTGCCACCGATGCGACCAGGAGGTACGACCCGATGCCGCTCGACCCGCTGCTCCTCGAGGTGCTCGCCTGCCCCGAGGACAAGGGCCCGCTCCTCTACTTCGAGGACGAGGAGGCCCTCTACAACCCACGCCTCCGGCGTCGCTACGAGGTGCGCGACGGCGTGCCCGACATGCTGGTCGACGAGGCGACGACCGTGGACGACGCCGAGCACGACCGCCTGACCCAGAAGGCCGAGGCCGGCGGGGCTCGCAGGACCGGCGCCGGCCAGCCGAACGGACCGGACGCCTGATGGCCCGTTCGACCGGGCTCTCGCCGCTTGCCGTCGACTCGTTGCACATGTGGGAGGCGACCCTGTCGCTGCCCGAGCAGGTTGCTGCCGCCGTCGAGGCGGCCCGGGGGCTCGAGGGGCTGCCGCCCCACGACCAGGTCGAGCACGTGGTGGTGCTCGGGATGGGGGGCAGCGGGATCGCCGGGGACGTCCTCGTCGCCGCCGCCCTGCCGTTCCTGCCGGTGCCGGTCACGGTGGTCAAGGGGTACGCGCCGCCCGACTACGTGGGGCCGGGCTCCCTCGTCTTCGCCATGTCGTTCTCGGGTGACACCGAGGAGACGGTGGAGGCAGCGGCCCAGGCCTTCGAGGCCGGGGCCGCGCTCGTGGTCGTGTCGAGCGGGGGAGAGCTCGGCCGCCTGGCCGGGGAGTGGCAGGTCCCCGTCGTCCCCGTCCCGCCCGACATCCCCCAGCCCCGGGCGGCGCTGGGCGCCATGGCCGTGCCTCCCCTCGTGGTCCTCGAGGAGCTCGGGCTCTTCCCCGGGGCGACGCGCTGGGTCGAGCTGGCCGCCCGGCAGCTCCGACGCCGGCGCGACGAGCTCGGGCGGCCCGGCAGCGTGGCCGAGGAGGTGGCGCGGCGGATCGGGCGCACGATCCCGCTGGTGCACAGCTCGCACGCCATCGGCGCCGCCGCGGCGCTCCGGTGGAAGACCCAGGTCAACGAGAACGCCAAGGCGCCCGCCTTCTGGAACGTCCTGCCCGAGGTGTGCCACAACGAGGTGGCGGGCTGGGGCCAGCACGGCGACGTGACCCGTCAGGTCGTCACGCTCGTCAACCTCCGCCACGACGCCGAGCACCCCCAGGTGCAGCGGCGCTTCGACCTCGTGGCGGACGTGCTGCGCGAGGTCGTCGCCGACGTCGTCGAGGTGCGGGCCGCCGGGGACGGCGAGCTCGCCCAGCTCTTCGACCTCACCCTCGTCGGCGACGCCGTCTCCCTCCACCTGGCGGCCGAGGCGGGTGTCGACCCCGGGCCCGTCCCCGTCCTCGGGGAGATCAAGGAGCGCCTGCGCACGGGCGCGCCCTGAGCTCCCGAGCCGCCCTCGTCCACCACCACCTCGCCGCCGCGGTCCCGGCCGGAACGACCGAAGCATGTGACGGCCGCGTTTCGGCCACGTCACGTTGTCGAGAACATGTCGCGCCCACCCGTGCCCGGCCGGCGGGGCGGGCGTAGACTGGCGTCGTGAGCTGCGGTCGGGTCTGTGGTTGCAAGTCGAGGCCAGTCGCAGGCGAAACGACCCACGTAAGGCGACTCGTGGTCGCTGAGCATGGTGCGGCTTAGGGGTAAGACCTGCCCGCCGAGCCCCCGACTGCCGGGGGCGGGCGGAGACGGGGTGACGCGCGCCGAGCACGGCACCGCCGGGCGTCCGGTCGGGACCCGACCGGCGTCGCCGGTGCCAGGCCACCAGCCCTGCAGCAGGCGAGTGTGGGGTCAAAGACCAGGTCAGCCGACCACAGCTCACCATCGCGCCGGGGGTGGTCCCCGGCCGCGCGTCCGGGCCGGGCTCCGTCGTGGCGGAGCCGTCCCTCCCGGAGCGCACCTGCACCGGAACGGAACGGCGCCGCCGCGCGCGCGGCGGGAGGAGGAGGGGTAGCACCGGACAGCACCGAGGACCGGCGCGGTCGTCGCGCCGAGGACAGGAGGGGAATCGTGGACGTCGTGATCGCCAACGGCAGGAGGACGGTCTCCGACCGGCGCAAGGCCCTGGTCGTCGAGAAGATCGGTCGGCTCGGACGGCTCTGCCCGTCGCTCGAGCACGCCGAGGTCCGGTTCTCCGAGGAGCGCAACCCGCGCATCTCCGAGCGGGGGCGCTGCGAGGTGGTCCTGCGTGGTCACGGTCGGGTCTTCCGGGCGCGGGCCAGTGCCGGCGACCCGCTGGCGGCCGTCGACGCCGTGGTCGACAAGCTCGAGCACCAGGTCGGCAGAGCCAAGCGTCGTGCCGGCGACCGCTCGCCGGCAC
>CAZSYT010000161.1:0-3244 GCA_964610905.1 uncultured Acidimicrobiaceae bacterium
TCGACTCGATGATGTACGACGGCCTCTTCTGCGCCTTCGACCAGTGCGCCATGGGGCTCGGCACCGACCACTACAACCGCGCCGTCGGCATCGGCCGAGAGCGCCAGGACGCCTTCAGCGCCGCCTCCCACGAGAAGGCGGCCGCCGCCATCAAGGCCGGCAAGCTGGCCGAGGAGATCGTCCCCGTGTCGGTGCCCCAGCGCAAGGGCGACCCCGTCGTCGTCGACACCGACGAGGGCGTGCGCCCCGAGACGACGGCCGAGACCCTCGCCAAGCTCCGCCCCGCCTTCGACAAGGAGGGCACGATCACCGCCGGCAACGCCTCGCAGATCTCCGACGGCGGCGCCGCCGTCGTCGTCATGTCGGCGGCCAAGGCGGCGGAGCTCGGCATCACGCCCCTCGGCGAGCTCGTCGCCTACGGCCAGGTGGCCGGTCCCGACTCGGCGTCGCTGCTGCCCCAGCCCTCGGCGGCCACCGAGCAGGCGCTCCGGAAGGCCGGCCTCGCGGCGTCGGGCATCGACCTCTTCGAGATCAACGAGGCGTTCGCCGCCGTCGGCCTGGCGTCGGTAGACGCCCTCGGCATCGACGAGGCGAAGGTGAACGTCAACGGCGGGGCCATCGCCCTCGGCCATCCCGTCGGCATGTCGGGGACCCGCCTCGCCCTCACCGCCCTCCTCGAGCTCAAGCGCCGGGGTGGTGGGACGGCGGCCGTCAGCCTGTGCGGCGGCGGCGGCCAGGGCGACGCCGCCGTCCTCCGGGTCGGCTGACACCGCCCGGGCCTGTCCTCCCCACGAGCTCGTCTCGCACGGCCGGCCCCGGGGTGGGGCCGGCCGTGGCGCGTCCGGACCTCCTACCGCTCGACGCGTGGGGCGAGGCGTGGCCAGGGGGGTCGAGAGGGCCGAGGAGACCGCGCTGCCGGCGCTGCCCGCGCTGCCGGCGCTCAGTAGGGCGGGCTGGCCAGGGCGGCGAGGCGCCCGGTGCCCCGGCGGACGTCGGGCCAGTCGGACGCCGGGAACGTGAGGGCGGCCACCGTGCACGTGGGGAAGCCGTGGTGCTCGAGCCGGAGACGGTCGTCGCCCGCCTCCCCCGGTGCCCGGTCCCCCGGCTCGACCGTCCCCGCTGTCTCGACGGCGGCGAGCAGTGACCACGTGAGGGCGTAGACGGTCGGGTTGTGCCCGACCACCGCAAGGCCGGCGGGCGACCCCACCACCTCGCGGACGGCCTGGAGCACGCCGTCCTCCCCGCCCCGGACGAGGCGTTCGTCGGGCACCACCGGTACGTCGCCGAGGGCGGCAGCGACGAGCTCGGCGGTCTGCCGCGTGCGCACGGCCGGCGAGCACACCACCACCTCGGGCATGGCCACGGGGAGCGGGACCGGGCGCGCGCCGGTGCCCGGTGCGCTGCCTCCCGGTGCGCCGACCGCCGCCGTGCCGAAGACCCCGGGGCCCGCAGCCAGGCGCCGCCCCAGCGACGCAGCGTCGCTCCGGCCCCGCTTCGTCAGGGGTCGCGCCCGGTCACCGCCTCCCGCCGGTGCGCCCGAGGTCGCCTCGGCGTGGCGGAGCACCCACAGCGTGAGCGGCGGCCGGACGGCGCCCTCCTCGGCTCGCTCGGATGACCCTGGCCCCTCCGGCGCCAGGGTCATCCGTCGCCGCGCCCGACCGCCTCGACCGGTGGCGACGCCGGCCCGTCCGGCTCGACCAGCCGTCGGCCCTCGAGCGCCCGCCCGAGGGTGAGCTCGTCGGCGTACTCGAGGTCGCCGCCCACGGGCAGACCGCTGGCGATGCGGGTGACCCGCAGCCCGAGGGGGTGGAGGAGTCGGGCGAGGAACATGGCCGTCGTCTCGCCCTCGAGGTTGGGGTGGGTGCAGAGGATGACCTCGGTCACGCCCTCGGGCTCGACCCGGGCGAGCAGCTCGCTGACGCGCAGGTGCTCGGGCCCGATCCCCTCGATCGGGCTGAGCGCGCCCTGCAGGACGTGGTAACGACCGGAGAACCCGCCGGTCTTCTCGACGGCCACGATGTCGCGGGGGTCCTCGACCACGCAGACGACCGTCCCGTCACGTCGCTCGTCGGCGCACACGGTGCACAGGCCGCCTTCGGCCACGTTGAAGCAGCGCGGGCAGAACGTCACGCGCTCCTTCACGGCGACGATGGCGTCCGCGAGCCGCAGGGCGTCCTCGGGGGCCACCCTGAGCAGGTGGAAGGCGATGCGCTGCGCCGACTTGGGCCCGATGCCGGGAAGCCGTCCGAGCTCGTCGACCAAGGCCTGGACCGGGCCGGAGAAGGCCCGCACTAGCAGACCTCCTCGGCACCCGGGAACACCTCGAGGAGACGGGCCTCGGCCGACGTGTCGACGTCCACAACCTCCCCGAGCTCGGACTCGTCGAGGAGCGCGTACTCGTCGTCGGGGTCGTCCCCCACGTCGCCGGTCGGCCCCGGGTCGCTCGGCCCCGGGTCGCTCGACCCCGGACCGCCGCGGACGGTCGGCACCACGGCTGCGGAGGGACCGTCGGCGGGGACGGTGCCGTCGGGCGGGCCGTCTGGCGGGGGCCCGGTGCCGGCGGGCGGGGCGGTGGGCGAAGCGATGGACGGTCCGGTGGGCGGAGCGATGGGGCGTCCGCCGGACCGCCCCTCGGGCAGCAGCGGCGGGGGCGACGTGCTGCTGCCGTCGTCGACGACCAGGGTGAGCCGGACCGGGCACCCGAAGTGGCCGGAGAGCACCGCTTCGACGTCGGCACGGACCTCCTCGCACCGCGCTCGGTGGATGTCGTTGGGCAACCCGAAGACGGCCCGGTCACCGTCGATGCCGACGAACCGACCGGCCTGGAAGAGGGCTTTGGCCTTGGGCCGCAAGCCGGAGAGGACGGTGTCGCCCCACGCCTGGACGAGCTGGTCGCGGGTGGGGAAGCCGGCCGAGGGGGAAGGAACAGGCTCGACGGTCGCGAGGGCCGCGGCCGGTGGAGCTGGGGCCGGTGGAGCTGGGGCCGGTGGAGCTGGGGCCGGTGGAGCTGGGGCCGGAGCTGGGGCCGGGGCTGGGGCCGGGGTCGGGTCGGCGTCGGCCGGGACGCTCGGCGTGCCGTGGTCGACCGCCTGGTCGGCCCCGGAAAGGCCGGCCTGGCGGCGGAGGGCGCCGAGCGTGGGACGGGGGGGCTGGTCCTCGGTCGCGACCGGCTCGGCGGTGGGTGCCGGAGCGGTGGGTGCCGGAGCGGTGGGTGCCGGAGCGGTGGGTGCCGGAGCGGTGGGTG
>CAZSYT010000161.1:3344-3620 GCA_964610905.1 uncultured Acidimicrobiaceae bacterium
CCGGAGCGGACGCGGGTGGGCCGGGCGGCACGCCTGGCCCGGGACGGGAGGGGTGGGGCCCGACCGGGCGCGCCGCTGGCGCGGCGGCACCCTGCCCGGTGCCGAGGGCGTGGACGGTGCGCTCGAGCGCCTCGACCCGCTGGAGCAGCGACTCGACGTCTGCGTCGATGCCAGGGGTCGCCAGGCGGACGAGCGCGACTTCGAGGTTGACCCTCGGGTCGGGGGCGTCGCGCATGCCGACCTGGGCCTGCCCCAGCACCTCGATGGCACGGACCA
>CAZSYT010000162.1:0-3606 GCA_964610905.1 uncultured Acidimicrobiaceae bacterium
CCGCCATGCCGACGATCGGCTCGTTCAGGGGCTTGCCGCCCATCGAGCCGTAGAAGCTGGCGTCGCCGAAGGAGAAGATGCCGCCGTCGGCGGCCACCTCCCAGTACCCCTTGCCGTCGGGGGTCGCCGCCATCGCCACGATCGGCTTGTTCAGGGGCTTGCCGCCCATCGAGCCGTAGAACTGGGCGTCACCGAAGGAGAAGATGCCGCCGTCGGCGGCCAGCTCCCAGTAGCCGGCGCCGTCGGGGGTCGGCGTGAGGTCGAGCACGGGTGCGTTGGACGGGACGCCCACTGCGAGGTCGGTGACCGTGACGGTGGCCATGTGGAGCTCGCGTGCGCCGCCGCACGCGTACGAGGTGCAGCTCGAGTGCCAGGCGGCGAACACCATCCACAGCGCCCCGGACGCATCGGTGAACGTCGACGCCCCGCCGGGGCCGACGAGGGTGCCGTTGCTCGAGAGCAGGGGACCTTCGGTGGGCTGGAAGCACGGTCCGGCCACGCCGGCGCAGAGGGCGTACGACTCGCCGTATCCCGGCGAGTCCCACTGTCCGCCCGAGAAGAAGAGCACGTAGGTGCCGTTCACCACGGACATGTCGGGGTTCTCGATCGTCGTCTCCCACGGATGGGCGGCCTCGTTCTGAGTGAGCAACGACACCGGCGCAGCGGCGAGCCCCAGCCCGGTGATGGAGAGCGGCGCCGCCCACAGCTGGGCGCTGGTGGCGACGCTGCCGTCGTTGGACTTCCACAGCAGCCACGTCCACCCCGAGGCCGGGTCGACGAAGGGACTGGGGTCGATCGAGCCGCCGAGGGCGACCTGGCACTCGAACGGCGCGGTCGAGCTGTCGACGAACGGTCCCCACGGCACCGTGGACGTCGCCACCGACAGGCAGGTTCGGCCGAGCGCGGGGTCGAAGGCGTCGTAGTACAGGAACCACGTGGTGCCCAGCTCCACCACCCCGGGGGACGTCTGGGTGTTCGGCTCTTCCCAGCTCGGGACGACTGGCAGGGCCGAGGAGCCGTAGGGAAGGGAGGAGATCGTCTGCCACCCCGACGCGGGCGAGCCCGAGTTGTCGACGAGCACGCCGATGTGGTTCCCCCAGGTGGTGCCCGTGGTGTAGGCGTAGTACGTCGAGCCGACGCGCACGACGTCGGGGTCGGGCGCGTCGGCGGCGAAGACGGTGCCCGCGAGCGGGTGGACGACGGGCTCGAGGAGGGTGGTCAGGGCCGGTCGAGGGGAGACGGACGGCGCCGCCCCCACAGGCGGGGCAGCGACGATCGCGAGCAGGAGGACGAGCACGGACCCGGCGCACGTGGCCGCCAGCTGGCGGCCCACGGTCCGGTTCCGCCGCGAGGGCCGGAGCGCGAGCACAGCGGGAGACCCTACTGTGGCCACGTCGGGCGGTGGTTGCACCCCGGATGGCGGTGGGCCCGGCCGTCGGCGAGGTGCGAGCCGCGGCCAGGCGGCGGCTAGCATGGCGGCGGCCGAGCCCGGGCACGCAGGCACCGCCTGCAGCCGTCGGAGCCCGGGCGCTTAGCTCAGTTGGTTAGAGCGCAGCCTTCACACGGCTGAGGTCGTGGGTTCGAGTCCCGCAGCGCCCACCGGCTCGCCGTCGCACGTCGGTGACCGCACGCGGTCCGGGACGGTGCCCGGGCGCGACCGGGGAGCTCGCACGCTCGCACGCCGGTGACGGTTCGCCCGAGGCCGGTGCCGGTCGCCGTGCCGAGGAACCGCTGCTCGTCGACGAGGGGTGGGCCGCCATCGGCGGCTTCGACGGGACGGAGCGCAGCCGGGCCCGCGACCTCCTCGGCTCCGGTGCGGGTCGTCTTCGCCACGTTCGCCAGGAGCCTGTTCGCCCTGCCGCACGGCCTCCACCGCTACGGGGCGCGGGCCGAGCGGGACGCCGACGTCGCGCAGCTCGACGCGGGCTCCTCGGCCCAGGACTGTGCCATGGCGGCGTTCTGTGCGCCAGACCGTCGCCTCGTCGCCGTCGGGTGCGCGCCGCTCGCCGACCCGGTCCTGGCGTGCTCGTGCGCCGAGGAGGCGATCGCCGTGGGTTGTGCGGCGATCATGGTCCCGTCGGCGGCGGCGGGTGAGCGGTCGCCGACCCATCCGGAGCTCGACGGGTTCTGGTCCCTGCTCGAGGAGTCCGACGTCCGCCTGCTGTGTGGGGGACGCCCGGCGCCCGCCGGCGTGGCCGGGGCACGGGCCGTTCGGTCTGCGTCGACACCGTGGCGCGGCGCCCCGGGGAACGGCTCGCGGTAGCGTCTCGACCATGGGCGACGACACACGACAGGTCCTCGGTCCCATCGGGATCTGGACGGGGAGCCTCGACCTCGTCCCCGCCAGCCGGGCACGTGAGCTGGCCGCCGAGCTCGAAGGGCTCGGCTACGGAGCCCTGTGGATCCCCGAGGTGGCGGGACGCGACGTCTTCGTGCACCTCGCGCTGCTCCTCTCTGCCACGGACAAGCTGGTCGGTGCGACGGGGATCGCCAACATCTGGGCGCGTGACGCGGTGACCATGGCGGGGGCCATGCGAGGCTTGACCGAGGCCTTTCCCGACCGGGTCGTCTTCGGACTCGGGGTGAGCCACCGGAACCTCGTCGAGGACCTGCGCGGGCATCGCTACGAGCACCCGCTGGCCGCCATGCGCCGGTACCTCGAGGCCGTCGACGCCGCGCCCTACACGGCGGAGCGCCCGTCGACCCCCGTACGACGGGTGCTGGCCGCCCTCGGGCCGAAGATGCTCTCTCTGGCTGCCGAGCTCGCCGACGGCGCGCACCCCTACTTCGTGACGCCCGAGCACACCGAGCAGGCCCGGGCCGCGCTCGGAGAGGGCCCGGTGCTCTGCCCCGAGCAGGCCGTCGTCCTCGAGACCGACGCCGCCCGGGCCCGTGAGATCGGCAGGACGTACACGTCGGTCTACCTCTCGCAGCCGAACTACGTGCGCAACCTCGTCCGCCTGGGCTTCGACGAGGCGGACCTCGTCGACGGGGGGACCGACGCCGTCGTCGACGCGCTGGTGGCATGGGGAACGGTCGAGGACGCCGCCGCACGGGTGGAGGCGCACCTGGCCGCGGGAGCCGACCACGTCTGCGTGCAGCCGATCGACGCCGCCCGGCGCGGTGTTCCCCAGGAGCAGTGGCGGGAGCTCGCTCCCGCACTCGCCGAGGTGGGGCGACGGCACGGTGGGGACCGGGCGCCTGCTGCTGGCTGAGCCCGTTGCCGCTGGGCGTGCGCGGGTGGCGATCGTCGGGGGCGGCTCGTGAGGCGCCCGACAGGGTGGCTACGGCGCCGGCGACGGACCGCCGGGCCCGCCGACGACCACCTCCTCGGCCGGGCCGCTCCCGCTGTCGGGCGGCGAGCCGGGGGCCCGCGGCCTCGGACGACGACAGGGGCGCTCGTGGCCGTCGCCGTCGCCGTCGTGACCACGGCCGTCGTGCTTGGCAGCGGTCCGACGACGGGCGGCCAGGCGGGCGGACGTCGGTCGACCGGTGCCAGCCCGACGCGGCACGTCCCCGGACCGACCGGGTCCTCCACCACGACGACCGTGGCGCCCACCCCCCGCGTCTTCACCCCGCCGTCGTCGATCGCCGCCGACTGCTCGG
>CAZSYT010000163.1:0-3546 GCA_964610905.1 uncultured Acidimicrobiaceae bacterium
TGAAGTAGCGGAGCATCTTCTCGCAGATCTCGAAGTCGGCGATCACCCCGTCCTTCAGGGGGCGGATGGCCTGGATGTGGCTCGGGGTGCGACCGATCATCCGCTTGGCCTCGGCTCCGACGGCGAGCGGACGGCCGTCCTTCACGTTCACGGCGACGACCGACGGCTCGTTCAGGATGATGCCACGACCCCGCACGTAGACGAGCGTGTTGGCAGTGCCCAGGTCGACGGCCATGTCGCGGCCCAGGAGGGACAGTCGGTTGTCGGGCATCGGGGATGCACCTCTCCGTCGGGGTTCGTGCGTGTCGTTCGTGGCAGGCAGGTGTCGTGGCACGCCGGGCACGGTGCCGCCCTGCCCAGGCTGCTTCGGCCCGGCAAAAGGCTACGGGACGGGTGCGGCAGGCACAAGAGCGGTCTTTCGGACCGCGAGCGCCCGGCCCGGCCGGGGCCGGGGACGCGTCAGGCCAGGTCGGGGAAGAAGAGGGCGATCTCGCGCTCGGCCGACTCGGGCGAGTCCGAGCCGTGGACGAGGTTCTCCCCCGTCGACAGGGCGAGGTCGCCCCGGATGGTCCCCGGAGCCGCCTCGACCGGGTTCGTCGCCCCCATGAGGGTGCGCACGACCCGGTAGGTGTCCTCTGGGCCCTCGACCACCATCACGAGGGCCGGTGACCGGGTGATGAAGGTGACGAGCTCGTCGAAGAACGACTTCCCCTCGTGCTCGGCGTAGTGGCGCACCGCCACCTCGCCGGTGATGCTACGGAGCTCGGCGGCGACCAGGCGGAGGCCCTTGCGCTCGAGCCGCCCGATGATCTCTCCGGCGAGGCCGCGCTCCACGGCATCGGGCTTGCAGATGACCAGTGTTCGTCCCACGGGTCGAGGAGGATAGCCGACTGCCGCGACGCCCCCTCCCGGCCCGCGACGCCTCGCAGCGCAGGCGCGCCGGGTCAGACGGCGTCGGCGGCCAGCGCTCGCCGCGCTTCGGCCACGACGTAGAGCGAGCCGCACGCGACCACCCGGCCGTCCCCGGCCACGCGGCCGACGGCGTCCCGCAGCGCGTCTGCCGGCCCTTCGACGACGGAGACGTCCATGCCCAGGCCCGCCGCGGCCTCGGCGACCACCGTGGCGGCGAGGGCGCGCGGTGACGGAGGGGAGCACACGACGACCGAGCGCACCCCTGCGGTGAGGAGGAGGTCGAGCATGGCGACAGGGTCGCGGCCGCTCAGCATGCCGACGACCGCCACCGTGTCCCCGGGGACGGCGAGGTCCTCCTCGAGCGCCCGTGCCAGCACCGTCATGCCGGCGACGTTGTGGGCGCCGTCGAGCACGACGAGCGGGTGACGGCCGACGACCTCGAGCCGGCCGGGCACCCGGACGGCGGCGAACGCCTGGTCGACGACGTCTGCGTCGAGGGGGGCACCGAAGAACGCCTCGACGGCGGCCAGGGCGCACGAGGCGTTGTCGCCCTGGTGGGCGCCGTGGAGCGGCACCAGCAGCTCGCCGTAGGTGGCACCGGGGGTGCGCACGTCGACCAGTCGGCCGCCCACGGCCACCCGGTTCGCCGTCGTGGCGAAGTCGTCGCCGCGGGTCCACACCTCCGCCGCCCCGGCGGCACGGGACGCCTCGCGCACGAGCGCGACCAGGCCGGGTGACGTCTCGCCCACCACCACCCGGCTGCCCTCCTTGACGATCCCCGCCTTCTCCGACGCGATGTCCTCGAGGGTGGGGCCGAGCACGTCGGTGTGGTCGTAGCTGACGTTGGTGATCACGGCCACGTCGGCGTCGACGACGTTTGTCGAGTCCCATCGGCCACCCACCCCCACCTCGACGACGGCCACGTCGACGGCCTCGTCGGCGAACGTCAGGAAGGCCGCGGCGGTGAGCAGCTCGAAGCGGGTGAGCGGCTCGGTGAGCAGCGGCTCGAGGCGGGCCAGCGACTCGAGGGCGTCGAGGAGCTCGTCGTCCCCGATGGGAACGCCGTGGCGGGCGATCCGTTCGTTGACCCGGTGCAGGTTGGGGCTGGTGTAGGTGCCCACCGACAAGCCGCGGGCGGCGAGCAGGGCGGTGGCCATCGCCGCCGTGGACCCCTTGCCGTTGGTCCCGGTCAGGTGGACCACAGGGGCGGCCCGGTGGGGGTCGCCGAGGAGGGACAGCACCTCGTGCATGCGCTCGAGCGTCGGCAGCGAGCGGCGCGAGGGCATGGTCGCCTCGAAGTTCACGTGGCCGTCGAGCCAGGCGAGCGCGCCGGCGAGGTCGTCGAATGGCACCGCCGTGCGCCCCTGTGGCTGGCTACGACGCGGCGCGCCGGGTGCGCGTGCTCTTGGCGGGAGGAGCGTTGAGGGGGACGAGCGTCGGGTGGACCTTGTCGAGCACCACGGCACGGTCGACCACGCACTTGGAGACGTCGGTCCGGCTGGGCAGGTCGTACATGACCTCGAGGAGGACCTCCTCGAGGATGGCGCGCAGGCCCCGGGCCCCGGTGCCGCGCAGCAGCGCCTGCTCGGCGACGGCCTCGAGGGCGTCGTCGGTGAACTCGAGCTCGACGTGGTCGAGGTCGAAGACCCGCTTGTACTGGCGGGTGAGCGCGTTCTTCGGCTCGACCAGGATGCGGATCAGCGCGTCCTTGTACAGGTGCGACACGGCCCCGACCACCGGCAGGCGGCCGATGAACTCGGGGATCAGCCCGAACTTCATCAAGTCCTCGGGGAGGACGTGGCGCAGGAGCTCCGAGTCGTCCCGCTCGCTCGCCTTGCGGACCTCGGCGCGGAAGCCGATGCCCTTGCGGCCGATGCGGTTCTCGATGATCTTGTCGATGCCCGCGAACGCCCCGCCGCAGATGAACAGGATGTTCGTGGTGTCGATCTGGATGAACTCCTGGTGGGGGTGCTTCCGCCCGCCCTGCGGCGGCACGGAGGCGGTGGTCCCCTCGAGGATCTTCAGCAGGGCCTGCTGGACACCCTCACCGGACACGTCACGGGTGATCGACGGGTTCTCCGACTTTCGGGCGATCTTGTCGATCTCGTCGATGTAGATGATCCCCGTCTCGGCGCGCTTGACGTCGTAGTCGGCTGCCTGGATGAGCTTCAGCAGGATGTTCTCGACGTCCTCGCCGACGTAGCCCGCCTCGGTGAGGGCAGTGGCGTCGGCGATGGCGAAGGGGACGTTGAGCATGCGGGCCAGGGTCTGGGCCAGCAGCGTCTTGCCGCACCCGGTGGGCCCGAGGAGGAGGATGTTCGACTTGGCCAGCTCGACGTCGCTGTCGTGCGACCCGTTGCCCCCCGCCTGGACCCGCTTGTAGTGGTTGTAGACGGCCACGGACAGGATCTTCTTCGCGTACTCCTGCCCGATGACGTAGTCGTTCAGGAACTCGAAGATCTCCTTGGGCTTCGGCAGCTCCTCGAAGGACACCTCGGTGGAGTCGGCGAGCTCCTCCGCGATGATGTCGTTGCAGAGCTCGATGCACTCGTCGCAGATGTAGACGCCAGGCCCGGCGATGAGCTTCTTCACCTGCTTCTGCGACTTGCCGCAGAAGCTGCACTTCACCAGGTC
>CAZSYT010000164.1:0-3289 GCA_964610905.1 uncultured Acidimicrobiaceae bacterium
GGATGAGGATGCCGGTCACCAGCATGTTCCAGGTGAAGATGGGCATCCGGAACATCGTCATGCCCGGCGCGCGCAGGTAGAAGATGGTGGCGACAAGGTTGACGCCGGTGAAGATGGCCGAGAACCCGGTCAGGGCCAGGGAGACCAGGAAGAGGTCGGCGCCGTACCCGGGTGAGTTCGTGGCGCTCGACAGCGGGGCGTAGAAGACCCACGAGAACGAGGCGGCCCCGCCCTGGACGAAGAAGCCGGACACCATCATGACCGAGCCGCCGAGGTAGAGCCAGAAGGAGAGGGCGTTCAGCCGGGGGAACGCCATGTCGGGTGCCCCGACCTGCAGCGGCACGATGTAATTGGCCAGGCCTCCGAAGGCGAACGGCCCCGCGAACAGGTACATCATGATGCTGCCGTGCATCGTGAAGAGCTCGTTGTAGGTCTGGAAGGAGACCAGCGACGAGTGGGGCGTGATCAGCTGGGCCCGGATCACGAGCGCCAGGCTGCCGGCGATGAAGAAGAGCACCAGCGAGGTGATCATGTAGCTCATCCCGATGACCTTGTGGTCCGTCGTGGTGAGCCACTTGAGGATGCCCGTCGGCTCGTTGTGGTGGGCGTGCTCTGCGTGCCCACCGGGCTGCTCGGGACCCCCGGGCCCGCCCGGGTGCTCGGGGCTCAGGACGTCGGGTCGCTCGACGAGCGTTGTCATGCGCGCGCTCCTGCGTTCTCCGGGTTCGCCGCGAGGGCGTTGGACGGCGTCTGGTGCGTGTCGACGGGCGGCGTGTTCTGGGTCGAGGAGCCCGAGCCGAGCAGGGTGTGCCCGCTGGCGACCTCGGATGCCACCCACGTCTTGAACTGGGCCGGCGTGACCGAGCGCACGCTGAAGAGCATCAGCGAGTGGTACAGGCCGCAGAACTGGGTGCACTGGCCGTCGAACGTGCCGAGCTTCTTCACGGTCAGGTCGAAGACGTTGGCGACGCCGGGCTGCGCGTACCGGCTGAAGTTGAAGTCGCGGACGTAGAAGCCGTGGACGACGTCGTCGGACACCAGCGTGATCTGGACCGTCTCACCCTTCGGCACGACCATCTGTGGCCCGTGGTTGTCGGGGCCGTGGGTGGTCTCGCCCACGACGGCCACGTTCAGGTTCGGGTAGTCGAAGCGCCAGCCCCACTGGAAGGCGGTCACCCGGATGTCCACCACCGGGCTCCCGTTGGCGGTGAGCGTGGCGTTCGTCGGCACGGTGCGGTCGACGTTGTTCTCGGTGAGGACGGTGAACACGAACAGGACGGCGACGATGAGCACGGGAACCGTCGTGTAGATGATCTCGATGGCGATGTTCTCGTGGAACTGGCGGGGCATCTCGTCCGAGCGTCGCCGGTAGCGCAGGACCGTCCAGAGGATGAGGAGGGCCACGATGCCGCCGACCACGATGCCGGCCGTGACCATCCCCGAGTACATCTTGAAGATGTCGTGGCCCTGGGTGGTGGTGCCACGACTGGCGCCGTAGCTCGGGTAGAGGTTGCAGCCGGCCAGGACGAGCGGAACGGCGAGCGCGGCCGCGAGGGCGAGACGGCGTCGCGACGGGTTGGTCGAACCGGTCGGGGAGGCGTTCACGGCTGTGACACTAGCTGGCACCGCCGGGCAAATTGAAGTTGAGAGGAACCGGGCTGGTCAGGCCCTCGTCGCTCCCGGTGGCTCGGGCTCGGCGCTCGTGGGGGCCCTGGAGACCGCACTCTTCCACGTCCCGAGGCCGCGCGTCGAGCCCCCATCCGGGGCCCGACCGGTGCCCCGCCGCCCGGCCGTGCGCCCGGCGGCCCGGGCCGCTGCGCCGAGCCCGGCGTCGACGACGGGGGCTGCCCGCCGGGCGCCGCCGGCCGCCGACCGTGCGACGCGCTCGAGCCCGGCGAACGAGCGCCCCGCCCGGCGCGCCAGCGACGGCGCGAGCCCCTCGTCGGGCCGTGGGTCGGGCTCAGCGCCCGGCTCAGCGCCCAGCCCGACGACCGCGCCAGCCCACTCGACCGGTCGGCGTGGGTCGACCGGCCGCTCGTCGACCTCGTCCCCGGCGATCGCCGCGACCGCCGGCCCGCGACCGACGGGGGCGGTCCGGGTGAGGAGGGCGAGGCGGCACAGCCCGACGGAGGCGAGCTCGACGAGCACGATCCCCGCGACCCCGGGACGGAGCGAGGGGATCGCAGGCGCTGCCGCGGCCAGCGCCGACACGACGACGACGAGGGCCACGTGGAGCGGTGGCGGGACGACGCGCACCACCCCGAGCGGACCACGCGCGCTCAGGGCCGCAGCGGCGGCGACGGCAGCGAGGGCGAGGGGAAGGGCGTCGGGGCCGGTCCGGACCGTCAGGTCGACCAGGACGCCCGCGACGAGGAGCTCGACGACCTGCAGCGCCCAGAACGGCAGGACCTGGCGCCGGAGGTGGGCGGTCAGGACGGTGTGACCGGTCCCGACTGGCCGGGATCGGCCGCCGACGCCTGCGTCGTCGTCGTCGTCGAAGCGCCCTCTGCGGCGCCCTCCTCGAGGCCCTTCTTGAACTCGCGTTGCGCGGAGCCGAGGGACCGTGCGAGCTTGGGGATCTGGGTGCTACCGAAGAGGACGAGCACCACCACCACCAGGACGATGATGCCGTCCACGCCGAAGATCTCGGCAGGGGGGCTCAGGAACATGGCTACGTCTCCTTCGTCGAGTCCGGCTCCAGGTTAGACCCCCGAGTGCCTCGACGACACCCGGTCGCCGCCGGAGCGCCCGGCCTGCGGCGACGGCCGGCCCCCCGGGCCCTGCCCCACCGGTCCCCGGTCGGGCGGACCGGGACCGGGACGGTGTCAGCCGGCGAGGAACACCCCGAGGCAAAGGGCTGCCACGGACGCCGTGCCGCCGACGGAGCCCCAGATGGCCAGCGCCCGTCGCGAGGTGGCCCGCTGGTGCAGGAAGACGGCGGCCCCGGCGACCACGACGACGGCGATCTTCACACCGAGGACCACCTGCCAGGCGGTGGTGGCCTGACCCGAGTGGACCGCGGCGATGTTCCAGAACCCGGTGACCACGAGGAGCGCGTACGACGGCCACAGCACGCGCGCCAAGGCGCGTGCCACGGCCCGGGGCGCGCCGTCGCCCAGCCCCCGGACCGTGGGCAGCAGGCCGGTCACCGTGATCTGGCCTCCCACCCAGACCGCTGCCGCCAGCACGTGCAGGACGAGCCGGACGCCGTCGACGGCCGGGGACAGCGTGGGGCCCGCCGTCGCGAGTGCCGCCGTCACGAGCGCCGCCGTCGCGTCGCTCTGGCCCG
>CAZSYT010000164.1:3389-3473 GCA_964610905.1 uncultured Acidimicrobiaceae bacterium
GAGCGACGACCGTGCCGGTCGGGTCATCGGAGCGACGACCGTGCCGGTCGGGTCATCGGAGCGACGACCGTGCCGGTCGGGTCA
>CAZSYT010000165.1:0-3305 GCA_964610905.1 uncultured Acidimicrobiaceae bacterium
ACCAGGCGGCGCTGGAGCACGATCGACTCGCGGATCCACGTCTTGGCGGCCTCGAGCCCACCGGCCAGCACCTCCTCGGTGACCTTGGGGGCGCCCTCCGCGTAGAAGGCGAACGAGCGCTGCGTGCCACCGGCCTCGACCATCATGATGGCGACGTCCGCGTCGTCGGCGTCGCCGAGGGCACGGCCGGCCACCACCAGCTCGAACGTCGAGTCCTCACCCTCCTCGAAGGTCGGGTGGGGGATCCACTGCCCGTCGGTGCCGTACGCGATCCGCACGGCGCCGATGGGGCCGTCGAAGGGGATGCCCGACACCATGAGGGCCGCCGAGGCGGCGTTGATGGCAAGGACGTCGTGGGGGTTGACCTGGTCGGCGCCGAAGATGGTCCCGACCACGTGGACCTCGTTGCGGAAGCCCTTGGGGAACGACGGCCGCAGCGGCCGGTCGATCAGGCGGCAGGTGAGGATGGCCTGGTCCGAGGACTTGCCCTCCCGTCGGAAGAACGAGCCGGGGATCTTCCCCGCCGCGTAGGCCCGCTCCTCGATGTCGACCGTGAGCGGGAAGAAGTCCGTCCCCTCCCGAACGGAACGAGCAGTGGTGGCGGTGGCCAGCAGGACGGTGTCGCCGATGCGCCCGACGACGGCGCCGTCGGCCTGCTGGGCGAGCTTGCCCGCCTCGAAGGTGAGCGTTCGGTCGGTGCCGCTGATGGGGGCCGACACGGAGATGGCGTCTGACATGACGCTCCTTGGTTGTCAGGGGCCTCCGGAGCCAGCTCCCAGTGGTCGATCGCCCGGCGTCCCGTCGGGAGATCGGCAACTGGTGACTGACCGGGGGGAGGCCCGGTCTCTCGGTGCTGCACCGGTCGTTTCCGGTGCCGTCTCGGACCCGGTCGCCCGGGCCCGCTCCCCCGCCGACCGACGTGCGACGGACGGGGCAGCAATTGCGACCGCCCGGCACGGGGCCGGGCGGAGGGTGCCGACTAGCGGCGGAGGCCGAGGCGACCGATGAGGTCTCGGTAGCGCTCGACGTCGTTGTCCTTCACGTAATCGAGGAGCCGACGACGACGCCCGATGAGCTTCAGGAGCCCACGCCGCGTGTGGTGGTCTCCCTTGTGCTCCTTCAGGTGCTCGGTGAGGTGTGCGATGCGCTCACTGAGGAGCGCGATCTGGACCTCGGGCGAGCCCGTGTCGGAGTCGTGGAGCCGGTACTCGGCGATCGTGGCCTGCTTGTCGGGCATGACGTAGGTGGACCTCGGGAGTGAGAACGTGCTGGTGGTGACGTCCGCCAGCACGGCCATGCTAGCAGGAGCGCGCCCGTCGGGCGCGGCCGTCGCGGTGGCCCGGTGGCCCGGCCGCCGGACGGCCGGGCCACCGCGGGCTCACCGGTTGGGCTGCGGCGTCATCCGGAGGTACGGCTTCAACGTGGTGAACCCCTTGGGGAAGCGCTCCTTCGCCTCGTCGTCCGGGATGGCGGGCGAGATCACCACGTCGCCGCCTTCCTCCCAGTTCACCGGCGTCGAGACCTGGTAGTCGGCGGTGAGCTGGAGCGAGTCGAGGACGCGGAGGATCTCCGGGACGCTGCGCCCTGTCGAGGCCGGGTACGTCAGGGTCAGCTTGACCTTCTTGTCGGGCCCGATGATGAAGACCGAGCGGACCGTCAAGGTGTCGTTGGCGTTCGGGTGGATCATGTCGTAGAGCTCGGCGACCTTGCGGTCCTCGTCGCCGATCAGGGGGAAGTTCAGGGCGGTTCCCTGGGTCTCGGCGATGTCCCCTGCCCAGGCCCCGTGCGACGCCACGTCGTCGACCGACAGGCCGATCAGCTTGGTGTTGCGCTCGTCGAACTCCGCCTTGGCCTTCGAGAAGGCCCCCAGCTCGGTCGTGCACACCGGGGTGAAGTCCTTCGGGTGGGAGAACAGGATCCCCCAGCTGTCCCCGAGGTACTCGTGGAAGTGGATCGTGCCCTCGGTCGTCTCGGCGGTGAAGTCGGGCGCTACGTCGCCCAGATGGATTGCCATGGTCGCTCCTCGCTCTCTGCTCGTTCCGATCGCCCGTCCCTCGCTCGCGGCACCTGCCCGCATGCCGGGACGCGCCACGGGGCCGGGCGGGTCTCCCGCCGCCGGCGAGATGGTGCACCGGTCCCGTGCCCGCCGGCGAGCCCGCGGACGGCCCGTCCGCGGGGACCACCCTACCCGCTGCTGGCGCAATTGTCGACCGGCTAGGTCGAGTTTCTGGCTCGGTGGCGGAAAGGGCCCTGCGACCGGTCCGGCACGAGGAGGCCGTGCGCCACGTCATGATGTCGGTCGATGACCGACGTCGCCGCCTTCGACTTCGACGGCACCTTGACCAACGGCGGGAGCATGTTCGCCTTCCTCGCCACCGTGGCCGGGCCCGCCACGGCGGTGCGGAGCGGGGCGTCGCTCGCTCCCCGCCTCGCCCGTGCCGCCGTCGTCGGCGGCACCGCGGCCGACGACGCCAAGGAGGCGCTCTTCGCGCGCACGCTGGCCGGGGTGGACGAGGACCGGGCCGCCGCCATCGCCGAGGAGTTCGCCCGACGGCACCTGGCCCGACGACTCCGTGGCGACGTCGTCGACCGGCTCGACTGGCACCGACGCCGGGGGGACCGGGTCGTCGTGGTGTCGGCGTCGCCCACCTGCTACGTGCGGCCCGCCGCGCTGCTGCTCGGCGCCGACGCGGTGATCGCCACCGAGCTCGCGACGGCCGACGGCGTGCTCACGGGCGCGTACGCCGGTGCCAACTGCCGGGGCGCCGAGAAGCTCCGGAGGCTCTCCGAGTGGGTGGCCGGCCTCGACGAGGCGCCCGAGCGCCTGTGGGCCTACGGCAACAGCCGCGGCGACGCCCGCATGCTCGCCGGTGCGGACGTCGGGGTCAACGTGGGCCGACTGGGGCGCTTCGGCAGGCTGCGCCGCTTCCCCGGCCTCGACAGGGGCGCACCGGGCTGAGCGGGTCACCCGCCCGCCGTACGGGGCTCAGCTGCTCGCCGATCCGTCGTTGCCGGCGTCGCCGAAGGCGTAGATGCCACCGGCCGAGCCCACGAGCCAGTACCCGCCGCCGTCGGGGGTCGCCGCCATGCCGACGATGGCCTGACCGAGCGGTTGGCCGCCGGTCGACCCGTGGAACTGGGCGTCGCCGAAGGAGAAGATGCCACCGTCGCTGGCGACCAGCCAGTACCCCTTGCCGTCGGGGGTCGCCGCCATCCCCACGATCGGCTCGTTGAGCGGGTGCCCGCCCATCGACCCGTAGAACTGGGCGTCGCCGAAGGAGAAGATCCCCCCGTCGGAGGCCACC
>CAZSYT010000166.1:0-3286 GCA_964610905.1 uncultured Acidimicrobiaceae bacterium
AGCCCATCGTGGGGATGGCGGCGACCCCCGACGGCGGTGGCTACTGGGAGGTGGCCTCCGACGGGGGGATCTTCTCCTTCGGCGACGCCCGCTTCTACGGCTCGATGGGCGGCAAGCCCCTGAACGAGCCGATCGTGGCGATGGCGGCGACCCCCGACGGCAAGGGGTACTGGGAGGTGGCCTCCGACGGGGGGATCTTCTCCTTCGGCGACGCACGCTTCTACGGCTCGATGGGCGGGCACCCGCTCAACCGGCCCATCGTGGGGATGGCGGCCACCCCCGACGGCGGTGGCTACTGGGAGGTGGCCTCCGACGGGGGCGTGTTCGCCTTCGGCGACGCCGGGTACCACGGCTCGCTGGTCGGGCTCGTGCCCCCCACGGCGGGCGTCGTCCCGCCCGCCAACCCACCGGCCAACGTTCCCCCGAACCCGAACTTCCTGGACGCGTGCTACCAGAACGGCGCCAGCGCCCAGTGCCTCGACGAGGAGGTCCAGGCCACCGACGCGGCTCGGGCGTCCGAAGGGCTCGGGCCCCTCCAGCTGCCGCTCGACTTCGCGTCGCTCACCGCCGCCGAGCAGCTCTTCGTCATCACCGACGTCGAGCGGGTCGACCGGGGCCTGCCGCCGTTCGTCGGGCTCGACGTCACGCTCGACAGCGAGGCGGCCGCCGCCGCGGCGGCCAACGTCGACCCGTCGCCTTCCCAGCCGCCGGCGGGGATGTCGGTCATCGCCTGGGGCGGCAACTGGGCCGAGAACGCCAACGCGCTGGGCGCCAGCTACTTCTGGCTCTACGACGACGGCCTCGGGAGCAGCAACGTCGACTGCACGGCGACCAACGTGTCCGGCTGCTGGGGGCATCGTGACAACGAGCTGGGCCTCGCCGGCTACCAGGCGAGCTACGGTGGGACGTTGGTGATGGGCGCAGCCGAGGACACCGGGCCGAACCACGGGGGCTGGACCTCCCTGACCGAGCTGACGGTGCTGGCGTCGGGACCGCTCCCACCGCTCGTCTACACCTGGGCGCAGGCCGTTGCCGCCGGGGCGGGGTGAGCAGCCGCCCGCCGGTGCGGGCGACGCCGGGTGCGGTGTGCTCGACGACCTCGAGCTGGCCCGCCTCGCCCTCGAGGCCGATCCGGACGCGCCGGTCGCCGACGACGCCGTGCCGGTCGCCGAGGCGCTGGGCTGGCCCGAGGGTGGGCTGCCCGCGTGGTACCTGCCGGTTGCCGTGCCCGGGGCGCGCCTGCGCCGGCGGTGGCAGCGAACGGTGGTCCTCTCCCTGGTGGCGACGTTGGTCGTGCTCGAGGCGATGGGCCTCTGCACGGTCTTCGGTCACCTCACGGTGGGTTGAGCACGGCAGCGATGGCGGGCCCGACGGCGAACGAGCTCGCACCGCGGGCGGCGACCCGGGCTCGCTGAGGCGCCCGGGCATGACGGCGTGAGCGGCGAGCGGCTCCCCGGCGGGGCGGTGCACCGGCTTCCTGCAGACCTTCTCACGGCGTTGCTCGCCAGCGCCGTGGCCCTCACGGCGTGGAGGGACATCACGCCGCTGGCTCGCAACGAGTTCATCTGCTGGGTCGAGGACGCCAAGCAGGCGACGACCCGGCAACGCCGCATCCGTCGGACGACAGAGGAGCTCGAGGACGGTCAGCGCCGGCCCTGCTGCTGGCCGGGGTGCCGCCACCGCGAGCGCACGGGCAGGTAGCTGGGCGCGCCTACGCCGCGGCGCAACGCGCACGAGCTCGGTGAGCCGACGCCTGCTCGCCCGTCGTCGTGGAGGCGGACCGGGCCGTCCCTCGGACCGCCCGGTCAGGTCGTCGCTGCGGCGGTCTCCCCGTCGGAGAGCAGCTCGGGGTGGCGTGCCGCCACCATCGACCGCAGGCCCTCTCGCCAGGGGACGGTCGTCCGGCCGAGCAGCTCGTGCATCCTGGTCAGGTCGATCTGCACGCTGTCGATGGTGCCGGTGGTCGGCGCGAAGGTGGCCTCGAGCCCCGTCAGCTCGGCGAGGTGCCCGCACCACTCCTCGATGCTCACCGCGTCGTCGCCGCCCCAGTTGACCACCGTCGCCGGGACCGACGCCGCCGCGACCAGGCCGGGGACCATCGCCACGATGTCCCGCTCGTGGATCGGGTGGTACACGCTCGGGGCGTCGAGGTGGACGGGGATGGGCGTGCCGGCGCGCATGAGCTCGAGGTGGAACGCGGGCCAGCCACCCCGGTCGCCGTAGGGCACCGACAGTCGGGCGATGGTGGTGGGGAGGGCGAACCGTCGGGCGGCCCACCGGGCCGTCGCCTCGGCAGCGATCTTCGAGATGCTGTAGGTCCGGAGGAACGGCCACACGGCGTGGTTGTCGCCCAGCGGGCCGTCCTCGTCGAAGACGTGGTGCCCGAGGGGCTTGTAGACGGCGGTGGACGAGCAGTGCACGAAGGCCGTCGCTCGCTGGTGGTGCTCCATCAGGGCCGCCAGCCCTCCGACGTTGGCGTCGAGGTCGACCGTCCAGTGGTTGGACTTCGCCACCGCGAAGTTGAGCACCACGTCCGCCTCGGTGGGCAGGGCGCCGACCTCGCCGGCCGCAAGGTCGACGGCCACGCACGCCACGCCACCCCGCTCGAGGCGGGCCCGCGCCTCGGCATCGGTGAAGCGAGCAGCCGCCACCACGGAGTTGCCGGCGGCCGCCAGGGCCAGTGCCACGGGCTCGCCGACCTGGCCGGTGGCGCCTGTCACGACGATCGTCCGCCCGGTCGGTGCCGGCCGGGCGGACGGGGGCGCGTCCCCGGTCGGAGGCGCGCTCGCGCTCACCGGGTCGCCTGTGCCCGCTGCGCCACGGTCGTCTCCCATGGTGTCCCCCCTGCCCGGTGCGACGTCGCCCCCGGGGCGCCCGCGAGCCTACGGCAGCGGGAGCGCAGGGGGGATGTGGACAGCGCGGCTCCGCCTGCGCCATACTGTCCATTCCGCCCGTTCCGGCCCTCTGGCCGCGCTTTGCCTGCTCAGCAGTGTCCAGGACGGTCGAGCTCACAGACAACCGATCCATCTAGGAAGTGACGTTCCCATGAGTGCCACCTGGCGCAAGCACGCAGCCTGCCGGGGCATCGACCCAGACGTGTTCTACCCGGTCTCGGACGACGAGGCCGACGAGGCGAAGGCCATCTGCGCCGAGTGCATGGTGCGCGAGGCCTGTCTCGAGCACGCACTGGCGCACCGGGAGCGCGAGGGCGTCTGGGGTGGGGCCACCGAGCGCGAGCGGCGGCGGATCCACCGCCAGCGGCGCAAGTCGGCCTGAGCGGCCGCCC
>CAZSYT010000167.1:0-1351 GCA_964610905.1 uncultured Acidimicrobiaceae bacterium
CCGCCGGGCGTCCGCCTGCGGGTGGGGCTCGCCGCGCTGACGAGGGCGGAGTCCTTCCGGGACGTGAAGAACCAGGACGTGCTCCTCTTCGTCGACAACATCTTCCGGTTCGTCCAGGCAGGGTCGGAGGTCTCGACCCTCCTCGGCCGCATGCCCTCGGCCGTGGGCTACCAGCCGACGCTGGCCGACGAGATGGGCGAGCTGCAGGAGCGCATCACCTCGACGCGGGGCCGCTCGATCACGTCGCTCCAGGCCGTCTACGTGCCGGCCGACGACTACACCGACCCGGCGCCCTTCACGACCTTCACCCACCTCGACGCCACCACTGAGCTGAGCCGCGACATCGCCTCGCTCGGCATCTACCCGGCCGTCGACCCCCTCGCCTCGACGTCGAACATCCTCGCTCCCGAGGTGGTCGGCGAGCGCCACTACAACGTGGCTCGCCGGGTCCAGGGGGTGCTCCAGCGCTACAAGGAGCTGCAGGACATCATCGCCATCCTCGGCCTCGACGAGCTCTCGGAGGAGGACCGGGTGACGGTCTCCCGGGCCCGGAAGATCCAGCGCTTCCTGTCCCAGCCCTTCAACGTGGGCGAGGTCTTCACCGGACTGAAGGGGGTGACGGTCCCTGTCGAGGAGACCGTCGAGTCGTTCGAGGCCCTGGTCGACGGCGAGCTCGACGACGTGCCCGAGCAGGCGTTCTTGAACGTCGGTGGCGCCGAGTCGGTCCTGGCCAAGGCCCATTCCCTCGCCAACGAGTGACCGGGCGACCCACCGCGACGACGAGGACGGTCCCGACCCATGGCTGAGGAGAACGAGTTCGCCGTGTCGGTGGTGACCCCCGAGCGCATCCTGCTCGAGGGGCCCGCCTCCGAGGTCGTGCTGCGCACGGCCGAGGGCGACAGCACCTACCTGGCCGGCCACAGCGACCTCGTCGGCGCCGTCGAGCCCGGGGTGCTGCGCGTGGCGGGCAGCGGCGTCGAGGGCGGCGAGGTGCGGATCGCCGTGCACGGCGGCTTCGTGCAGGTCGAGCCGTCGCCCCCCGTCGCCGACGAAGCCGGAGGGGACGAGGCGGCACTGCTCGCCCGGGGCCGGGTCACCGTGCTCGCGGGTGTCGCCGAGCTCGCCTCGGAGGTCGACGTCGAACGCGCCCGCGCCGCGCTCGAGCGGGCCGAGGCGCGAACCGCCGAGCTCGAGGGCGAGCGGCGCACCGGGGGCGGCGAGGCCGAGGAGCCGGCCAGCGGCGAGCTCGCCGAGGCACGGGCCGCCCTCCGGCGAGCCCAGGTCCGCCTCGAGGCGGCCGGCACCTCCGAGCACGCCTGAGCCGGCGGCCGAGCCGGCGGCCGACACGGGA
>CAZSYT010000167.1:1451-3128 GCA_964610905.1 uncultured Acidimicrobiaceae bacterium
AGGCCGGGCTCAGCGGAAGGCCGGGCTCAGCGGAAGGCCGGGCTCAGCGGAAGGCCGGGCTCAGCGGAAGGCGATCGAGCTGTACTCGGAGAGCTTCTGCAGCCGGTGGTGGGCGTCGACGAGGCGAACGGTGCCGGAGCGGGACCGCATGACCAGCGACTGGGTCGTCGCGCCGAACTCGTCGTAGCGGACGCCGTGGAGGAGCTCGCCGTCGGTGATGCCGGAGGCGGCGAAGAAGCAGTTCTCCCCCGACACGAGGTCGTCGGTGGTCAGGATGGCGTCGAGGTCGTAGCCGGCCTCGACGGCGGCAGTGCGCTCACCGTCGTCGCGGGGCCACAGTCGACCCTGGATCTCCCCGCCCATGCTCTTCAGGGCCGCGGCGGCGATGACCCCCTCGGGCGTCCCTCCCACGCCGAAGAGGATGTCCACCCCCGAGTCGGGCCACGCGGTGGCGATCGCCCCTGCCACGTCCCCGTCGGTGATCAGGCGGATCCGGGCCCCCGTGTCGCGCACCTCGGCGATGAGCTCGGCGTGGCGAGGTCGGTCGAGGATGACCGCCGTCACGTCTCGCACCGAGGTCCCCTTGGCCTTGGCCACCGCATCGAGGTTGTCGGCCACCGACCGGGTGATGTCGATGGCGCCTGCGGCCTTGGGCCCGACGGCGAGCTTCTCCATGTAGACGCACGGGCCGGGGTCGAACATCGTGCCCCGCTCGGACACGGCGATCACCGCCAGCGCTCCGCCGCGGCCGAGCGCAGTCGGCGTCGTGCCGTCGATCGGGTCGACCGCGATGTCGCACTCGGGCGGGGCCCCGTCCCCGATGCGCTCGCCGTTGAACAGCATCGGAGCGTGGTCCTTCTCGCCCTCGCCGATGACCACCACGCCGTCCATCGACACCGAGGAGAGGACGATCCGCATGGCCTCGACGGCCGCGCCGTCGGCACCCTCCTTGTCGCCCCGGCCCATCCACCGTGACGCCGCGAGGGCGGCCGCCTCGGTGACCCTCACGAGCTCCATCGCCAGGTTCCGGTCCGGGGCGCTCGTGGTTCCGCTCACGGAACGCGACGATAGCTCGTGGCGTCCCGATCGCCACGGGACGAGCACCCTCCGTGGTCGTGAACGCGCTCGTCCGACATTTTCCCAGGCAGGGGAGGTGCGCCGGAGCATGGCCGGGCGGAGTGCCGCCATCGGCCATACTGACGCCGTGGACCGCTTCGTCGTGACCGCCAACGGGCCGCTGAGCGGCTCCGTGCGGGCCGGGGGGGCGAAGAACTCGGTCCTCAAGCTGATGGCCGCCTGCCTGCTGGCCGAGGGACAGCACGTGCTGACCAACGTGCCGCGGATCACCGACGTCGACACCATGGCCGACGTGCTCCGGTCCATGGGCGCGTCCGTCGGCCGTGGCGTCGACGACGAGCTCGTCGTCGACGTCCCCGCCACGGTCGTGCCCGAGGCGCCCTACGCCCTCGTCGAGCGCATCCGGGCGTCGGTCGTCGTCCTCGGCCCGCTGCTGGCCCGGACGGGCCGGGCGAGCCTCGCGTTGCCCGGTGGCGACGACTTCGGGCCGCGTCCGATCGACATGCACCTCGCCGCGCTCGAGTCGCTCGGAGCGACGTTCCACTTGTCGGGAGGCGTGGGCGAGGGCACCGTTGCCTCGACGGACGCAGGGCGGCCCCG
>CAZSYT010000168.1:0-3086 GCA_964610905.1 uncultured Acidimicrobiaceae bacterium
CGGCCAGCCGGGCGATGGGCACCCGGAACGGCGAGCAGCTCACGTAGTCGAGCCCGGCGCGGGCGAACGTGGCGATCGACTCGGGGTCGCCGCCGTGCTCGCCGCACACCCCGACCTTCAGGTCGGGCCGGGTGGACCGGCCTCGCTCGACCCCGAGTCGGACCAGCTCGCCGACGCCGTCCGCGTCGACGGTCTCGAAGGGGTTGCGGGGGAGCAGGCCCTGCTCGAGGTAGGCGCCCATCATCCGCCCCTCCACGTCGTCGCGGCTGAACCCGAAGGTCATCTGGGTGAGGTCGTTGGTGCCGAAGGAGAAGAACTCGGCGACCTCGGCGATCTCGCCGGCCCGAAGGGCAGCCCGCGGCGTCTCGATCATCGTGCCGATCGACACCTCGAGCCTTCCCCTCCGGGTCGGGCCGCGACCCGCCGCGGCCCGACCCCCCCGGGGCCGGGCCGGAGGTGCGTCGTGCGCGGCGGCGACCGCCTCTTCGACCCACGAGCGGGCGAGCGCCAGCTCCTCGCGGGTGACCGTGAGGGGGATCATGATCTCGACCACCGGGTGCCCGCCGGCCGCCACCCGGTCGAGGGCGGCCTCCATGAGCGCCCGGACCTGCATGGCGTAGAGGCCGGGCTTCAAGACGCCGAGGCGGACGCCTCGCGTGCCGAGCATGGGGTTGAACTCGTGCCACGCCTTGGCGGCGGCGTAGAGACGCCCCTCCTCGGCGCTCAGGCCGACGGTGGCCTCCTTGATGGCCAGCTCGGCCGTGTCCGGGAGGAACTCGTGGAGCGGCGGGTCGAGGAGGCGGACGGTGACCGGCAGGCCGTCCATGGCCTCGAGGATGGCGAGGAAGTCGGCCTTCTGGGCCACGCGCAGGGCCTCGAGCGCGTCGGTCTCCTCGGCCCGGGTGTCGGCGAGGATCATCCGGCGGACGATGGGCAGGCGGTCCTCGCCGAGGAACATGTGCTCGGTCCGGCACAGGCCGATGCCCTCGGCGCCGTGGCGCCGGGCGTTGGTGGCGTCGGGCCCGTTGTCGGCGTTCGCCCGGACGCCGAGGTGCCCGGCGCGGATCTCGTCGGCCCACGCCAGGACGGTGTCGAACTCGGGGGGCGTCTCCCCCCGGGTCAGCGGCACCTGGCCGAGGACCACCGTGCCGGCCGTCCCGTCGATCGAGATCCAGTCGCCCTGGTGGACGAGGGTGTCGCCGACGACGAACCCGTCGGCCACGATGCGCACGGCCTCGGCGCCGACGACGGCCGGCTTGCCCCAGCCCCGGGCGACGACGGCGGCGTGGCTCACCAGCCCTCCCCGGGCGGTGAGGATCCCTTCGGCGGCGAGCATGCCGTGGACGTCCTCGGGCGAGGTCTCGCTGCGCACGAGGACGACCTGCTCGCCCCGCTTGGCCGCCGCCTCGGCGTCGTCGGCGGTCAGGTACACGCGCCCGACCGCCGCGCCCGGCGAGGCCCCGAGCCCGGTGGTGAGCACCTCGTGCCCCGAGCCGGCGAACTGCGGGTGGAGCACCTGGTCGAGGTGGTCGCCGGTGACGCGGGACACGGCCTCGGCCCGGGACAGCTTGATGGCGCGGTCCTTCGTCATGTCGACGGCCATCTTGAGGGCAGCCCGCCCGGTCCGCTTGCCGACGCGGGTCTGGAGCATCCAGAGCTTGCCCTGCTCGATCGTGAACTCGGTGTCGCACATGTCGCGGTAGTGCCGCTCGAGGCGGGCGAAGATGCCGAGCAGCTCGTCGTGGATGACCGGGAAGTGCTTCTTCAGGGCCGACAGCGGCAGGGTGTTGCGGATGCCCGCCACCACGTCCTCGCCCTGCGCGTTGACGAGGAAGTCGCCGTACTCGCCGGTCGCCCCCGTCGCCGGGTCGCGGGTGAAGCCCACCCCGGTGCCCGAGCGGTCGTCGCGGTTGCCGAACACCATGGCCTGCACGTTGACCGCCGTGCCGAGGTCGTGCGAGATGCGCTCGCGCACGCGGTACGCGATGGCCCGAGGCCCGTTCCACGACGAGAACACGGCGTCGATGGCGCCGCGGAGCTGCTCGTCGGGGCCCTGGGGGAACGGCGTGCCGGTGTGGCGCTCGACGATCTGCTGGTAGGCGTCGACGAGGTAGGTGAGCAGCTCGACGGGGACGCCGGCGTCCGACGAGGCCCCGGCCAGCTCCTTCGCCGCCTCGAGCAGGGTGTCGAACTCCTCACCGGGGATGCCGAGGACGATCCGGCCGTACATGGCGACGAAGCGCCGGTAGGAGTCGTAGGCGAAGCGCCGGTCGTTGGTCTGGCGGGCCAGCCCCTCCACCGAGCGGTCGTTCAGGCCCAGGTTGAGGACGGTGTCCATCATGCCCGGCATCGAGAACATGGCGCCCGATCGCACCGAGACGAGCAGGGGGTCCTCGGCGTCGCCGATGCGCTTGCCCATCTTCTTCTCGAGGCGGGCCCGCGCCCGGACGACCTCGTCCCACAGGCCCTCGGGCCACCCGTCTGCCATGGCGGCCCGGCACGCCTCCGTCGAGATGGTGAACCCGGGCGGCACCGGCAGCCCGAGCACCGACGTCATCTCGGCCAGGTTCGCACCCTTGCCCCCGAGCAGCTCCTTGAGCTCCATCGGCGGCTTGCGGTGCTTGTGGTCGAAGTCGAAGACGAACGGCATCGAGACGGCTCTCCTGGTCGGTCGGACGACGGGGGTCGGGGCGCGGGCACGCGGCCGTCCGAGCCTATCCGCCTCGCTCAGGCCCCCTCGACCCGGCGGCGCAGCTCACCGACGACCGCCCCGACCGGCACGCGCACCTGCTCGGTCGTGTCGCGGTCGCGGATCGTCACCGCCCCGTCGTCGAGCGAGTCGAAGTCGACGGTGACGCACCACGGCGTGCCGATCTCGTCCTGGCGGCGGTACCGGCGGCCGATCGACTGGGTCACGTCGTAGTCGCACGTGAGGTGGGGCTGGAGGGAGGCGAGGACCGAGCGAGCGAGGGGCTCGAGCGTCTCCTTCTTCGACAGCGGGAGCACGGCGACCTGGTAGGGGGCGAGCCGGGGGTGGAGGGCGAGCACCGTACGGGGCTCGCCACCGACCTCGTCCTCGCGGTAGG
>CAZSYT010000169.1:0-3038 GCA_964610905.1 uncultured Acidimicrobiaceae bacterium
GCCAGTCGGGGCGACCCGCAGGACAGTGCCACAGAGAGCAGACCGCCGATGGCCCACCCAGGGTGGGCACAGGCAAGGGTGAAACGGTGCGGTAAGAGCGCACCAGCGACCGGGGCGACCCGGCCGGCTCGGTAAACCCCACCCGGAGCAAGGTCGAACCGGGGGCACGGGCTGCCCGTCCGGTCCTCCCACGAGGACCACCCCCAGGTGGACCGCTCAGATGGATGGCCACCGCGCCCCTCGAGGGGCGTACAGAATCCCGCCTACAGGCCGGCTCACCGTCACCCGCCGAGCCACCGGAGCCGTCCCTATACTGCGGCGATGGCGGAGACGACCAGCCCGGACGGTGCGAAGCGCCCGACGGCTCGCACCGTCGCTGCCGGTCCGACGCCGCGCCAGGCCCGTGGCGAGCGGACCAAAATCACCATCGCCGAGGCGATGATCGCCGTCATCGAGGCCGGGAACCCGCAGCCCACCGCCCGCGAGATCGCCGCCCAGGCCGGTGTATCGCTCCGCCTGGTGTTCCACCACTTCGAGGACATGGAGTCCGTCTTCGCCGTCGCCGCCGAGGTGCAGCGGCTCAGGCACTGGAGCCGCCTCAAGCCCGTCCCACCCGACGGGCCTCTCGTCGGTCGTATCGAGCTGACCTGCCGCAGGCGCCGCCGCCTCTTCGAGGCGGTCACCCCGGTCCGGCACGCCGCCGTGCTCCGCGCACGGAGCTCGGCGACCCTCGGGGCCATCCTCGACGAGGGCCGCGAGCACCTGCGCGCCGAGCTGGCCACCACCTTCGCTCCCGAGCTCGACCGTCTCGCCTCCGAGCGCAGCGTCGTCCTCGACGCCCTCGACCTGGCGGCTGGATGGGAGAACTGGTTCACCCTCCGACTTCGGCACGGCCGCTCGGCGGCGGCGACCGAACGGGTGGCCCGCCGAACGCTGGGCGCCCTGCTCGACTGACGGGCTCGACCGCGGGGTGGCTCGGCGGAGCGCCCGTGCTCAGCGCCCGTGCTCGGCACCGGACGGGACGGCGCGCCACGGCGTCTCGTTGAAGGCGTGCAGCACGGGACCGCTCGCCCAGCCGATGCGGGTCACCGAGGCGGTGGCGAGGTGCATCCGCCAGGCCGCCTCCTCGGGCAGGCCCAGCGCCCAGCACACGGCCGCCTTGACCGGGGAGACGTGGCTCACGACGACCACGTCCGTGTCGCCCCGTGCCCCCTCGCCGTCGGCGGCGAAGAGCTCCTCGAGGGCGGCGCGCACACGGGTGCCCACGTCGGCGAGGCTCTCGCCCCCCTCGGGCCGGAAGCGGGGATCGGCGCGCATGTGCCGCCACGTCTCGGTCGGGACGGCGGCCAGCTCGCGGCCGTCCAGCTCGCCGTAGTCGGCCTCGATCCACCGCTCGTCGACGGTGACGGCGGCGAGCGGACAGCCGGTGGCGACGGCGATCGCCTCCGCCGTCGCCCGGGCCCGGGCGAGCGGGCTCGTCACGATGCGCGTCGGCGCGGCGAGGGCGTTCCCGACGGCCGCTGCCTGGCTCCGGCCCCGCTCGGTCAGGGGTACGTCGAGCCGGCCGACCAACTGCGCGGCGGCGTTCCCGGTCGACTCCCCGTGGCGGACCAGCACGAGCACGGCGTCGTCCCGGTCCTCAGTGGACGAGCAGGCGGCCGCACTGCTCGCACGTGGCGAGCTCGGTGGGAGGCAGCCGCCGGATGCGCTCGGCCTCCATGGAGGGAAGGGTGAGGTGACAGCCGTCGCACCGGTCGCCGACCAGGCGCGCCACGCCGATGCCGCCGAGGTGGGCCCGCAGCTCCTCGTACCGGGCGAGCAGCGGCTCGGGCACCTCGGCGGCCACCGTCTCGCGCTCACGGCGCGCCTCGGCCACGGCCTCGTCGAGCTCGGCGGAGGCGGTGCCGACGGCTGCCCGGAGGCGCTCGGCCTCGGTGGCCAGCTCGGCGTCCTCGGACCGCGCTTCCCCGAGGGCGTCCTCGAGGGGCTCCTGTGCCTCGAGGAGCGCCAGCTCGTCGGCTTCGAGCTGGGCCTGGCGCTCGGCCAGGTGCCCGACCTCGGCGTCCATGGCCTGCAGGTCGCGAGCGGCCGAGACGGCGCCGCTCAGCATGCGTCGGTCGAGCTCGTGGCGACGAGCCGCCGACGCGGCGATCTGCTCCTCGAGCGCCTGTTGGCGGTGGCCCAGGTCGTCGATCTCGCCCTGCAGCTCGTCCATCCGCGCGCCGAGGGCGCCCCGCCGGGTCGCCACCTCCTCGAGCGCCGCCCGCTCGGGCAGCGTGCGCTGGCGGTGGAGGAGCTGGTCGACGTGGGTGTCGTGCGCCTGGACGGCCAGCAGTGCCTCGAACGGTCCGGCCATCACGTCGTCTCCTCGTGCCCACCGGCGACGGCGTGCCGTGCGGCTCGCAGCGCACCGACCAGGGCGTCGTCGGCCATCGCCAGCGCGTCCTCCCACGAGAACCATGCCACGTCCGGGCTCTCGCCGGGGCCCGGGGCCGGGGGCACGCCGGGTGCGAGGAGCAGGAAGCGGAGGTCGAGGTGGACGTGGGCGGACGCCGCCTCGTGGACGTCCACGTGGACGAGCAGCGGCCCGTCGTCGGGGTGGGCGACCGGCAGGCCGGTCTCCTCCACGCACTCGCGCACGACGGCGTCCTCGGGAGCCTCCCCCGGGTCGACGTGGCCTCCCGGCTGCATCCACCGCCCGAGCCGGCGGTGGCGATGGAGGACTACCCCCGGCGCGCCCACCACGATGCCCGACGCCGTCACGTGCGTCCTGTCGGCGGCCGCGTCGAAGGGGTGGGCGAGACGGGCGAGCTCGGACAGGATGCGAGCGCGCGACGCGACCTCGCGGTCGTCGGCGGGACGGTGGCGGGCGACGGCCGCCCGGAGGGCACCGGCGTCGGGCCCGACGGCCCGACCACCGCGTCCGTGTGCCTCGGCTGGCGACGACCACCGCTCGCCGGTGCGCGAGGGCGGGTCCACCACGGGGCGGCCGCTCAGGCCGACTTGCGCCGCTGGCGGTGGATCCGCCGCCGCTCGCG
>CAZSYT010000170.1:0-2860 GCA_964610905.1 uncultured Acidimicrobiaceae bacterium
TGCGGCGCTCCTCCTCGGAGGTGCCACCCCAGACCCCCGACTCCTGGTTGGTGGCCAACGCGAAGTCGAGGCACGGCTCCTGGGCGTCGCAGCTCCGGCACACCCGCTTGGCCGCCTCGATCTGGTCGATCGCCGGACCCGTGGTGCCCACCGGGAAGAACAGGTCCGGTTCGGTGTCGCGACATGCGGCCACCGACCGCCAGTCACCTTCGTCCCACTCGACCGTGCGATTCCACACGAGGGCCACGACAGTCTCCTCCACGTCCGGGGACCCCTTTGTGATTCCGTTCACATGGCTCACCGCAGGCAAGGTCGGCGGCCGTTCGGGGTGCACCTCTAGAGTAATGATCGAACCGTCTGGCCGCAAGGGTCTTTGCTGCTCGTCCGCCCGGGGACGGGAGGTGACCGGAGGAGGCCGCGCCATGCCGTCCAGCACGCCGACCACCACCCCGGCCGTGGTCCCCGCCGTCCACGCCCACCGGGGGTCACCCGACGCCGAGCTCGGGATCGCGGAGAACAGCACCGACGCCTTCGCCCGCGCCCGCGAGCTCGGGGCGGACGGGGTCGAGCTCGACGTCCGGCGCACGGCGGACGGGGCCCTCGCCGTCCACCACGACGCCGAGCTCCCCGGGCTCGGACCGCTGTGCCGGCTCCGGGTCGCCGAGCTTCCCGACGCCGTGCCGCTGCTCGCCGAGGCGCTCGCCGCCTGTGGTGACCTCGTGGTCAACGTCGAGATCAAGAACGTGCCCACCGACGTCGACTTCGACCCCGAGGAAGGGGTCGCCCGCCTCGTGGCGGACACCGTCGCCGACAGCCGCGACGAGGGGACGACGATCGTCTCGTCGTTCTGGCTCCCGGCCCTCGAGGCCGTGCACCGCCGCCACCCCGGGATGCCGACCGGCCTGCTCCTGGCCTCGTGGGCCGACCCGCTCGCGGGCATCGAGGTCGCCGCCGACCAGGGCTGCCGAGCCGTGCACCTCGCCGTCGACCTCGTCGGCCCGGACACCGTCGCCGCCGCCCACGGCGCCGGGCTGGCCGTCGCGGCGTGGACGGTCAACGATCCGGACGATCTCGACCGCATGGCCGACTGGGGCGTCGACACGGTCATCACCGACCGGGTCGACCTCGCCGTGTCGCGACGTGCGCTGCGTCGCTGACCAGGCACACCGCTCCGATTGGGCAGGCGGGGCGATTTTGTTCAACAATGCACGGCCATGAACGTCGTCGTCTGTGTCAAGCAGATCCCCGACCCGGCCGCGCCGCCCGCGCTCGACCCGGGGACCCACAACCTCGTCCGCTCCGGCAAGCTCATCCTCGACGACTCGGACTCCTACGGCGTGGAGATGGCGCTCCAGCTGGCCGATGCCGCCGGCGGCGGCGAGGTGACCCTCGTGTCGATGGCGCCCAACGGCGAGACGTCGGGCCTGCGCACGGCGCTCGCCATGGGCGCGGCGAAGGCCATCCTGGTGAGCGACGACAGCCTGGCGGGCTCCGACGCGTTGAGCACCGCCAAGGTGCTGGCGGCCGCCATCAAGCGGGCCGAGCCCGACCTCGTCATCGCCGCCACCGAGTCGACCGACGGCTACACGGGCACGACGCCCGTCCAGGTCGCCGAGCTCCTCGGCCTCCCGTCGGTGACGTTCGCCAAGAAGGTCGAGGTCGACGGGCAGACCGTCAAGGTCGAGCGCCAGACGGAGGCCGGCTACGACGAGGTCACGAGCCCGCTGCCCGCCGTCATCACCGTGACTGCGGGCGTCGTCGAGCCGCGGTACCCGTCCTTCAAGGGGATCATGGCGGCGAAGTCGAAGCCGGTCGACACGCTGACCGTGGCCGACCTCGGGCTCGACGCCTCGGAGGTCGGGGCCAGCGGCGCCCGCCAGGAGATCACGTCGGTGGTCGAGGCCGAGGCCCGCTCGGCCGGTGAGATCGTCGTGGACGAGGGTGACGCCCACGAGCGGATCATCCAGTTCCTCGAGCAGCTGAAGGTCTTGTAGGGGCTCGAGCAGCCGAAGGTCTTGTAGGGAACGGCCACCGGGTCCGGTAGCGAAGCGAGAGGGAACGAGCACACGATGTCGACTGCAACCATCTGGGTCCTCGCCGAGGTCGCCGACGGCAAGCCCATCACGACCAGCCTCGAGCTGATCACCCAGGCCCGCTCCATGGCCGGCACCGTCGAAGCGGTGGCCTGGGGGCCCGCCACGGCGGACGTGGCCGGGACGCTGGGCGAGCACGGCGTGACCACCGTGCACGACGTGGGCGACATCGGCGACGCCCTCCCCGGAGCACCGGTGGCGTCGGCCATCGCCGCCGCCGCCGTCGCCGGTGAGGGCCCCGACGCCATCCTGTTCCCCGCCACCTACGACGGTCGCGACGTCGCGGGGCGCCTCTCGGCGAAGCTCGACCGCCCAGTGCTGACCAACGTGGTCGGCCTGACGTCCGACGACGGAGGCCTCGTCACCCAGCACGCGATCTTCGGCGGGACCCAGACGGTCACCGCCCGCTTCACCGGCGAGGGGCCGGGGATCTTCGTGGTGCGGGCGAAGTCCTTCGCCGCCGAGCCCTCGGGTGGCGCCGCTGCGGCGGTCGCACCCTTGGCCGTCGGGGAGACGGGCGCGACGAGCACGGCCACCGTCGTCGCCCGCCACGTCGAGGAGCGCTCGGGACCCAAGCTCGACGAGGCCGACGTCGTCGTGTCGGGCGGCCGTGGCCTGGGCGAGAAGGACAGCTACGCGCTGATCGAGGAGCTGGCCGGGCTGCTCAAGGGGGCTCCCGGTGCCAGCCGGGCCATCGTCGACGCGGGCTGGGTGCCCTACGCGTACCAGGTCGGCCAGACGGGCAAGACCGTCAAGCCCACCGTCTA
>CAZSYT010000171.1:0-2840 GCA_964610905.1 uncultured Acidimicrobiaceae bacterium
GCACCGGCGCCGACGTCGTGTCCACCGCCTGCCCCTACTGCATGATCATGCTCGACGACGCCGTGAAGGCGAACCAGAAGGAGGACGAGGTGCGCGTCCTCGACCTCTCCCAGCTCGTCGAGGAGTCGCTCGCCGAGGCACCTTCGGCCTCCGCACCGGCGTCCTGACCTCCGGCGACCGGGCCCGCGCCGGCCCTGGCGGGCCGATCCCACCGCCGGGTGCTCCCGGCCAGCTGGTCAGCCGAAGGCGAGCGTGTCCATCTCGCGCAGGCGGGTGGCGAGCGCGGCCATCAGCTTGCGGGCGATGGAGGGGACGGCCTCGAGGATGCCGTTGAAGTGACGTTGCGACAGCACGAGCACCGTCATGTCCGTCTCGGACACGACGGAGGCCGTGCGGGGCCGGCGGTCGAGGAGGGCGAGCTCCCCGAAGTGGCTGCCGGGCCCGAGGGTGGCGACCGTGTGCCCGTTGCGGGTCACGGTGGCGCTGCCGTCGACAACCACGAAGAACTCGCGACCGACCGTCCCCTCCTCGACGAGGAGCTTGCCGGCCGGCACGGAGACCTCGTCGAGCGAGCTGCGGATCCTGCGGAGCTCGGAGCCCGAGCAGCTCGAGAAGAGCCAGATCGACTTGAGCTCGACCGTGTTGGGGTGGGCGGCAGCCATGGGCGTCAGGCTACTGCCGCTCGTTCCCGCGCGACGGGACGGCGGCCGCGACGCGCCGGTGACGGAGTTCACACGCACGAAACAGGCGCGTAGCAGCCGAGAAACACCGTTCGTGCACAGTGACGCCACGACGTCGGTCGGAGCGGAACGTCGGTGCGCGCACGGGCGTCGCGCCGCGTGCGCTCCGGTCCCTCGTCGTCGCTGGAGCCCGCGAGAGGAGACCGAACGACCGTGATGCTTCCCTATCCACACTGGCTCAACCCGGGCGACAACACGTGGCAGATCGTCGCCGCCACGCTCGTCGGCCTGATGAGTCTCCCCGGGATCGCCGTGCTCTACGGCGGTCTCGTGCAGAAGAAATGGGTGGTGAACACCATGTTGATGGCGTTCACCGGGTTCTCGATCGTCCTGCTCGTCTGGGTGCTATGGGCGTTCAACATGGCCTTCGGGAACCCGGCCCACCTCGGAGGCGCCAACCCCCACTCCTTCTTCAACAACTTCATCGGGCACGTGCACCCCGCGGTGAGCCACTTCGCACTCCAGAACCAGGAGGTGCTGCCCGAGGGGACGTCGATCCCGTTCCACTACAACCAGGCGACGTTCATGTACTTCCAGGTGGTGTTCGCGGCCATCACGCCGCTGCTCTTCCTCGGGAGCGTGCTCGGGCGCATGAAGTTCAAGGCCTGGCTGGTCTTCGTGCCCCTGTGGATCACGTGCGTCTACACCGTCAACGCCTTCCTGCTGTGGGGCGGCGGCTACTTCGCCCAGAAGGGGGCGGTCGACTACTCGGGTGGCTACGTCATCCACCTGGCCGCCGGGGTGACCGGCTTCGTCGCCGCCTGGGTCATCGGGCCCCGCCTCGCCAGTGACAAGCGCCACGGCGTGCCGAACAACCTGCTGCTCGTGGCCGTCGGGGCCGGTGTGCTGTGGCTCGGCTGGAACGGCTTCAACGGCGGCGACCCGTTCTACGCCGGTGCAGACGCCACCGCGGCCGTCCTCAACACCAACCTGGCGACGGCGGCGGCGCTGATGACCTGGCTGATCATGGACATGGTGTTCACCAAGCAGCGCAAGCCGACGTTCCTCGGCGCGGTGAACGGCATGATCGTCGGCCTGGTCGCCATCACGCCCGGCGCCGGGTGGGTGGACGGCTACGGCGCCATCCTGGTGGGGCTCATCGCCTCGGCCATCGTGTGGGTGGCGTGGAACTACCTGCCGAAGGTCCGTCCCTTCTCGAAGGTCGACGACGCCCTCGGGGTGGTCTACACGCACGGCATCGCCGGGTTCGTGGGCGGCCTGCTCGTCGGCTTCCTCGCCGACCCCGGCATGCTCGAGTACATCGGAACCGGCAAGGACGCCCCGGGGTTCTCGGTGCAGGGCCTCTTCTACACGGGATCGTGGCACCAGGTGTGGGAGCAGTTCCTCGCCGCCGTGTGGGTCGTCGTCTTCACGGCGGTCGTGAGCTTCATCCTGCTCAAGATCGTCCAGCTGGTGATCGGTCTTCGCGAGCCCGACGACGTCCTCGAGACCGGCGACCTCGCCATCCACGACGAGGAGGTCTACCCGGAGCCGACCTTCGCCGAGCGCCTCGGCTCGACGCGCCCGGTCCTCGAGGAGGCACCGACGGGCTGAACGTCCCGGTCAGCCGGTGGGCCGCCCTAGCCTTTGTGCCGGGGCGGCCCATCCCGATCGCAGCAGTCCTCCCGACGAAAGGAAGCCAGACGTGAAGCTTGTCGTAGCGGTGGTCAAGCCGTTCAAGCTCGACGACGTGAAGGAAGCGCTGAAGACGATGGGCATCCACGGCCTCACCGTCAGCGAGGTGCAGGGCTTCGGCCGCCAGCGGGGCCACACCGAGGTCTACCGGGGCGCCGAGTACCAGGTCGAGTTCGTGCCCAAGGTCCGCCTCGAGATCGTGGTCGACGACGGCCAGGTCGACGACGTGGTCAACGCCGTGGTCGACACGGCGGCGACGGGCAAGATCGGCGACGGCAAGGTGTGGGTCGTCCCGGTCGACGAGGTCGTCCGGGTCCGCACCGGCGAGCGCGGTCCCGACGCCCTGTAGGGGGCACCTCCGCCGGCGGCCGCCGCTCCCTCGCCACGGCCGCCGGTCGCCGCCCGCTCCCCGGCTCGCCGGTCAAGCCGGCCGGGACGCGGGCACCCGCAGCACGACGACGGTCG
>CAZSYT010000172.1:0-2742 GCA_964610905.1 uncultured Acidimicrobiaceae bacterium
GGATGCGCCGGACGCACGCCTCGCGCTGGGCGGCGATGGAGAACCCCTCTTCGGTCAGGTCCTTCTCGGCCTGCTCCTTGGTCGAGACCCGCAGGTACATCACGCAGCGCACCGGCCACCTCCTTTGCCAACCGACCCATGAGACCTCCGAACGCCGGGGAGAGCAAGGCCTTCGGCACGCACTTCCAGGGCGAGGGTGACGAGCGCCTGGGCGTAGGGCCCGAATGCTCCTGCGGCCGGCCCCTGACGTGCGGTCCGGCCATCCGCGAGGTCGTGGTGGGACCTCGACGCGGGGAGTCCCGAGCGCGGGACCTGCCTCCTGTGTCGTGATGGTTCACCTCGCGGATGGTGATGGACCCCCGAGCCGGGGTCTCCCGCTTGCGGGACATCGTCCCGAGCGCGCTCCCGAGGACCTCGCGGATGGTGGGGGAGGCTGCCCGAGTGGTCCCCCGCGCAGGGGGGACTCCCGATCCGGCCGTCATCGGGACCTCGCGGATGGCGGGGGACCACCACGGCGCCCGACCCGGCTTCCTCGTGCTCGGCCGTGCCCCGGCATCCGCGACGCCGTGCCCCGGTTCCCTGGTCCGTCGCCCCACTCATCGGCGGCCCCAGTGACGGGTCCGGCGGGCGGCGATCCGATCGAGCGATTCGGCCAGGGGCGGCGGGAGCATCGGCGCTTCGACCAGGCGAACGAGCGCCCCGCCGCAGCACCGGCAGGCCAGGGCGTGGTAGCGGCGGCCGGGCGGGTCCTCGTCGTTGCGGGGCACGGCGCACGTCGGGCACACGAGGAGATGCTCGGCGTCGTAGGCGGCCTCGAGGTCGGCTCGCTCGGTCCGCAGGCGCCGGTGGAGCGGGAGGTCCCGGAGCGCCCGGGCCACGGCGGCCGAACGGCGCCGCTCGTGCTCAGCCATCGCCTCGTCCACGACGGCCCGCCCGTCGATCGGGGTGCCCGGCCGGAGGTCCCGGTCGTCGACGAGCGCACCGCCGGCCAGGGCGGCAGCCGGCCGGCACAGCCGCGGGTCGGCGTAGCGGACCGCCTCGTTGCCCGAGAGCAGCACGTCGGCCTGGGCCGTCCAGCACTCACCGTAGAGGGCTCGCCAGGCGGAGAGCACCGGCGCCGGCGCAGGGAGGCCGGTCCCGGCCTTCGCCTGCGCCCACCAGCTGGCCGTTGCCTCTACGAGGTCGAGGTGCTCCAGGCCCCACTGCTCCCGAGGGTTCAAGACGCTGAGCGGCACCGAGAAGAGGTAGCGGATCACCGCCGCGGCCTCCTCGCCGCCGAGTGCGTCGGCCAGCGCCGCGGCGTTGCGGTGCAGGTCGTGGACCAGCTGGCGTTGCCGGTACTCGTCGTGCTGGCGCTGGGCCTTCTGGACGCGTGCCACCACTCGGCGGTACTGGCGCACCTCGGGCGCGAACAGCGCCGACAGCGTGATCGGTGCGTCCCCCACGGCCTGGCGCCACACGGGCGCAACGACGGCCTCCTCCGGCGAAGCGACGGCCGCACACGCCGCCACCAGCTCGTCGTAGTGGGTGGGGTTCTCGCTCGGGTAAGGGGAGGGCCGGGGCCGGTCCTTCTCTGCGCCGGCGAGGAACCGGTTCACCCGCGCCTCCGAGGTCGTGACGAGGAGCAGCGCCGGACAGCACGGGTGGCGGTCCCACCAGACGGTGTCCTTGCAGTACTGGCGGTGCCGGGCCACCTTGGCCCGCAGGCGCGCCTGGTCCATGGTGGCGAAGTCGACTTCCACGAACGCCCCGGCTACGCCGTCGTGGCCGTCGACGTCGAGGTGGACCTCGGCGTAGGCGTCGGGGCGGATGCGCCCGGTGCCCCGGTAGCCCGACCAGTCCTCCCAGGCGTCTTCGTCCCGGCGCCACTCGCTGAGAGTGAGCCCGACCGACGGGCCGGCGTCGAAGAGGGCGACGTAGAGGCCGGCGGTGGCAGCGGTGTGGCGGAGGAACAGCGGGTTCGGCATGCCCTTGCCCGGGGCGGGCGAGGTGCCCTCGACCAGGCGGGCGCCTGCACGGGACAGCCACCAGTAGAACGGCGCCGAGCCCGACGCCGCGTACGGACGGGTCCGATCGACGAGCGAGCGCTCCCGCAGCCGGGCGAGGCGGTAGTCGACGGTCCGTTCGGGACGTGCGGTGAGCGTGATGAGCTGGGGCGTGGTCAGTACCCGGTGGACCTGGAGCAGCCCGAGGATGTCGTGGTCAATGGCGCAGAGCCGATCGATCCTCGTCGCTACGCTCCGGCCCCCGTTCATCGCCGCCCGCCGAGTAGGCGGAGAAGCTTGACTGCCAACCTTCCCCTACAGTCGGGGTCTTTCGAGACCGCGGGACTGCCGCCCTGACCGGCGGCTTCGCGCCCGCGAGGCTCGCGGTTCGGAGGAGGACCGGATCCGCGAGATCTTCCGCTTCCGACAGGCGCGGGACCTCCTCGTACGAGGAACCTCTGTCGGCGATCGTGCCCACCACTGCGGTGGGCACGACAGCGTCGGGTGGCGGCGCGCTCGTGGCAACTGGGGACGTGGCGGTGGTGTTGCATGGGCCTCCTTCGCGTGGTCGCTCGACTGCTTCTACCCTTAACCCCTCGACGACGAGGAGCCCGATGGCGCAAGCTAGGTGCATGGACTCCAACGAAAGCAGTGACAGCGCGGCGCTCGGGCTGGACGAACACGGCCGACCAGAGCCTCCGCCGGTGGCCGACGAGACGACCATGCTTCTCGCCTACCTCGACTATCAGCGTGCGAC
>CAZSYT010000173.1:0-2666 GCA_964610905.1 uncultured Acidimicrobiaceae bacterium
TCACCACCGGCTGGGCGACCAACACGTCGATGAGGGCCCACGCAGCCGCGTCCGCGCGAGGCGACCGCTCGGCTGCGGCCAGAGCCCGCCGCCAAGACTCCTGCAAGTCCCGGGCGTCGGCCAGGTAACGCTGCGCCAAGCCGGCCGCTTGGGCGGCAGCCACCGAGAACCGCTGCAGCCAGGTGACCAAGTCCCCCTCCCGGTAGGCGGTCAGCCCGCCGATGTAGGCAGCTTTGTCCCGGGCGAGGACCACACTGATCGGCGGCACGTACGAGGGGGCCAGACCGCGGCGGCGCAGAAGCACATGCACCAGAGCCCGGCCCGTCCGGCCGTTGCCGTCCTCGAAGGGGTGGATGGTCTCGAACTGGGCGTGGGCCAGGCCGGCCTGCACCAGCGGGGGGAGGCCCTCGTCGTTGCAGAACTCGCAGACGTCGTCCAGGAGCCGACCGACCTCCCATTCTGGGGGTGGGACGAAATCGGAACCGCAGGGGTTGTAGTCGTTGCCGCCGATCCAGTTCTGCTGGTCGCGCACCTTCCCGGCAATGTCGGCGCGCGGCGAGTGCTGCATCAGCACCCGGTGGATGTCCACCACCCGCTCGACGCCGACGCGATCGTCGGCGGTGGCCTCTTCCACGGCGAAGGTCATGGCGTCGATGTTGGCCAGGACTTCCCGGGCGGTGGCCGACACGTTGGCGCCCAGGTCGGCCTTGGCCTCCGCCCGGGCCAGCGACCGAGGGTCAACGGCCATGCCCTCCACCTTCGACGAGGCGATCGACTCGGTGCGGAGAAGGAGCCGCGCCAACGGTGCCAGGGCCGGCGCCGCAGAAGAGTTCAACGTCCGCACCGCGTCCTCGGCGTCGGAGATCACCCCCAACAGCTCGCCCGGCACGCTGAAGCGGTCCCCTATCAGCGGGTCTGGTACAAACGCCTGGTAGCGGCACGCCTTGCGATAGGCGGAAGGGGCGTAGAGGTGGGGGTCGTACTCCCACACCCGCTCTTCGAAGCGCCCCCTCACCGCCTCGTCCCCCGGTGCAGGGACATCCTCCCTGGTCGGAGCCGGGCCGAGCGGCAGGGGCCGACGATGCTTGCCCTGTCACCGACCTCGGTCACCAAGCACCGTGCATCCCGTACCAACATCATCGCTTGGTACAGGATACCAGCTAAGTCGAACTACAACCCGGCACGAGTCCGAGATGCGGGCGGGGTCGCACCAACGTTGGGGGCTTGGTGCGGGACCCGGATCCCGGGACTCGGCCATCCCTTGGTCGTGGCGTCTCGCCTCGACTCGACCTTCGGATCGAGCCCGACCTGGCAGGAGCTCTTCACGAGCGCGCCGAAGAGGAGCACCGCAACGTCAGTGCGGTCGCCAGGGATGTACTCCGGCGCTGCCTGGCATCGTGGGGAGACTTGGCCAACCTCGATCGGCATCACGCCCCATTACGTGACGGCTTGCGACCGGAGCTCCTCGCGCCGGGAGCGGGACACCGCCCCGGTTCCGACTCGTCGCTAATCGACTTCCTCGACGTAGTCGATCTCCTCCACGTCAGGGGACTCCCCTTCCGGTCACGACACGACGCACAGGTGGCCCAGCCGCCATTCCGGGGGACGGGCCGATCTGCAACCGGAGCGCGCCCGCATGCGTGTGGAGAGGCGCGAGATCTCTCCAGCACGACCGAGACGTCACCGCGTATCGGCGGCCGTGGCCGGCCGTCGTCGCCATCGCCCTCATGCTTGTCCTGGCTGCCTGCGGGACGGTGCCGGCCGCGCGGCGCGATGTCCCAGCCACGCACCCGCCGCCGTCCGCCCCGACGTCGACCTCCCCGTCCGCCCCGACGGCGGGCTTACCGTCCGCCCCGACGGCGGGCTTCCCCGGGCCGGTGGCGGGCTTCCCCGGGCCGGTGGCGCCAATGCGCGAGGTGTACGACGTGACGTTCGTCCGGCCGAGCTCCGGATGGGGGCTCGCCTCCGAGAACGGTGGCGCGCGGCACGTGGTGGTGCTGAGCACCGACGGCGGACGGACGTGGCGCACCTGGGGGAACGCGCTCCCCTCCGTCGCGCCCCCGTCGGGCGCTTCCCCCACGTCGCTGCTCGTGCTGCTCGGGGGCAACGGCGTCGGTGCCAACGTCGCTGACGCGGTGGTGAGCGCCGCCGACAGCGACTCGGTGCTGGTGAGCAGCGACCGCCTCCGCTCGTGGCATCGGGTGAGCTTCCCGGCGCCGGTACTGGCCGTGGCCGGCGCACCCGGCCCCGGACTGCCCGGTGCCTCCGCTGCCCTCGCCACCGGCGTGGCTGACCAGCCGCTGTGGGTGCTCGTGGGACCGGCTCCGGCCTCAGGAGCAGCGTCACCGTCGGCGCCGCTCCGCCCGCCGGGTGGGCTGGCGGTCCTCCAGCTCTACCCGTGGTCGTCGACATGGAAAGGTCCCTACGGTCGACTGGCCGGCCCGCGGTGGACTGGCCGTGTCGCGGTGTCACGCGCCCAATTCGTCCGATTGGGCACCGACGACGGCTACGTGGTCATCGACGGCCCTGTGGTGGGCCCGTCCGCCCCGGCCGGCTATGCGCAGTTCACGCCGTTGCAGCGGACCACCACGGATGCCGCCGCCTGGCAGGAGGTCGGCCAGTTCCATCGGTCGGTGCACGGTCCCGGTCATGATGACCGGCGCTGT
>CAZSYT010000174.1:0-2114 GCA_964610905.1 uncultured Acidimicrobiaceae bacterium
CGCAACGGAGGATGTGCGCGTGCCCGCAACCGTGGTCGTCGGGACCCAGTGGGGTGACGAGGGGAAGGGCAAGTTGACCGACCTCCTGGCCCGGGGGATGCGGGCGGTCGTCCGCTACCAGGGTGGGCACAACGCCGGGCACACCCTGGTCGTCGACGGCGAGACCTTCGCCCTCCAGCTCGTGCCGAGCGGCGTCCTCTACGACCACATCACCCCGGTGATCGGCAACGGCGTGGTCGTCGACCCGGTGGTCCTCCTCGAGGAACTCGACACCCTGGCCGGAAAGGGCGTCGACGCCTCGCGCCTGCTCGTGAGCGGCAACGCCCACCTCATCATGCCGTACCACCACGAGCTCGACCGACTGACCGAGCGGTACCTCGGCAAGAACAGCCTGGGCACCACCCGCAGGGGGATCGGCCCCGCCTACGCCGACAAGGCGGCGCGGGTCGGCCTGCGGGTGCAGGACCTGCTCGACCCCAAGATCTTCCGCCAGAAGCTCGAGGTCGTCCTGAAGGAGAAGAACGCCGTCTTGGCCAAGGTGTACAACCGCCTGCCCCTCGACGCGGACGCCATCACCGAGCAGTACCTCGGCGAGCTCGCCCCCCGCGTCGCCCCGATGGTGGGGGACACCGTCGGCTTCGTCCACGACCTCCTCGCCCGGGGCGAGCACGTGCTGCTCGAGGGGGCCCAGGCCACCTTCCTCGACCTCGACCACGGCACCTACCCCTTCGTCACGTCGTCGAACCCGGTGGCCGGGGGTGCGTGCACCGGGGCGGGCATCGGTCCCCGCGACGTCGAGCGGGTGATCGGCATCGCCAAGGCGTACGTGACCCGGGTGGGGACCGGACCGTTCCCGACCGAGCTCGACGGCGAGGTCGCCGACACGCTGGTCGAGCGGGGGCACGAGTTCGGCACCAACACCGGGCGCCGCCGCCGGCCCGGCTGGTTCGACGCCGTCATGGTCCGCCAGGCCGTCCGGCTCAACTCGCTGAGCGAGGTCGCCCTCACCAAGCTCGACGTCCTCGACACGTTCGAGACCGTCAAGGTCTGCGTGGCCTACGAGGGGCCCGACGGCGCCCGCTACGACCACCCGCCTTACCACCAGTCGGTGCTCCACCAGGTGACCCCCGTCTACGAGGAGCTCCCCGGGTGGGGCACGGACCTGAGCGGGGTCACCGAGTGCGACGACCTGCCTGGCGCCGCCCGCGCCTACGTCGGCTTCCTGTCGGACCAGATCGGCGTGCCCGTGCGCCTGGTCGGGGTCGGGCCCGGCCGCGAGCAGTTCGTGACCTTCGCCGCATGACCGCCGCCGGCGTGCCGGCCGTGCGCCGGGTGTGCGTGGTCGGCTCGGGCGGGCGGGAGCACGCGCTCGCCACCGTGCTCGGGCGCACGGCGGACGTGGTCGTCACGCCCGGCAACCCCGGCATGGCGGGCGTGACCCCCGAGGGCCACGCCGTCACCGTCACCGCCGAGCCCCCCGAGGACCTCGACGCCGACCTGTTCGTCGTGGGTCCCGAGGCCCCCCTCGTCGACGGGCTCGCCGACCGCCTGCGCGCCGCCGGCAAGCTCGTCTTCGGGCCCGGTGCCGACGGCGCCCGGCTCGAGGGGTCGAAGGCCTTCATGAAGGAGCTCCTCGCCGAGGCCGGGGTGCCCACGGCCCGCTTCGGCGTCTTCGCCGAAGCCGGGCCGGCGACCGCCTTCCTGCGGAGCCTTCCCGGTCCCTACGTGGTGAAGACGGACGGGCTGGCCGCCGGCAAGGGGGTCCTCGTCACCGGCTCGCTCGACGAGGCCGTCGCCGACGTCGAGGCCAAGCTGTCCGGCGAGGCCTTCGGGACCGCCGGCAGCACCGTGGTCGTCGAGGAGGGCCTCGTCGGCGAGGAGTGCTCGCTGCTCGTCCTCTGCGACGGCAGCCGCCTCGCGCCCCTCGCCCCCGCCCGCGACTTCAAGCGCCTGGGCGCCGGCGACACCGGCCCGAACACCGGAGGCATGGGCGCCTACTCGCCGCTCGCCGAGCTCGACGACGACGCCGTCGACGACCTGGTCGCCCGGGCCGTCGCCCCGCTGCTCCCCGTCTTCGCCCGCCGCGGTATCGACTACAGGGGCGTCCTCTACGC
>CAZSYT010000174.1:2124-2659 GCA_964610905.1 uncultured Acidimicrobiaceae bacterium
GGCGACCCCGAGACCCAGGTCGTCGTTCCCCGCCTCGGCGGGGACCTCGCCGGCCTGCTCGCCGAGGTGGCCGCCGGGCGCCTCGCCACCCGGCCCCGCTTCTCGCCGGAGGCCGCCGTGTGCGTGGTGGCCGCCGCTCCCGGCTACCCCGAGGCGCCGTGGACGGGCGACCCCATCTGCGGCCTCGACGCCGTCGACGACCCGGCGGTGACCGTCTTCCACGCCGGCACCCGGCTGGAGGGCGGGCGCCTGGTGACCGCCGGCGGGCGCGTGCTCGGGGTGACCGCCCTCGCCCCCACCCTGGCCGAGGCCCGCGAGCGCGCCTACCGGGCCGTGGGGCGCCTGTCGTGGCCGGGGATGGTGGTCCGCACCGACGTCGCCGAAGCCGCCGCCGACCCGGGCACGGCCCCTGCTCCGGTCACCGCCGACCCCCGAGAGGAGACCGTCGGGTGATCCCCCGCTACGCCCCGCCCGCCATGGCCGCGCTCTTCAGCGACGAGGCCCGCTTCGCCAGCTGGCTCGAGGTCGAGCTGCT
>CAZSYT010000175.1:0-288 GCA_964610905.1 uncultured Acidimicrobiaceae bacterium
GCCGAGGACGAGACGCCCGACCTGGCCGAGGACGAGACGCCCGACCTGGCCGAGGCCGAGGACGAGGGTGGACGATCGGACGGCCCGCTCTCGATCCACGACCTCCTCCTCACCCCGGAGCGCATCGAGCCCGCCCAGCCCATCGAGCCCGCCACCGAGGAAGGCAGCCGAGCCGGCGGCGAGCAGCCCGTTCCGCTTGACACGGCCGCGGCAGCAGCGCCGTCGGTCTCGCGTGGACCGGCACAGGTCCCCTCGGGAGCTTCGCTGCCGCCGGCACCGGTCCCCACC
>CAZSYT010000175.1:388-2463 GCA_964610905.1 uncultured Acidimicrobiaceae bacterium
GCCCCGACAGCCGAGCCCGCCCCGACAGCCGAGCCCGCCCCGACAGCCGAGCCCGCCCCGACAGCCGAGCCCGAGCCCGCACCCGGAACGGCTGCGACGCCTCCCCCGGCACCGGCGGCCCACGAGGTCGGCGCGACGACCGTCGCGTCCGCCGAGCAGGTGGGAGGGACCGGCGACGACGGGGTCGCCGCTCCCGACGGCGACCGGCGCCCCACGGGCGGCGGCGCACCGCCCGTCCACGGCGACGAGCCGCCGCCTCCTCCGCCCGGCTACACGACGATGCCGACGCCCGAGCTCGTCAAGGGGGGCCCCGAGTTCCCCGACATCCTCCAGATGGCCCTCGACGGCAGCTCGCTGGCCGACGCCGTCACGGTGCAGTACGACGCGGCGAGCCCCCGGTCGCGCGACACCGCTCCGACCCGACGACGAGTCGACGACGAGGGAGAGAAGCGCCGCCGACGCCGGCGGCGCTGAGGCCGCGCACCACCGCGTCCGGCTCGGGGCGCGCCGCTGTCATCATGGCGACATGCCCTGGCGTCCCCGCTCGCGCCCAGGCCGGGCGCCGGCCCGGCGGCGAGCCGGTCGGCGTGCGGCCGCGGTGCTGCTCGCGGGGACGGCGCTCGCCGCGTGCGGAGGGACGCTCCGGGGCGCCACTCCGGCGACGTTCGGCAACGACGTCGGGCTGCACGACCTCCTGCCCGGCCCGTCCTACGAGGTCACCGCTCGGACCATCCCGAGCCTCGGGCGCGTGCTCGTCACGGGCCAGGGGCTCACCCTGTACCTCTTCGTCCCCGACCACCGCTCGGTGCCGACCTGCTACCAGATCTGCTCCGTGCAGTGGCCACCCGACCTCCTCCCGTCGGGTGTGGCCCACCCGGTCGCCGGCCCCGGCATCTCGCCGAAGCTGCTCTCGACGGTGGCCCGCTCGAACGGGTCCCGCCAGATCACCTACAACGGCTGGCCCCTCTACCGCTGGTTGCCCGACACGGCGCCCGGGCAGGCCACCGGCCAGGGGCTCTTCAACCTCGGCGGGCAGTGGTGGGTGCTCGACCCGGCCGGGCGCGCCGTCACCCACTGACGTGACCGTCGGCCGCGGGCGAGGCCGTCACCCACTGACGTGACCGTCGGCCGCGGGCGAGGCCGTCACCCACTGACGTGACCGTCGGCCGCGGGCGAGGCCGTCACCCACCGACGTGACCGTCGGCCCGAGCGCCGTCGGACGGACAGGGGCCCGAGTCGAGCCCGAGCCCCTGGGCTACCGTATCGAGGTCGTCGCGACCAAGGAGCCCTGATGACGAGCGCACTCACGCCGGACCAGTACAAGGTGGCCGACCTTGCCCTCGCCGAGTTCGGCCGGAAGGAGATCTCGCTGGCCGAGCACGAGATGCCCGGGTTGATGGCCATGCGGTCCGAGCTCGGGGCACAGCAGCCGCTGCGGGGAGCGCGGATCACGGGATCGCTCCACATGACCGTGCAGACAGCCGTCCTGATCGAGACGCTCGTGGCGCTCGGCGCCGAGGTCCGGTGGGCGAGCTGCAACATCTTCTCGACGCAGGACCACGCCGCCGCTGCCGTGGTGGTCGGGCCAGACGGGACGGTCGACGAGCCCACGGGGGTGCCGGTCTTCGCCTGGAAGGGCGAGAGCCTCGAGGAGTACTGGTGGTGCACCGAGCAGGCGCTGACCTGGCCTGGCGATGGACCGACCATGATCCTCGACGACGGCGGCGACGCCACCCTCCTCGTCCACAAGGGGGTCGAGTTCGAGAAGGCGGGTGCCGTGCCCGACCCCTCGACGGCAGACTCCGAGGAGTTCGGTGTCGTCCTCTCGCTGCTCGGGCGCAGCCTGGCCGAGGACCCCACCCGCTGGACGACCGTCGCCAACGGCATCAGGGGCGTCTCGGAGGAGACCACCACCGGCGTCCACCGCCTCGTGGACATGGAGCGCGACGGCACGCTGCTGTTCCCGGCGATCAACGTCAACGACGCCGTGACCAAGTCGAAGTTCGACAACAAGTACGGGTGCCGGCACTCGCTGGTCGACGGCATCAACCGGGCGACCGACGTGCTGATCGGCG
>CAZSYT010000176.1:0-2407 GCA_964610905.1 uncultured Acidimicrobiaceae bacterium
CCGGCGGTGACCGGCCCGGGCGGGACGGTCCGGGTGGGAGCGGCACCGGCCGTGCCGCCGGGGGCCACGGTCGTGGGCGGTGCCCCGGGCCAGCAGCGCGTGCCCGTCGAGGTGGCACTGGACGTGCCGCACCCGGGTGCCCTCGCGCGCTTCGTCGCCGCCGTGTCGACGCCGGGGTCGGCCGAGTACCACCACTACCTGGCCAAGGGGCAGTTCGGACCCCGCTTCGGACCCTCGGCGACCACCGTGGCTTCCGTGCGGGCGTGGCTCGTGCGCTCGGGCCTCTCCGTCGGCGCCGTGGCGGCCGACCGCCTCACCGTCGCGGCGAGCGGGACGGTGGCCCAGGTGGAGCACGCCTTCGGCGTCGCCGAGTCGACCGTCCGCCTGGCGTCGGGCCGCGTGGGGCTCGTGGCCTCGGCGGCGGCGGCGGTGCCTGCCGCGCTGGCGCCGGCGGTGGCGGGGGTCGTGGGCCTGACCACGACGGCTCGCCCCCAGCCGACCATCGTGCCCGGGCCCGCGGCGGTGGCACCGGCGGTACCCGGTGCGAGCCTCGGGGCGCCGCGGCCGGCACTGGCGGCACCGACGGCGTGCCCGACGGCCGACGCGGCAGCGCAGGCCACGGGCGCCAACACGGTCGCAGGGTTCGCCGAGGCCTACGACTTCGGCGGCCTCTACGCCGAGGGCCGGGTCGGCGCCGGCGTCACCGTCGGGCTCGAGGAGCTCGAGCCGTTCACGCCCTCGGACATCGCCGCCTACGAGGCGTGCTACGGGCTGTCGGTGCCGGTGACGCAGGTGAACGTCGACGGGGGAGCGACGGGGGTGCAGGTCGGCGAGGCGGCGCTCGACATCGAGGACGCCGCCGGGCTCGCGCCGGGGGCGTCGGTCCTCGTCTACTCGGCGCCGACGACCGGTACCGGCCCCCTCGACGTGCTGACGACCATGGTCGACGACGACCGTGCGTCGGTGCTGTCGACCAGCTGGGTGGCGTGCGAGCCGACGTCGGGGTCCGCCATGGCGGAGGAGAGCGCGGTGGCGACGGTCGAGAACGTGCTGTTCGAGCAGGCGGCGGCGCAGGGGCAGACGATGGTGTCCGCCTCGGGCGACGCAGGCGCCGAGGGGTGCTTCGGCGAGCCACTGCCGGCGGGCACCAGCCCGACGGCCGTCACGGTCCAGGACCCGGCCGCCGACCCGTTCGTCCTCGGCGTCGGCGGCACGAAGCTGACCTCACCGGCCGACCCGGGGGGTCAGACGGTGTGGAACGACGGCTACGGGGCGAGCGGCGGTGGTGTGTCCGAGTACTTCGCCATGCCCACCTGGCAGTCGGGCCCCGGGGTCGTGAGCTCGTACTCCTCGGGAGCCCCCTGCTCGGCGCTTGCGGGCCAGTACTGCCGAGAGGTCCCCGACGTGTCGGCGGCCGCCGACCCGGCGGTCGGCGGCTACCTCGTGTACTTCAGCGGTGGGCTCGGCCCGACGAGACCGTGGGCGTCCGCCGGCGGCACGAGCGCCGCCGCCCCCCTGTGGGCGGCCCTCCTCGCCGACGTCGACCAGGGCTGCGCGGCGCCGGCCGGCTTCGCCAACCCCGCCCTCTACGCCGCTGCAGCCGGGCCGAGCGCCGCGTCGACGTTCACCGACGTCACGAGCGGCAACAACGACCCGACGGCGTACACGGGGACGTCCTCGAAGGGCGAGTACCCGGCCACCCCGGGCTACGACATGGCGACCGGCCTCGGCACGCCCATCGCCCCCGGCGTCGCCGCCGCCCTCCAGCCGGCTGGGGGCTGCCCGTCGCTCACCGGTCTGTCGTCCACGTCGGGTCCGGTGGACGGCGGCCAGACGGTGACGATCACGGGCACCGACCTCGTGGCGGGGGGAACGCCCGTCGTGCACTTCGGTTCGCTCCGGGCCACGGTGACCGCCGCGTCGCCCACCTCGGTCACGGTCGTCGCGCCCTCGTCGCCGAGCGCTGGCTTCGTCGCCGTGACGGTGACGACGGCCAACGGCACGAGCGCAGCCGTGCCCGCCGGCACGTACACGTTCGTCGCCCCGAGCTACGACCTGGTCGCCTCCGACGGGGGGATCTTCTCGTTCGGCAGCGCCCAGTTCCACGGCTCGATGGGCGGCAAGCCCCTGAACGAGCCGATCGTCGGCATGGCGGCGACCCCCGACGGCAAGGGGTACTGGGAGGTGGCCGCCGACGGCGGCATCTTCTCCTTCGGCGACGCCCAGTTCTACGGCTCGATGGGCGGCAAGCCCCTGAACGAGCCGATCGTCGGCATGGCGGCGACCCCCGACGGCAAGGGGTACTGGGAGGTGGCCGCCGACGGCGGCATCTTCTCCTTCGGCGACGCCCAGTTCTACGGCTCGATGGGCGGCAAGCCCCTGAACGAGCCGATCGTCGGCATGGCGG
>CAZSYT010000177.1:0-2389 GCA_964610905.1 uncultured Acidimicrobiaceae bacterium
GGCCGGCGGCGACGACCGGCGCCGGAGCGCCCGTGGGGAGGCTCAGCCCGCCTGGCGGGCCACGGCCTCGGCGGCCCGTGCCGCGGCCTCGGGGTCCCCGAGGTACTCGGCCGAGCGCACGGCGAGGTCGTCGCCGAGGCGGTAGCGGAAGGGGATGCCGGTGGGGACCTCGAGCCCGACGATGTCCGCGTCGGCGATGGCATCGAGGTGCTTGCGCAGGGCGCGGATGGAGTTGCCGTGGGCCACGACGAGCACGGCACCTCCCCGCGCCCCCTCGGCCCTGAGGTCGGGCACGATGGTGTCCTGCCAGTAGGGGAGGGCGCGCACCACCACGTCGGCCAGGCACTCGGTGCGGGGCAGCACGTCGGCGGGCACGTCGCGGTAGCGGGGGTCCGCGGCGGCGTGGCGCTTGTCACCCTCGGGCAGCTCCGGCGGCGGGACGTCGTAGCTCCGGCGCCACACCTTCACCTGGTCGACCCCGAACCGCTCGGCCGTCTCCTTCTTGTTCCGGCCCTGCAGGTCTCCGTAGTGACGCTCGTTGAGGCGCCAGTGGCGCCGCACCGGCAGCCAGCTGCGTCCCGCGGCGTCGAGGGCCAGGTTGGCCGTGCGCACCGCCCGGGTGAGCACCGACGTGTGGACCACCCGGAGGTCGAGGTCGTCGACCTCGGCGAGCAGGCGCCCGGCGGCGCGGGCCTCGTCCTCACCGTGAGCCGACAGGTCGACGTCGTGCCAGCCGGTGAACAGGTTCTCGGCGTTCCACAACGACTCGCCGTGGCGGAGCAGGACCAGGTCGAGCATGCGAGCAGCGTAGCCGGCGTCCCCCCGTCCGTCGGAGGGCCGGCGGGGCTCGTCGGCGGCGCGACGGCACCCGGGCCGCCTCGCCGGACCGGCCCCTCGCCGCCCCGCCACCGGCCTCCGGTCGGCTCCCGGTCGGCTCCCGCTGACCCTCGGCCCGACGCGGACAGCCTGGTCGGCAGCGTGCTTCCAGTCATGAAACCGGTTGCAGAAGAAACTTGACACAAAAGCTATCAACTTTGTTATACTCAGTGTTCGGAATGCACCCGTGGGGTGCGCGGGTCCGCGGCGTGCGCTGGCCGTCGAGGCGCACCGCAGGCAGCGAGGAGGCAGTGATGGCCAAGGCAGTGGGAATCGACCTCGGGACGACGAACTCGGTGGTCAGCGTGCTGGAGGGTGGCGAGCCCGTCGTCATCCCCAACGCCGAGGGCGGTCGCACTACCCCGTCGGTGGTCGGCTTCGCCAAGTCGGGCGAGGTCCTGGTCGGCGAGGTGGCCAAGCGCCAGGCCATCACCAACCCCGACCGGACGATCCGCTCGGTCAAGCGCCATATGGGCACGTCGTGGACGGTCGACGTCGACGGCAAGGCGTACACCCCGCAGGAGATCTCCGCCCGCATCCTCGGCAAGTTGAAGCGAGACGCCGAGGCGTTCCTCGGCGACACCGTCACCCAGGCCGTCATCACCGTCCCCGCCTACTTCGACGACGCCCAGCGGACGGCGACCAAGGAGGCGGGCACCATCGCCGGCCTCGACGTGCTCCGCATCATCAACGAGCCGACGGCCGCTGCCCTCGCCTACGGCCTCGACAAGGAGGGTGCCGACCAGACCGTCCTCGTCTTCGACCTCGGCGGCGGCACCTTCGACGTCTCCGTCCTCGAGATCGGCGACGGCGTCTTCGAGGTGAAGGCGACCTCGGGCGACACCCACCTCGGTGGCGACGACTGGGACCAGCAGGTCATCGACTGGCTGGTCAAGACGTTCAAGGACACCGAGGGCGTCGACCTCTCCAACGACAAGATGGCCATGCAGCGTCTGAAGGAGGCGGCCGAGAAGGCGAAGATCGAGCTCTCCCAGGTGCAGGAGACCCAGATCAACCTGCCCTTCATCACGGCCACGTCGGAGGGCCCGAAGCACCTCGACGTCAAGCTGACCAGGGCCACCTTCAACGAGCTCACGGCCGAGCTGGTCGAGAAGTGCCGCGGCCCGTTCGAGCAGGCGATCAAGGACGCCGGACTGTCCAAGGGCGACATCGACCACGTGGTCCTCGTGGGCGGCTCGACCCGCATCCCCGCCGTGCAGGACCTGGTCCAGAGCCTGACCGGCAAGGAGGCCCACAAGGGCGTCAACCCCGACGAGGTCGTCGCCGTCGGCGCCGCGGTGCAGGCCGGCGTGCTGAAGGGCGAGGTGAAGGACGTCCTGCTCCTCGACGTCACTCCGCTGTCGCTCGGCATCGAGACGAAGGGCGGCGTCATGCACCGCCTGATCGAGCGCAACACGACGATCCCGACCAAGCGCTCCGAGGTGTTCACGACGGCCGAGGACAACCAGCCCTCGGTGGAGGTCCACGTGCTCCAGGGCGAGCGCGAGATGGC
>CAZSYT010000178.1:0-2213 GCA_964610905.1 uncultured Acidimicrobiaceae bacterium
GCACGCGCAGCGACCGCTCCACCTCGACCGTGAAGTCCACGTGGCCGGGCGTGTCGATGATCTGGATCCGATGTCCGCGCCAGAGGCAGGTGGTGGCAGCGGAGGTGATGGTGATGCCCCGCTCCTGCTCCTGGACCATCCAGTCCATGGTGGCGGCGCCCTCGTGGACCTCGCCGATCTTGTAGCTCTTGCCCGTGTAGTAGAGGATCCGCTCGGTGGTGGTCGTCTTGCCCGCGTCGATGTGGGCCATGATCCCGATGTTGCGGGTCTTAGCCAGGGGGTGCGCTCGGGTGGGGGTGTCAGCCATGGTGGGTCAGCCTTCGGGTCGTGCTCGGGGTGGGGGCGGGGCCCCCGTCGGGAGGGCCCCCGTCGGGAGGGCCAGTGCCGGGAGGGCCCCCGTCGGGAGGGCCGGCGCCCGGGCGGGCCCCCGCGGGGGCCGGGGACGGCGGGCGACCGCCGCCGCGCTCCCGTTCACCAACGGTAGTGGGCGAAGGCCTTGTTCGATTCGGCCATCTTGTGCAGGTCCTCGCGCCGCTTGACGGCGGCGCCGACGCCGTTCGCGGCGTCGCGGATCTCGCCCGAGAGCCGCTCGGCCATGGTCTTCTCGCGGCGCTGCTGTGCGTAGCCGACCACCCAGCGGATCGACAGCGTGGTCGCCCGGCGGGGCCGGACGTCGACGGGCACCTGGTAGGTGGCACCGCCGACCCGGCGGCTGCGGACCTCGAGCTCGGGCCGGGTGTTCTCGACCGCCTTCTTCAGCACGGTGACGGGGTCGTTGCCGGTCTTCTCCCCGACGTCGCCGAGGGCCTGGTAGACGATGCGCTCGGCGAGGGTCCGCTTGCCCCGGCTCAGCACCTTGTTGACCACCTGGGTCACCAGCACCGAGTGGTAGACGGGATCCGGCATCAGCTCCCGGCGGGGAGCGGGTCCGTTGCGGGGCACCTCAGGACTCCTTCTTCGCGCCGTAGCGGCTGCGGGCCTGGTTGCGCTCGCGCACTCCGGAGGCGTCGAGCGTGCCGCGGATGACCTTGTAGCGGACCCCGGGCAGGTCCTTCACCCGGCCGCCCCGCACGAGCACGATCGAGTGCTCCTGCAGGTTGTGCCCCTCGCCGGGGATGTACGCCGTGACCTCGAGGCCGCTCGTCAGACGGACCCGGGCCACCTTGCGCAGCGCCGAGTTCGGCTTCTTCGGGGTGTGGGTGTAGACACGCGTGCACACCCCCCGTCGCTGGGGGGCACCCCGGAGCGCCGGGGTCTTCGTCTTGGTCGGCTTGGTCGCCCGACCCTTGCGGACGAGCTGGGAGATCGTGGGCACGCGCTACCTCTGGGCTGTCGACGGCGGGGTACTGCGGGTGGGGTCGGCGCCGGCGCAGGCCGGCCGCCTCGGGAGACGGCGTGCCGGCGGGCTCGCCATCCGGTCCGCGTCCGCGCACGGACGGACGGGCAATGCTACGGCACGGGACGACCGGCAGGCAAGCGGGGGCGCTCCCACCGCGGCGTACGGGCGGCGGCCCCCGGCGGGCGCGGTGGGAACGGCCCCCGGGTCAGGCCCCGGCCTCCGCCGAGCCGGAGCCCTCCCCTGCCGCGGTGCTCCCTGCCTCGTCCTCGTCGCCGGCCGGGCCGGGGACCGCCCCCAGCCAGCTCGCGTCGATGTCCGAGGCGAAGGGCTCGGCCGAGCCTTCGGTCCCCGTGTCGCGGAGCCACGCCGCCAGGTCCTCCGTCCCGGTGCGGCCCTCGGCACCGATCGCCCAGAACGGCAGGGCTTCGGCGCCGGGCATCTCGAGACGGATGCTCCGGTACCGGTCCATGCCGGTGCCGGCCGGGATCAGCTTGCCGATGATGATGTTCTCCTTCAGCCCGAAGAGCTGGTCCGACTTGCCCTCGATGGCCGCCTCGGTCAGCACCCGGGTGGTCTCCTGGAACGAGGCCGCCGACAGCCAGCTGTCGGTGGCGAGGGAGGCCTTCGTGATGCCCATCAGCTCGGGGCGCCCCTCGGCGGGCCGCTTGCCGTCCTGGACCAGCGTCCGGTTGACCTCGGCGTACGTGCGGCTGTCGACCCGCTCACCGGGGAGGAAGGGCGCGTCCCCCGGCTCGGCCACGAGCACCCGGCGCAGCATCTGGCGGACGATGAGCTCGATGTGCTTGTCGTGGATCGAGACGCCCTGGTCGCGGTAGACCTTCTGGACCTCCTCGACCAGGTACTGCTGCGTCTC
>CAZSYT010000179.1:0-1973 GCA_964610905.1 uncultured Acidimicrobiaceae bacterium
AAAGGCGGCCGGCTCTGCCATGAGCAGTACCGGCCGCCCTTCGACGGGGTCTTCAACGTGTCCGATTTCGAATACGGAACACGAGTGGAGGCGATGGGACTCGAACCCACGGACCTCTTGACTGCCAGTCAAGCGCTCTACCAGCTGAGCTACGCCCCCGGAGACCTCACACGTTACCAGTTCGCTCCTGCGCCCCCGTCGTGCCGGGAGCGGCCGGGCAGGGGCGCCGGCCGAGGAGCACCGCCGCGCCCCGGGGCGACCCGCTCCCGCCCGAGACCGTCCCACGGACCGCCCCCGGGGACGCCGCCGCCCCCACCAGGGGACGCCGCCGCCCCCGGGGACGCCGCCGCCCCCACCCGGGGCTCCCGTGTGCGGCCGGTACGATCTGCGCCCATGGCACGCGCCTACGACGTCGTGGCGGTCGAGCGCAAGTGGCAGGAGCGCTGGGCCGCCGAGGGCACCTACGAGGTCGACGCGGACGACCCCCGGCCCCCCTGGTACGTGCTCACGATGTACCCCTACCCCTCGGGGCCGGCCCACATGGGCCACGTGCGCAACTACACCTTCGGCGACCTGCTGGTGCGCCACCGCACCATGCTCGGCCACGCCGTCCTCTCCCCGTTCGGCTTCGACTCCTTCGGCCTCCCCGCCGAGAACGCCGCCATCAAGACCGGCACCCACCCGCGGATCTTCACCGACGCCCGCATCGCCGAGCTGAAGGAGTCGATCGTGGCCCTCGGGGCCGTCTACGACTGGCGGCGCGAGGTCCGCAGCCACGACCCCGAGTACATCAAGTGGACCCAGGTCATCTTCCAGCGCCTGCTCGCCGCCGACCTTGCCTACCGGGCCAGCGCACCGGTCAACTGGTGCCCGGGCTGCCAGACGGTGCTGGCCAACGAGCAGGTCCTCGCCGACGGCACCTGCGAGCGCTCCGGCGACGTCGTCGGCAAGCGCGACCTCGAGCAGTGGTTCTTCCGGATCACCCGCTACGCCGACGAGCTCCTGGAGGGCCTCGACGACCTCGAGTGGCCCGAGCGGGTCAAGACCATGCAGCGCAACTGGATCGGCCGTTCCGAAGGGGCCGAGTTCGACCTGCCGGTCGCCGGCCGCGACGGCACCGACGGCCGTCCCCCGCTGGCCCTCCGGGTGTTCACCACCCGGCCTGACACCTCCTTCGGGATGACGTACGCGGTGGTGGCCCCCGAGCACCCGCTCGTCGACGAGCTCACCACCGACGACCAGCGATCCGCCGTCGAGGAGCTGCGGGCCCGGGCCGCCGCCAGCTCCGACATCGAGCGCCTCGCCGAGGACGGGGGGACGGCGCTCGCCAAGCGGGGCGCCTTCACCGGCTCCCACGTCGTCAACCCGTTCACCGGCGGCCAGGTACCGGTCTACGTGGCCGACTACGTCCTGATGGGCTACGGCACGGGTGCCATCATGGCCGTTCCGGCCGAGGACACCCGCGACTGGGCCTTCGCCGAGGCCTACGGCCTGCCGATCGTCCGCACCGTCCAGCCCCCCGACGGGTGGGACGAGCACGGAGGCCCCCACGGCGGCCCGGGCGGTGCCTACACGGGCCCCGGGGTGAAGGTCAACAGCGCGTGGCTCGACGGGCTCGACATCCCGACGGCCAAGGAGCGGGCGACCGAGTGGCTCGAGGCCGAGGGCATCGGCACGCGCACGGTCAACTACCGCCTGCGCGACTGGCTGGTCTCGCGCCAACGCTTCTGGGGCTGCCCCATCCCGGTGGTGACGTGCCCCGACCACGGCATCGTGCCCGTGCCCGAGGACCAGCTCCCCGTCCTCGCTCCTGACGACGTCGAGTTCCGCCCGACCGGCGAGTCGCCCCTCGCCACGAGCGAGGCGTTCCGCACCACGACGTGCCCGGTGTGCGGGGGCCCGGCGGAGCGCGAGACCGACACGATGGACACCTTCGTCGACTCGTCGTGGTACTTCCTCCGCTTCACCGACCC
>CAZSYT010000180.1:0-1958 GCA_964610905.1 uncultured Acidimicrobiaceae bacterium
AGGTGCGCAGCTACTTCCGGGCCAACCACGCCGACCTGCTCGAGACCATCCGGTCGACCGGCGAGCTCCCCGAGGGCGACGCGCTCGACCAGGCGCTCGAGGCCTTCGGCCGGTCGTTCGACACCGGCACGGACGGCTGACCCGTGGCCGGCGGCCAGGAGCGCATCCTCCGGCGACGCATCCGGAGCGTGCAGTCGACGAAGAAGATCACCAAGGCGATGGAGCTCATCGCCGCCTCCCAGATCGTGCGGGCCCAGGCGCGGATCGCCGTGGCACGGCCCTACCAGGTGGGCATGGCCCGCCTGGTGCTCGAGGCCGCCGCCGGCGACCCCGTGGCCGCCGGGCGCCTCCTCGGCGTCCCCGAGCGGGTGGAACGGGTGGCCGTGCTGTCGATCGTCGCCGACCGGGGCCTCTGCGGGGGCTACAACGCCTCGGTCTTCCGGGCCACCGAGCGGTTGCTCGCCGACGGGCGGTCGGCCGGTGTCGAGCACCGGCTCTTCACGGTGGGCAAGAAGGCCCAGGCCTACTTCCGCTTCCGCCACCAGCCGGTCGAGCGCTCCTTCATCGGGATGAGCGAGCGGCCGAGCTTCGCGGACGCCCGCGAGGTCGCCGCCGCCGTCCTCGGGCCGTTCGTCGGGGGCGAGGTCGACCAGGTCCTGCTGGTGTCGACCCGCTTCCGCTCGGCTGGCTCCCAGCAGGTCGAGGTGCGCCAGCTCCTCCCCCTCGAGGACCCGCGCCAGCACGACGGCGACGAGGGGGCGGCCGGGGAGGCCGAGGCGCCGGCACGCCTCGGCTACACGGAGTTCGAGCCCGACGCCGCCGTCCTCCTCGAGACGCTCGCCCCCCGAGCCGCCGAGACGGCGATCTTCGGGGCGCTCCTCGAGGCCTCGGCTTCCGAGCTCACAGCCCGCCAGCGCGCCATGGCGGCGGCCACCGACAACGCCGAAGAGCTCATCAAGAAGTACTCGCGCATCATGAACCGAGCCCGCCAGGACGCCATCACCACCGAGATCATGGAGATCGTCGGCGGCGCCGAGGCACTGCGCGCCGGCGCAGCGAAGGACGAGGGCGGGCTCGTCATCCAGGTGGGGAGCTGACGTGACGACACCGCACGGTACGCTCTCAGGCCCGTCACCGGCCCCCGCCGCGGGCCGGGCACCTGCGACCGACAGCCCGGCGCGGGGACCACGCCACACCGAGGGACCACGCCACACCGAGGGACCACGCCACACCGAGGGACCACGCCACACCGAGGGACCACACCACACCGAGGGAGCAGCACACCCATGACCACGACCGCCCCAGCACCCACCACCGGCGGCGCCACCCCCCAACCAGACGGCCGGGTGGTGGCCATCGCCGGGCCCGTCATCGACGTCGAGTTCCCTCCTCACGCCCTCCCCGAGATCAACATGGCCGTCGAGGTCGACGTCGAGCTCGAGGGCACGAAGGAGGTCGTCACCGCCGAGGTCGCCCAGCAGATCGGCGACGGCCGGGTGCGGTGCGTGTGCCTCCGGCCCACCGACGGCATGACACGCGGCGCCCCCGTGCGCAACCTCGGCCACGGGCTCGCCGTCCCGGTGGGCGACGCCGTGCTCGGTCACGTCTTCAACGTGCTGGGCAAGCCGCTCGACACCGACTCGATCGGCGAGGCCGAGGACCACTGGGAGATCCACCGGGCCGCCCCGGCCTTCGACACCCTCGAGCCCCGCGCCGTCATGTTCGAGACGGGCATCAAGGTCATCGACCTCCTCGAGCCCTACGTGCAGGGCGGCAAGATCGGCCTCTTCGGCGGGGCCGGCGTCGGCAAGACCGTCCTCATCCAAGAGATGATCAACCGCGTGGCCACCGGCCACGGCGGCGTGTCGGTCTTCGCCGGGGTGGGGGAGCGGACCCGCGAGGGCACCGACCTCTGGCTTGAGATGCAGGAGTCGGGCGTCATCGAGAAGGCGGCGCTC
>CAZSYT010000181.1:0-1867 GCA_964610905.1 uncultured Acidimicrobiaceae bacterium
CGGGGGCGGGGTTCGGGGGCGGGGTTCGGGGGCGGGGTTCGGGGGCGGGGTTCGGGGGCGGGGTTCGGTCGGGCCGCTCGGTGTGGTGGTCGTGGCTGCCGGCGGTGGGTGGACGGTCGAGCAGGTGACGGCTCAGCGGGTAGTCGGTCGGGGGGTCGACCCCAGTGCGGCCAGGAGCGCGGCGAACTGGGGGAGTGGGCGGTCGTCGGTCACGTAGAGCACGACGTGCTCGGCGCCTGCCCGCAGATAGCTGTCGACGACGACGGCGACGTCGGTCGCCGTGCCGGCGGCGAGATGGCGAGCGAAGGCCCGCGTCGGCAGTCCGTACAGCGAGGACATCCACGCCAGGCCGCGCCGGCGCGCCTCCTCGGCGTCGTCGTCCACGGAGGCGAAGAGGACGAGCGAGGCCGCGACGGACCCCTCGGGCCGCCCCGCCCGGTCGACCTCCTTGCGCAGGCGCTCGAGGGCGGACTCGTACGCCTCGACCCCGAGGAACAGCGGCATCCATCCGTCCGCCAGGTTGGCGGCGCGCTGCAGCGCCGCCTCCGACGACCCGCCCACCCAGACCGGCACGGGCGTGGGCGTGGGCGCGGGCAGCTGTCGGTAGCGCGCGGCGCCGCCGGCGTCGACGTCCCCGGCTGTGGCGCCGTGGCCGCTCTCCCACGACCGGCGGAGTGCCGCGATGCCGGCGTCGAGGTGGCGGCCCCGGCGCCCGTAGTCGGCCCCGGCCTGCTCGTACTCGCCCGGGTGACTGCCCACGCCGACGCCGAGCACCACGCGTCCGCCGGTGGCCGACTGGAGCGCGGCAGCCTGCTTGGCCACCACGGTCGCGCTGCGCAAGGGGAGCTGGACGACCGACGTGCCCACGACGATGCGCCGGGTGGCCATGGCCGCGACGGTGAGGGCGGTCATGCACTCGAGGACGGGGCGGTGCCAGAAGACGTGGTCGCACACCCACAGGGCCGAGGCACCCTCCGCCTCGGCGGCTGCGCACGTCGCGGTCAGTGCCGCGAACGGTGCGTCGTCCGCCGGACCGGCCCCGTCGCCGGGATCGTTCGTACCCCCGGTGGCACCATGGGCCGGGACACCTGTCCAGCTGGCGGTTCCGTCCTGGGGGATGGTCGGCAACATGAGCCCGACCGGACCCAGTGGGGTGGCTGGTCGCACCATGGGCACGGCTCATGGTAGCCGGCGACCCGTCGGGCTGCGAGGCACCGACCGGAGCGCCGCCGCCGGGCGCGAACGAGCGCTGCTCGCGGCCGGTACGCTCGTCGGGAGGAAGCCGTCACCGTCCGGTGGCCGGTGAGCGCGAGCGAGGGACGAGCGAGTGAGCGACCAGCACGACGCACCGCAGGGTGAGTCCGAGGCGACCGGTGCCGCTGGCACCCGAGGTCTCTCCGACGAGGAACGTGCCTCCCGGCTGGCCGACCTGCAGGGCCTCATCGAGCTCATGCGTCCGGCCGTGCAGGCGGACGGTGGCGACCTCGTGCTGGTCGGTGCCGACGTCGAGTCCGGCGTCGTCGAGGTCCAGCTGCAGGGAGCGTGCAGCTCGTGCGCGATCAGCGCGTCGACGCTCCAGGGCGGGGTCGAGCGGATCCTGACCGGGCGCCTCGAGTGGGTGACCGAGGTCCGTGGCGGGGTCGACGAGTCGATGGACCCCTTCGCCGCCGACGCCATGGGGCGCGGCGGGTACGTCCCGAGCTTCTGACCCGGTACCGGCTCCGGGGCCCCGGTCGCCCCCGGTGGGACGGGGCGGTCAGGCCGGCTTGGGCTCCTTGGGCAGCCCGAGGACGCGTTCGCCGACGATGTTGCGCTGGATCTCCGCCGTGCCGCCCCAGATCGTCTCGGAGCGGGAGAAGAAGAACGA
>CAZSYT010000182.1:0-1805 GCA_964610905.1 uncultured Acidimicrobiaceae bacterium
AGACCCGCCGGGAGGGGACCCGCGTCTACTACCGAGCGGCCGGCGAGGAGGTCTGCCGCTTCGTCACCGCGCTCGGCGACCTGGGCCGGGCACGCCTGGCGGAGGTCGACCAGATCCTGCGCGCGATCGGGGCGGGCAGCGACAGCGCGGAGCGGGTGACCCGGGCCGAGCTGCTCGAGCGCGCCCGGTCGGGCGAGGTGGTCGTGCTCGACGTCCGCCCGGCGGAGGAGTACGCGGCCGGCCACATCCCCGGCGCAGTCTCGCTGCCCTTGGAGCACCTCGAGGCCCGCCTCGGCGAGCTCGACCCCGGCCTCGAGGTCGTCGCCTACTGCCGGGGGCCGCTGTGCCTGCTCGCCCCCGAGGCGGTCGCGACGCTACGTGCCCGGGGGCTGCGGGCGCGCTGCTTGGAGGACGGGCTCCCCGAGTGGCGCCAGGCCGGCTTCCCCGTCGCCGCCGGCACCGACACTCCTGCCACGGCACCGGCGGACGGGCCCGAGACGACACCGGGCTGGCGCCGATGAGCACCACAGCAATCGACGAGGTCGTCTACCTCGACCACAACGCCACCACGCCGGTCGCGCCCGAGGTGCTCGAGGCGATGCTGCCCCACCTGCGAGGCGAGTTCGGCAACCCCTCGAGCGACCACCCGCTCGGGCGCGCCGCCCGTAGGGCTGTCGAGGGGGCCCGGGAGCAGGTCGCCGCCCTCGTCGGTGCCGCGGCCGACGAGATCGTCTTCACCTCCGGTGGCACCGAGTCGAACAACCTTGCCATCTTCGGCACCGCCGCCACGACGCCGGCCGAGCGGTGCCGGATCGTCACCTCGAGCGTCGAGCACCCCGCCACCGCCTCACCTTGTGGGCGCCTCGAGGCGAGCGGGTGGGCGGTCACCCGCGTGCCGGTCACCGGAGCCGGCCTGCTGGAGCTGCCAGCCGCTACCGCCGCGCTGTCGGGCGAGGTGGCTCTTTGCACGATGCTGCTCGCCCAGAACGAGACCGGGGCGCTCCTGGCGCTCGCCGAGCTCGCACCGGCAGCGCGCGACGCCGGTGCCGTCGTCCACGCCGATGCCGCCCAGGCGGTCGGCAAGGTCCCCGTCTCGGTCGAGGACCTCGGGGTCGACCTGTGCTCGATCGCTGGCCACAAGTGCTACGCCCCGAAGGGCGTCGGGGCGCTCTACGTGCGCCGGGGCACGCCGCTCTTGCCCTTCCTCGTCGGCGCCGGCCAGGAGCGCGGGCTGCGGCCGGGCACGGAGAACGTGGCGGGCATCGTCGGCCTCGGCGCGGCGTGCGAGCTCGCCCGCTCCCGCCTCGCCCTCGACCCGGCGCGCCTCGGCGCGCTTCGAGACGAGCTCTTTGCCGCGCTCTCCGCCGCCGTCCCCGGGCTCGTCTGCCACACCCCCCTCGACGCCAGCTTGCCGAACACGCTGTTCGTCTCGTTCCCCGGGGTGCGCGGCGCGGACCTCCTCGCCCGGGCGCCCGGCATCGCCGCCTCGACCGGCTCGGCGTGCCACGCCGGTGAAGAGACGCCGTCGGCGACCCTTCTGGCCATGGGGGTCGCTCCCGAGGTCGCCCTTTCCGCGGTGCGGCTCTCGCTCGGTCGCGACACGACCGGCGCTGCGCTCGCCCTCGCCGCCGACCACCTCGTCACCGCCTATCACCAGGCACGCGAGGAGCACCCCGTGCCCGAGACCTCGAAGAGAGAGTGAGCATTCCGATGAACGTCCTCGTCGTGCTGAACGACCCGCCCTATGGCGCCGAGCGCTCCTACAACGGCCTTCGCCTCGCCGGATCCCTCGCCCGGCGCGACGG
>CAZSYT010000183.1:0-1669 GCA_964610905.1 uncultured Acidimicrobiaceae bacterium
GCCCTCGTCTCGCTCCGGACCGGCGACCGCAGCCCGGTCCACGAGCTCGACCGGCACCTCGCGGCGCTCGCCTACACGCTCAGCCAGGGAGTACCGCCCTTCTCCGTGGCCACCTTCTACTCGGCGACGGGAACCCTGGCCGTCGACGCCGTGGACCTCGCGATGCTCGAACGCGCCGCCGACCGCGTCGCCGCGGCGGCGAGGCGGATCGCCGGGGGGCACCAGGACGACCGCGTTGCCGCTGGATCGGAGGACGCCCGCTGCCCGTGGTGTGGCGACCTCCCGGCGTCGGGCTCGACGCTCGCAGACGCCGTCGCCGGAGCGGGCGGCGGGCTCGCAGGAGGCGTTACCGGGCTTCGCCACGGACCGGGGGGCTACCCCGCGACCGCTCGTCAGACCGGTCAGGTGTCGCAGCCGACCGGTCGGGTCGCCGGGCAGCACGGTGCGGGGCGTCCAGGCGCCGGAGGCCCGGTGCCTCCGACCTCGCCGTACGGGTCGTGCCGGCGGCACCGCCGGCGATGACCGCGCCGACGGAGCTCCTCCTCGGCACGGCGAGCGCCGCTTTCACGACCGCCGACCTCGCGGCGGTCCGGTCGTCGCTCCGCGATCGGCTCTGCCACCCTCACGCCACCAGCGTCGACCTCGAGGTGCGACCCGACGTGCTGCGCGACCCGGCGCGAGCTGCGGGGTCGGACCGCTTCCGGTGGTCACCGGCCACCGTCCGCCGGTCGCTCGGCCTGGCCGCGCTGGACGCATGTGCGGCGGGCAGGTTCCGGACCCCGGCCGAGGCCGTCATCGGCGTGGCCGACGAGGCGGTCGACGCGTGGCAGCGGACGGGATGGCGGCAGTTCCACTGGGAGCCGTGGCTCGCCACCGCCGGCCCGGGTGCTCGCGGCGCGGTGCTCGCCGAGGCTACGACGTGGGCGTCGCTCCTCTGGCCCATGCTCGACTGGCAGGGCCTCACCACGCAGCGCCAAGTGCGCTTCGGAGGTCCCGCTCGACGGGTCACCTTCGCCGGCGGCCCCGTGGTGCGGCTCCGGGCACGCGCCGACGTCCGGGTCGGCCGACCCGGTGCCAGTGAGGGGCATCCTGGGGACGGCGTGCAGCCAGGGGGTAGCGAGCGCCCGGATGGCGAGGGCTCGCGACGCCGTGATGTGCAGGGGAACAGCGGGCCGGGCGCCGAGGGCGGCGCCGGGACCAGCGCGAGAGACGACGCAGGCGAGCACGTGACATCCAGCACCGTCGTGACGGTGTGCGCCGGCACGCCGGGGCCGACGTGGCGCGCCGAGCTCGCGCTGGTGGCTCTCGTCGACCTGCTGGCCGGCCCGCCGCGGCCGACCGCCCGCCGCGTGGTCGGCCTGTGGCCCGAGTCCTGCACCGCTCGGTCGCTCGACGTCGGGCGGGACGAGCTCGAGGTCGCTGCACGCGCCGTCATCGACGTGGTCGGTGCCGTCGTCGGCGCCGCAGTCCGTGTGGCCGCAGGTCCGGAGGCAGGTGCCGCCACCGCCAGCTCACCCGGCGGCAGCGAGCAGTCGGCCCACCCGGCTGTGCAGGAGGAGGCCGCCTGACCCGAACGGTCCCGGAAGCCGGGCGTGGGGCAGGTGCCGGCCTCAGAGCCTCAGCGGATAGGGACGCATCCCGGTGACCACCGGTTGCGCCAGTCGATGAG
>CAZSYT010000184.1:0-1640 GCA_964610905.1 uncultured Acidimicrobiaceae bacterium
CCCGACACCCGACACCCGACACCCGACACCCGACACCCGACACCCGACACCCGACCCGACGCACGACCAGGGAGCACCGATGAGACTGACCGGAGCACAAGCGCTGATCAAGAGCTTGGAGATGCAGGGGGTCGAGGTGATGTTCGGCCTGCCCGGCGGGGCCATCCTGCCGGTGTACGACCCGATCATCGACTCGTCGATCCGCCACGTCCTCGTGCGCCACGAGCAGGGCGCCGGCCACATGGCCGAGGGCTACGCCCACGTCACCGGTCGTCCCGGGGTGGCCATGGTGACGAGCGGGCCGGGGGCCACCAACATCGTGACGCCGCTCGCCGACGCCTACATGGACTCGGTCCCGTTGGTGGTGGTCACCGGCCAGGTGGCCACATCGCTGATCGGGACCGACGGGTTCCAGGAGAGCGACATCACCGGCATCACGATGGGGATCACCAAGCACAACTGGCTCGTGACCGATGCCGCCGACATCCCCCGCGTCGTCGCCGAGGCCTTCCACGTGGCCACGACCGGCCGGCCGGGCCCCGTCCTCGTCGACCTGCCGAAGGACGTCGCCAACGCCGAGATGGAGTGGTACTGGCCGAGCCCCGACGACCTCGACCTCCCCGGCTACCGCCCGGCGCTGGAGGGGGACCCGGCCGCCATCCGGAGGGCTGCCGAGCTCGTGCTGGCCGCCGAGCGCCCGGTCATCTACGCCGGCGGGGGCGTGCTCAAGGCGCGCGGCGCCGACGCACTGCGCGAGCTCGCCGAGCGTACGGGCATCCCGGTCGTCACGACGCTGATGGCACGGGGCGCCTTCCCCGACTCGCACCCGCTGTGCCTGGGCATGCCGGGCATGCACGGGAACTACACGGCGGTCACCGCCATGCAACGTGCCGACCTCCTCCTCGCCCTGGGCAGCCGGTTCGACGACCGGGTGACCGGCAAGGTCGACGCCTTCGCTCCCGGCGCCAAGGTGGTCCACGTCGACATCGACCCGGCCGAGCTCAACAAGATCCGGCGGGCCGACGTGGCCATCGCCGGGGACTGCCGTGTGGTGACCGAGGAGCTGTTGGGCGCGTTCGACGCCCTCGGGCTCCCGCACTCGGCGTCGACCCGTGCGACGGGCGGCGGCAGCCCGGCCGACGCGCCCGTCGGCGCCGAGGCGCTGTCCGGGACGCCGGCCGCGGCGCTGCCCCGGAGCCGGCTGGCCCCCTGGCGCGCTCAGCTCGCCGAGTGGCAGGAGCGCTACCCCCTCGTCTACGACCGCTCGCACGAGGCCTCGGCGAACGGGCTGAAGCCCCAGTTCGTCCTCGAGACCCTGCGTGACGCGACGCCCGACGACACCATCGTCGTCTCCGGGGTGGGCCAGCACCAGATGTTCGCCTCCCAGTGGTGGCGCTTCGAGCACCCCTACACGTGGGTGAACTCCGGTGGGCTCGGCACCATGGGCTTCGCCGTCCCCGCGTCCATCGGCGCCAAGGTCGGCCGGCCCGACCGCATGGTGTGGGCGGTCGACGGAGACGGCTGCTTCCAGATGACGGCCCAGGAGCTGGTGACGGCCAGCGCCGAGCGGATCCCCGTCAAGGTGGCCATCCTCAACAACGCCTACCTGGGCATGGTCCGCCAGTGGCAGGAGATGTTCT
>CAZSYT010000185.1:0-1637 GCA_964610905.1 uncultured Acidimicrobiaceae bacterium
CACGCCGATGGCAGCCGTCTCGCGGCGCGTCGGCCCGGGCGACCCGTCCGCCGCCGTCGCCCGGCTGGTCGCCCCGACCGCCCCGGCCGGCGCAGCGGCCGACGCCGACGCCTGGGCCGAGGCGCGCCGCCTGCTCGGCGCCCGCCGGGTGGCCGTCGTCGTCGGGCGCCCGTCCCTCGCCGAGGACGCCCGCCTCGTCGCCTCGGCGGCGTGCACGCTCGCCCGTGCCTTGCCCGGTGCCCGGTTCTTGCCCGCCCTTAGACGTGGCAACGTGCACGGTGCGCTCGACATGGGGATGGCCCCGGGCCTGCTGCCCGGGCGGACCACGTCGGAGGACGGGCGGGCGTGGTTCGCCGAGGCGTGGGGCGCCGTGCCCGAGCGCCGAGGCCGCGACACGCTGGCGATGCTCGCCTCGGCGGCCGGCGAGGGGCCCGGAGACGGGGAGGACCGGGTGCGCGCGCTCCTCGTCGTCGGCGCCGACCCGTTGTCGGACGTGCCCGACCGCCGCCTGGCCGAGGCCGGCATCTCCGGTGCCGAGCTGGTGGTGGCGGTGGCGGGCTCGCCCAACGCCACGACGGCGCGGGCCGACGTCGTCCTGCCCGCCGCCGAGGCCCACGAGCGCCCCGGGACGACCACCAACGTCGAGGGACGGGTCAGCCGGCTGGGCCAGAAGGTGGTGCCGCCCGGCCAGGCCTGGCCCGACTGGATGATCGCCGTCGAGCTCGCCGCCCACCTCGGGGCCGACCTCGGGCTCGCCTCGCTCGCCGAGGTGTGGGAGGAGGTCGAGCGGCTGGCGCCCGCGTACGCCGGGCTCACCCGCGCCGTGCTCGACGCCCCGGGGGCAGCCGACGGCGTCGTCGTCCCGGTCCCCTCGGTGCCCGTCTCGATCGCTGCCGGTCCCCGCCCGCGCCTCGACCCGATCGCCTTCCCGGGCATCGAGTCGGTCGAGCGCCAAGGCGCACCGCCCCGGGCCGGGTTGGCCGAGGTGCCGAGCCCGGCCTCGCCCGGGCGGGGAGGTGCGGCCCCGTCCGAGCACCGTACGGCCGTCCCCGTGCCGCCGCTGGTCGCGGGGCCCGTCGCACCGGAGCCGCCGCACGTGGCGCCGACCGACAGCTACTCGCACCGGCTCGTTGCCTCCCGCCGCCTCTACGACCGGGGCGCGGCGGTCGAGGGCTCGCCGGCGCTCGCCGCCCTCGTCGTGCCCGCGCCGGTGCGGGCAAACCCCCACGACCTGGACGACCTCGGGCTCCGCTCCGGCGACCAGGCCCGCCTGCGCACGGCCCGCCGCTCGGTCGAGGTCGAGGTCCTCGCCGATGCCGACCTGCCGCGCAAGGTCGTGGCCACCGAGGTGAACGTGCCCCTGTCGGGCGCCCCGGACGCCACGGCCGCCGACCTCGTCGACACCGACGGGCCGGTCACCGAGGTCCGACTGGAGACGACGTGAGCGCGACCCCGTCGTTCGTCGCCGCGCTGCGGCCGCTCGTGGCGGTCGGCGACCCCCTCTTCGCCAAGGGAGTCGGGCTCGCCGTCCTCCTGATCGTGCTCATCAAGGTGGTGGTCGTCTTCGCCGCCCTGATGGTCGCCGTCATGCTCATGATCTGGTTCGAGCGCAAGGTCATCTCCGACATGCAGAGCCG
>CAZSYT010000186.1:0-1520 GCA_964610905.1 uncultured Acidimicrobiaceae bacterium
ATGGAGGTAGCCGGGTTCTCTGGCATCGGTCACCTCGACCTGTCGGTGTCCGACGCCGAGACCAGCGCAGCGTGGTACGAACGAGTGCTCGGGCTGGCACGGGTGCGGCGGGTGGACTTCGCGGAGCGCACCATGATCGTGCTCGGCCACGAGGCCTCGGGTCTGGTGATCGGGCTGAACCAGCACCGGGGGTTCCCAGGAGAACGCTTCGACGAGCAGCGCGCCGGGCTCGACCACGTCGGCTTCGCCGTCCGGCAGCGCCGAGACCTCGACGCCTGGCAAGAGCGTCTGGTGTCGCTCGGTGTCGAGCACTCGCCGGTGGCAGACACCGAGGTCGGATCGGCGCTCGTCTTCAGGGATCCCGATCACATCCAGCTCGAGCTGTGGTGGTCCAAGCCTGCTGGAGGCGAGCCGACGGACGCCGTGCAGCGCGACGACGGCGCGCTCGGCGACGAATCCGATGGGTAGGGAGCCCGGCATGGGGCGGCCTCGCGGGGGAGCACACTGCCGCGTCCGAGCGGTGATGGGGTGACGTCGGCGCCGCTCGTCGCCGTGGTGGGCGCCGGGCCGGCGGGGCTCGCCGCCGTCCGGCGGCTGCGGGAGTCGGCCGGGGTCGAGGTCGTGCTCGTCGTTCCCGAGGGCCTATCCGAGTACCTGCCTGGCACGCTCGCCGTGGCCACCGGTGACGCCCGTGCCGCCAGCTACCGGACCCGGGTGGTGCTCGCCGGGGTCGAGGTAGTCTCGGCCCGGGCCGGCGGGGCTCGCCGCCGTCCGGCGGCTGCGGGAGTCGGCCGGGGTCGAGGTCGTGCTCGTCGTTCCCGAGGGCCTATCCGAGTACCTGCCTGGCACGCTCGCCGTGGCCACCGGTGACGCCCGTGCCGCCAGCTACCGGACCCGGGTGGTGCTCGCCGGGGTCGAGGTAGTCTCGGCCCGGGCCGAGGCGGTCGAGCCGGGCTCGCTCAGGATCGCCGGCTCGTGGCGCCGGGTAGCGGCCGTCATCGCGGCCCCGGGGCTCGCCCTTCGACGCGTCGGGGGCGCCATGTCCGGGTCGATCGTGGGCTTCTGGGACCCGACGGGGGCCGAGGCGGCCGCGCCGAGGATCGGTGCTGTCGAGGGGGGCATCGTCGACGTCGTGATCTCGTCCCTCCCCTACCGCTGCCCCCCTGCGCCCTACGGCTTGGCCATGCGCCTGGCCCGGCGGGCTCGCCGGCTCGGACTGCCGCTCCATGTCCGGCTGCTCACGCCAGAGGAGCACCCGCTCGCCGCGCTCGGGCCCACGCTCGGCGACGCGCTGCTCGCCGGCTGCCAAGACGCTGGCGTCGAGGTCCGCCTCGGCGCCGAGATCGACCCCGACGCCTTGGCCGAAGGGAAGATGCCAGCTCCCGACAGCGGCCCGGACGCCGCGGACCTCGCGATCGTGGTCCCCCCGCACCATGCGAGCCCGCTGGTCGCCGACCTGACCAAAGCGAACAGCCCGCTCGTCCCGGTCGACGCCCGCTTCGCCACCGAGATGGCCGGAG